>NZ_BDMN01000074.1 GCF_002189065.1 Bathymodiolus platifrons methanotrophic gill symbiont
ATCAGTGCTACGAGCTTGGTGTAGCGGCTGAGTAAGTTTTGCTGCATACATGCTTTCACCAACACGCACTTTAGGGATAAGCAGGCTACGGTCAAACGGGTTAAAGCTTGCCGCAGCTTCGATTGCAGTTTCTGAATTTAAAGGGTTAAGTCCTGTGCCAGTAATTTTAATTGCATATTGATCGTCACTGTTCGGAAAAATACTAATATATTCTTCTGTAGTTTTAAGGACTTTGGTTACAGTTCCTAACTCTAATTCAATAGTCGAAGTTACATTTCGTCCGGGTTTTTCTAAAATAACGGACCCAGCACCACAAGAATCTGCATCGCCCGAGTCACCTTTCAGAGGGGATGAGATTGCAATCAGGTAATTTTTTGGCCCAGGAGGTACGCCGATGTCAACGGTATTTAAAGTATCAAAACAAGGATCTACAATACCTATTAATGCGCCTTCAAAATAACCTTGGTCATACGCTAAATACATATGGTTAGAGCTGCCTATTATACCGTCAATAAGTGGTTGGCCGCTTGCGTCAGAAGTAGTGCCTGTGTCATCAATCCAGCGTTTGAATAGATAGCGTGCAAGTTCACCTTTATTTGCTGCTAGTGGCAACTTGTTCAAGTCATTTAGACGGTCAGCATCAAATACATATAGTACCCAGCTTTTTTTACCAAAACAGCTGGTTCCCTTAGGGCAAACTTCCAGAGTGATGATCTCGTTACCTGCACTAGCCAATGAGTACCAGTCTTTATCGGCAGAGTTATATAAGTGACCTTTGATATTTCTACCTGAATTAAGTGAGGTTGCAAATTCAGAGCGATTGTTAAATTCAACATCGACATTATCATAGGGCTGGTCATCATCTGGAGCAGCAAAGGCAGGGTCTGGGTTGACATCTATAATTAAGCGCGCGGTATCAGTTTGCCCAAATTCGTTTGCATAAGTATAGGTAAAGCTGTCAATCCCAACTCCATCAGGGGGTAAGCTGGAGTTGTCAGTACTTTCGAAAAGCTCGTAGGTATATTCGCCACTAGAATCGAACGAAGTGATCAGACCGTATTGGCCGACCGAGGAGCCATTAAATGTGGCAATAGTACCATTACGATCATTACCACTTGCTGAAGGAAATAGACCAATAACAGCAGAATTATGATCATCTTTAGCGTCTGGATATTGATTACCTATACCGCCTTCAAGTAGTAAGGCACTAGCATTGAATGAGCTGACAAGAAGAAGTGCGGTTAATAAGGGGGACTTTTTTATATGCATAAGGGGATTTTGTCTAATATCTTGCGGGCAATTAGTATTGTTTAGAAGTTTAGTTTATTTTTTTATATAGTCAAGCATCCTGCATGAGATTAGTTATATACGTGCTTAAATAATTCTTTAATATCAATTGCATAGATGTTTTCTCTAGCTTGGATAATAAATATTCTTTAGCTAAAACAATAATGATAGAATGCATCAGTGCATGTTAATATGTTGGTGGGGCGGCGCTAGTATTATCCCTTCTTTAACTTTTAAAGTTGTGGGTACGTTATTACTTGGAACAAAGAGGACATAATAATGATAAAAAAATCTTTAATCTCAGCTTGTTTAATTGCCAGTATTGGTTTTTCTGCTTCAGCCTTTGCTTATAATGCGGGAAATGTTGACTTAGGCTGTAAAAAACCCCGATTTAAAACCTTTGACCCACCACATAAAGGAGAGGCGGATCCCGAGTCAGAGATTTCTTTTACGGTTTCTGGTTATGCAGACTCGTCAACGATTAAAGCGGTGGCAAAAAATATTCCTTTAAAGCTTAATATAGTTGATAAAGATAGTTTTTATGCAGTGTCCGCTAAGCTACCTGCTGCTTTGACGGGAAAATATGCACGTATTCATGTTAAAGCAAATAATAGCGTAGAGTGTAAAGCCAAAGATGGCTGGCTAATTAAAATCAGGGATGAAGCTGCAACAGAAGTCACCGCAGAAGGCGGTGAAAAAACTCAATAAGGAATTTTGTTTTCTTGTGTCTGCCAGGCATTAAACGGGTCAAGAGACTCTTTTAGTTTAATATGCTGCATAGGTATTTTTCGTTGTTCAGCTAGCATGGCAATTTCATCATAAATAAAGCTATCATCAAACCCGGCCAGTGCAGCATCGTAACGATTACAGGCAAAATAGACCTGCTTTATGCGCGCCCAGTAAATAGCGCCTAAGCACATGGGGCAGGGCTCACAACTACTGTATAGCACGCAGTCTTTTAACTGAAAAGTGTTTAATTGAGAGCAGGCGTTGCGGATAGCCATTATTTCCGCATGAGCGGTGGGGTCGTTGTTGCAGGTAACATTATTAATGCCGGTAGCAATAATGTTTTGATCCCGGCAAATTATGGCGGCAAACGGTCCGCCCTTATGTATCTGGGTACTTTTTACCGCTAGTTTGATTGTTTGTTGTAAAAAAGCTGTATGCATAGGTCATCTGATTTTGCGTAAGATTACATTTTTTGGCCATGTACGGGGGTAAGCACAATAGCTGCAATCAGGGCATGCAATAACTATAAATCAAGCGGGTTGTCTGGGTTAACCCCATGCATAAAAGGTAAGCGCCGATCCTGATTAGTAATTTGATAAACTTTCCCTAGCCAGTTATTAAACACTGCTTTTGCAGTATCGCGCCAGGTGTTGTCTAAAAAAGTTTCAATTTCCTGTTCTGGAAAGGGCAGAACCGCGTGCTTATTTTTGAGTGCATTTTTTACATGTCTGGCATAAGAGTTGAAAATAGTTTGCACATCAGTATTGAAGTAATGTTCTGGAAAAGGCGGGTAATGTTCAGTCTCCTGGTTAATAAAGCGCATCACTTCGCGCTTGTATTCTTTTAACAGGCTAATGGCATCGTATTCAGGATGACCCTGGAAGTACACGATACGAAAGCCGTCAGGACTGACAGCAAGATGGACTCCAGCTTCTGAGCTGGCGACTAAAACTTGTACACCATGCTGCTCCAGGTCTTCTTGAAACACCTCATTAAAGCGTGAATGTGGTACATCAAAGCGGGTGTTGATTTCAGCAATAAGAGGGTGTTTACGATCAATTACTTTATGTGCGTATACTCCCCAGCGTTTACCTGGCAGACGAGTTCGTTCTATACCATAGCAAAACTGAATCAATGCATGCGTGGCAAGGCAGGAGCAAAGAATGGAGGTGACATTTTTCTTGGCCCAGTCAAATACCTCAGTTAAAGGCAGCCAAAAATCTTCGTCTTGTAAATGAGCATGAGTGACATTAGCTCCGCTGATAATTAATGCATCCAGGCCATCCAGTTTAAGTTGCTCAAAGGTTTCATAATATTGATCAATATGTGCCTGTGCCGCATCATTCCGAGGTAGGCCTTCAATAGTAAAGGGATGAATATGGAATTGTGCAATCTGGTTGCAGGCACCTACCAGGCGAAAAAACTGTCTTTCGGTCGCTTCCAGAGCCGCATCGGGCATAATATTGAGAAAGCCTATATGTAGCTCTCGTATATGTTGGTGATTAGCGCGAGCAGGATTAAGAATATCCTCACCTTCTTCTTGCAGGCGCTGAAATGTCGGTAATTGTGTGTGAGCGACTAATGGCATAGCATTTTATGGTGTTTGCTGGGCTATTGCGGAGGCAATAAGCTGAATAAAATCATTGTCGTTGTTGGCCTTAGCGATATCACTGGCATCAACGGTATAGCCATATTTATCGGCAATCGCTTGATAGCGAGGTAAACGGGATTTAAATAATTTAGGAAAAACCCAGCTGACGAATTCGTCTGGCGGGATAGAATCAGCATTACTATAGTTGTTCTCTTGTATAAATTCAGCAAGCGATGCATCTAAAAAATCTTCACGATAATAGAGTGGCTTAGGGGATGTTTTAGAGCGGTTAATAATTGTCTCATTTAACTCGGGCGATGTTTTAATGTAGATAATTAATGTGTGTCTGGCTAGATGCTGTAATACTTCTTCGTCTTCTAGTTCGCATACGCTTCCTCCCGCATCATTAATAAAATGCTTATAGCCATAAATGCGTTCAGCTTTATGAATAAATTCACTAACATCGTACATCGCTGCAATTTCAGCTTTATGATGTAATGCCTGTCTGCGTTTGAACTCATTGAGAGCCAGACCACCGAGCTTGCTGTTGCCTATTTTTCCTAAAAAGCTGGAGACCGGCGCGAGATTGTCGACAGAGACGTTATTGCAAATATAAATTGAGTCAGAAAGTAACAGGTCTTTTAAAAAAGGGACGTCCATTGCCTGTTGCTTGATATTATCCAGGATTGGCTCACCTAAATATTTGGTTCCTATGCGGTAATCGCCTGAATAATGGAACCATTTTTCTTTGGGTAGTTTGTTTGCCAGTGTTGTTTTTCCTGCTCCAGACATAGCTAATAGTGTGATGCATTTGGAATCCCACTGCAGGAACTCCTGAGAACTCATTTTCATGCAGTTTTTTTCCTAATCTTTAAACTCTTCAAGTGGCATTTCACCGTTGACATTACGACGAGTTTCCGAAGTAGAGTAGCCTAAGTCGTCTGGTTCAAGGTCATCAAATGGAGCGCTCCAGTCATCAGGAGCTTCGATAAAGTCAAATGTTGAGTTATACCAGCTGTTTTTATCAAACTCACCAATATCACCATTATGATATTGCACTTCAATACTGTCATCACTTTCTTCAATGGCTACAACTTTGAAGAATAGATTATTTTCTACGTCTTTATACCATTGGTCGATAGCAGGGTCAGTTATGGTAGTCATAATTAATTCCTTGTTTATAGGTTCTTGTAAATAATATTGTCCTGAATAATAACAAAAAATAGCTTGCTCTATGTTAACTGAAGTTTCCCAATTATTGAGTAGCTGAAATACACAATGCTGGTGTATCGAGGTTTATTTTAGGTGGTTTTGCCATGTTTATAGCAAACCCCTACTTAATTCCCCTTAGGCAATAGCATTTGAAACGAATGAAAAGACTATTTTTTTCATATAAAGCATAGTTTCAATTTTACCATAAATAATTATTGGGAAACTTCAGTATGTTAATTTTCTAAAAGTAACTTATCATCCGCAGATGTGAAAAATCTGTCTACTGATACTTCGATGTTATGCCTATGAGGTATGGATTGCAAGGGTAGAATGTAGATTTTAGTCATAGAATGTATATTATGTTTTCGGGCATTAATATAGTATTCATATTTATCAGCTATTTTCGATCCAGTTCCATAAATCCATGTACGCCGCGCTTTGATTTTACGGTTAGCCATTGTTTAAGGTATTTGATTTCTTCGGTATCTTCCAGGTGTTCAATGCTTGCATTTTGTCTAAGCAATCTAAATGCGGTGGAAATGACTTTATAGCGGTCTCCTGTTATCCCCGAACGTTTTAAACCAATGGTATTTAAGCGATAGTGTTTGGCAGGGTAGCCAGCTATTAAACAGAAAGGCATAACATCTTTATTTAACCCGGTTGTACCCTGAACAATGGCGTAAGAACCAATTCGGCAGAATTGATGTGCCACTACGCTACCGCCCATAAATACACGGTCATCGATTTGCACAAAACCACCGATAGCAACATTATTGGCAAAAATAGTGTGATTACCTATCTGACAATCATGGGCGACGTGACTATTGTTCATAAAAAAGCAATTAGAGCCAATACGGGTAACTGCATTTTTTTCAGAGGCTCTATGTGCAGTAAAGCCTTCTCTAAAAGTATTGTTGTTGCCAATGTCTAGCCAGGAAACAGTTTCTTCTTTAAAGCTGGTGTCTTGTGGTAAATCTCCCAATACAACATGCGCATGTATCCTATTGCCCATACCTATTTTAGTGTAAGGCCGGATGACGGCATGTGCTCCGATGTTAGAGTTATCACCAATCTGAACATGGTTTTCAATTACGGCAAAAGGGCCTATCGTGACATTTTTGCCTACCGTGGCTTGTTCGGCGATATAAGCACTAGGGTGTATGTTTTGAGTCATCTGCTATTTAACCTCGTGGATGATATTGTGAATGCAGGTCTTTTAATCGCTCGTTGGCGATATGGGTATAAATTTGTGTCGTGGATAAATTGCTATGACCTAATAAGAGCTGAACAACGCGTAGGTCGGCACCATGATTTAATAAATGCGTGGCAAATGCATGACGTAAGGTGTGTGGCGATAGCTCTTTGTTGATATCTGCTTTTTTTGCATAGCGTTTTATAATATGCCAAAAAGCCTGGCGTGTCATGCCTGCTGCTCTGTTGGTTACGAAAATAACACTACAAGGGCGCTCAGATAGCAGGGCTTTTCGGCTATGTTGCATATAGTCTTCCAGGCTATCCATGGCTTGTTCACCAATGGGAGTCAGGCGCTCTTTATTGCCTTTACCTGTGACGCGTAAAACGCCTTGGCGCAGATTAACCTGGCTGGTGGTTAGCGAGACCAGTTCTGTAACACGTAATCCAGTGGCATAGAGCATTTCCAGCATGGCTTTGTCTCGAGAGCCTAATACAGAACTAGGTTCCGGCGCACTGAGTAGTAGCTCTACATCGTGTTCAGATAAAGAGCTAGGTAAGGGGCGGCCAATACGAGGCGTATCAATTAACGCAGTAGGGTCGGTACTGATATGGTTTTCGCGTAGTAAATAGGTGAAGAAACGCCTTAGGCTAGATAATATCCGAGCTGAAGACCGAGCGCTGATACCCTGTTCATAGCGCTGGCTAAGAAACAAAGCAATATCACTATTGTTCGCCTGATGTAATGACTTTGTAGCCAGGCTTTTGTCGAAAATACGCAGGTCACTGGCATAAGCACTCAATGTATTCTGGCTTAAGCCATTTTCTACCCATAAGGCATCGATAAATGAGTCGATTAATTGCTTAGAAGTCATGAGTTATCATCTGTTCATGCTGTAAAAGTGCTAGTTTTATATTGATTAGCTTTCCTGTTGTTGCGCCTGCATAGCCTCCTATACCCGTTTTTGCAAGCACACGGTGGCAGGGGATGATAAGCGGAAATGGATTTTTACGGCAGGCGTTTGCTAAGGCTCTTGGAGCCGTACCTAATTTCTGGGCCAATTCACCATAGCTTGTTGTCTGGTCTATCGGAATTAGGCATAGCGCACGCCAGACTTTCTGCTGAAACTCTGTGCCTTGTTGTAATAGAGACATTTTTGGAGAAATTTTGGCAGTCAGCCAGTATTGCTTAAATTGTTGCTCTAGTTCTGTGGGGAGTTCTTTATTTCCCGCTACATGCCTGGAGTCAAGAGCCATTGTAGCTGGCATAATAGCTTTCCTTGCATTTGTACAGCTAAGAGCCCAACCGGGGTAGCGTAACAATAATGTTGTAATGCCTTTTGCTTGTCCAGAGCTTGCCAGTTTAATTGAGGTAGGGGCATTTTTAATCCAGTACTTTTTCCAGTGCCTCACAGTAAGTTTTAAGAACCTTAATACGTGCATAACGCTTGTCATTGGCTTCAACTAAAGTCCAGGGAGTAGTCTGTGAACTGGTGTGGGCAACCATATCGTTGACCGCAAGTGAGTATTCCGTCCATTTGTCGCGATTACGATAGTCTTCTTCCGTGATTTTATGCTGTTTGTAACTGATTTGTTCTCGCTCTTTAAAGCGGCGTAATTGTTCGTCCGGATCGGATATGTAACCAGAATTTTAATAAAACAATGCCATGTTCAATCAGGGCTTGTTCAAAGTTAGCGATTTCAGAGTAAGCACGAGTCCACTCTTGTTTAGAAGCAAAGTCTTCAACACGCTCAACCAGTACACGGCCATACCAGCTACGATCATAAATAGTGACTCGACCAGCCCGGGGCATATGTCGCCAGAAGCGCCAAAGGTAGTGCTGAACACGTTCTTCATCAGTCGGAGCTGCGATAGGAATAACCTGATAATTTCTGGCATCAAGAGCATGAGTAAGTCGCCTGATTGCGCCTCCTTTGCCTCCAGCATCCCAGCCTTCAAAAACCAGTACACTGGATGTTTTCTTCTGGTGCGCTAGGCGAGCCAGGTGATTGAGCTTGCCTTGATAAAAATTTAGTTGCTCGTTGTAGTCTTTTTTTTGCTCTATGTGAAATACAGTGGGTAGTCGAATTTTAACTTACCACAAAGAAAGTAAATCATATTGATAAAATTATTAATATTACGATAACCTCTTGCTCGTCGTTTGGCCAGTTGGACCTTGCTATTAATTCCCTCAAGAATTCCATTTGTAATCTTCGTTTCAACGAAATGAATAATGCCAGACCAATGGCTCCGAACGGTCTTTACAAACTTCATAAATGCTGAGATTTTAGATTTTTCTACTTCTTCACACCACTGCTTTAGAAAGGCTTCAGCCGATACTTTATCGGGCATTGACCATAAGTCATTAAAAAGCTCTTTCAATCGATATGCCTGCCCTAACGTAGGATATAGGTCAATCATTTCAGCTAATGAAACTTCTTGTTTATT
>NZ_BDMN01000075.1 GCF_002189065.1 Bathymodiolus platifrons methanotrophic gill symbiont
AATTCACTGACGATTTCACGCGGCTTTAGATAAGTCCACCTAATAGATGAATTCATTGGATTGCCTGCTGTATGCTGTTGAAGAATATCTAAAAAGTCTTGATCTATTCCACTGACTGAAGTTTCCCAATTATTGAGTAGCTGAAATACACAATGCTGGTGTATCGAGGTTTATTTTAGGTGGTTTTGCCATGTTTATAGCAAACCCCTCCTTAATTCCCCTTAGGCACTAGCATTTGAAACGAATGAAAAGACTATTTTTTTCATATAGTTGTAGCATAGTTTCAATTTTACCATAAATAATTATTGGGAAACTTCAGCTTTACTGACTTTGTGTCCTAATTCAGCGATCTCAAACATATCAGTGTATTTTGGGTTAGTTTATAAATAGAACGAGTACGGGTGTTTGCTACCAAGCTATCAGAGCCCTTATAATGACTCAATTTTAAATTAATCTCAATGGGTAATGCTTTGGAGAATTTTACACCTGTTTCCGCTTTATTGGGCGGTGCTTTAATTGGCTTAAGTGCTAGTTTATTACTTTTGCTTAATGGACGTATGGCGGGCATTAGCGGAATCATGAATGGTTTATTTGGCGCGCCTAAAAAGGAATGGATCTGGCGAGGTTTGTTTTTATTAGGCTTGGTTCTGGGCGCGGCTATCTTCCAGTTATTAAGCAATGATAGTCTACAATTACGTCAGGGCTATCCGCTATTGCTTATTGTTTTAGGTGGTTTTCTGGTCGGTGTCGGTACTAGAATGGGCAGTGGTTGCACTAGTGGGCATGGTATTTGTGGAATAGCTAGTTTTTCAATTAGGTCAATCACTGCAACGGTTACTTTTATGCTGATGGGCATGGTCACTGTTTTTATACTTAAACATTTGCTGGGAGCCGTTTAATGAAACTTAATTTTGTGGCGTTACTTTCAGGCGTGATTTTTGGTTTAGGGCTGGCTTTATCACAAGTGATTGATCCTAATAAGGTATTGAATTTTCTGGACGTGACTGGTAACTGGGATCCTAGTCTGGCATTTGTCATGATGGGGGCGCTGGCCGTTTCCATACTCAGCTTTCGTTTTATATTTAAGCGATCTACGCCTGTATTGGAAACAGACTTTCATGTTTCCAGAAAATCTATCATTAATCGGCCCTTGTTATTAGGTGCAGCTCTTTTTGGCATAGGCTGGGGGATGACAGGGTATTGTCTAGGGCCTGCTGTTGCTAGTCTGGGGCTATTATCAGTCGAAGGTTTTATCATGGTTATATCTATCTACGCAGGTTTTTTTAGCCATCGCTGGTTCGCTAAAAATAACTAAAATAATGGAATTTATAGAGCCTGTTCTTTCTTTTATTTTATCTTTTGAATTAATACATATTGCGGCAGGTAGTTTAGTAGGTTTTGTTATTGGCTTGACGGGTGTGGGCGGTGGTTCCTTAATGACACCAATATTGGTGCTAGGTTTTGGTATTGCCCCAGCCATTGCTGTAGGTACTGATTTACTCTATGCGGCATTAACTAAATGTAGCGGGGTCTTTTTTCACCATAGACATAAAACAGTAGATTGGCGAATTGTCGGTTTACTGGGTGCGGGAAGTATCCCAAGCTCCCTGATTACGATTGCCTTGCTTGAACAGTTTAAGACAGCAGGGGTTAATTCTGATCGACTGATGATGTTGACGTTGAGTGTTATGCTCGTGTTAACGTCAGTTATTATTTTAATTAAAGGTCGGCTGCTTAGTTATGTTAGTCACCGGCATGGTGACTCGGCAATTGTTTCCCTGCTTAAAGCCTATCGAGCGCATATCACAATGCTATCGGGGGTTGCCCTAGGTGTTCTGGTGACCATTTCTTCGGTTGGAGCAGGAGCGATAGGTTCCGCCATTCTATTTTTGCTTTATCCACGAAAAAAGCCTATCGAGATTGTTGGGACTGATATTGCTCATGCGGTTCCTTTAACAGCGATTGCAGGAATGGGGCACTTACATTATGGTTCAGTAGACTACGACTTACTATTTGGTCTACTGATTGGGGGTATACCCGCTATCTATCTGGGCAGTTTAATCGGCCGGTATATTCCAGACCGCTGGTTGAGAATAGCGATTGCATTATTGCTTTTTGCAATGGGTGTGAAGTTAGCATTGTAGGGGGGAGGTTATTTGTTGGTGGGAGAAAGGGGAATAATATGCACCTTATTGTTTGTTTCTGATAAAATAGCCCGCTAATCCAATTTCTGGATGATGTTGGATGGTTTGCAAGTGCGGCTGTCTTGCACTTAAAAACTTATATTTTAAATAAAATTAAAAGGTATTTTAGTATGACTTTTGTCGTTACCGAAAATTGCATCAAATGTAAATTTACTGATTGCGTTGATGTCTGCCCTGTTGACTGTTTTCATGAAGGTCCAAACTTTCTGGTTATCGACCCAGATGAATGTATTGATTGCACTTTATGTGAGCCTGAATGTCCAGCGGAAGCTATTTTTGCTGAAGATGAACTGCCAGAAGGTCAAGAGCAGTTTATTGAAATAAATGCTGAATTATCTCAAACATGGCCAGTGATTACCGATGTTCAAGAGCCTCCTTCTGATGCTGAAGAATGGAATGGTAAATCTGATAAATTAGCAATGCTAGAAAAATAAGATATTTCAGGTGAGTAATAAGCTTAGGAGGAAAGGGATTATTAAACCTTGTTCCTCCTTCTCACCTGAAGCTCTTTCTACATTAAGTATCTAGATATTCATCCTTTAGCTGTACATAGTGAGCTGCTGAATATTCCAGAAATTCCTTTTCTGTATCGCTCAAAAGACGTGATTTTTTAGCGGGTGAACCAATATAAAGGTAACCGCTTTCCAGAACTTTTCCTGGTGGCACTAACGCCCCTGCCCCGAGTAGTACATAATCCTCTAAAACTGCATTATCCATGATAATCGCACCGATGCCAATTAAGCAGTAATCCCCCACAGTACAGGCATGCACTACTGCCCGGTGTCCAATGGTTACGCCTTTGCCTATTTTTAATGGCGCCTCTTCAGGGGCATACGTTCCTGCATGAGAGACATGTAAAATAGAGCCATCCTGAACATTGGTGTTAGCGCCAATAGTAATACTGGCAACATCCCCACGTATTACAGTAGTCGGCCAGACAGACACATGATCCGCTAATGTTACGTCACCTATAATAACTGCACTTTCATCAATATACGTTGCCTTACCTAGATGAGGGCGCTTGTTTTTAAATGCTCTTAGAGACATGGAGTTCCCTGCTTTATACGAATAATACTCGGTATGATACTGTTATTTTGGGTATTATTCAGCAATTTGTAGGCAGATCAGAGCTTTTTACACGTATGTTCTCTTGTTCTATGCTTTAAATGGTATATTGAACTAAAATTTTACTATTAAATGTTTTTTAGGAGTAGGCTTTATGGCACTTTTTGATGGCATAAGACGACAATTACGTACGGTTATTCAATGGGAGACGCCTGAAGAAGGGATTCTATTTCAGCAATGGCAAGGTAATGGTGATGAGCTAAAGAATGCATCTAAATTGCTTGTTGGTCCTGGACAAGGTTGTATTTTTGTTTATGAGGGCAGGGTGAAAGCTGTGCTTAATGAGACTGGTCTGGTTAATTTTAGTGATAAATTTAGTCAAATACCCTGCATTGGAGCAAGGGTTTTGCTAGGTCTTCACTTCTTATTTTGTAGGTAGGAATAAAGGTAAACTTTTTTATTCCATAATCTTTGAATTAAAAAGTTCAACATGCATTGCAGCACAGCTCAGATGTAATAACTTATTTAATCGACAGGAAGCAGGCTCAGTACCTGTGCGGTGGAGGTTAACAAATTCACCGCATTGAAACTTGCTATCATTATAAATCAGACTATCTGATGACATGATTTTTTTTATGCCTGGCAAGAAAATTGCCCATGCATAGATAGAATCATGATTGGGTAGAGAGATATAGGCAACTTCAGGTTCCAGTGCTAAAAGTTTTATACCTAACTGTAACTTATGTTCTGTTAACTGTACTATTCTACGGATAACACCAATTTCCATGTTATTGTTATTTTTGATGCCGATAATATCACCAATTTGTACTTTTGATGAGTTAAGGGCAGTATCAAAAATTATCTTATAGCCTTTAATGCTAAAATCTACAGTGTTAAATTTTTCTAAACGTATAGGGCTGCCATTCTGTGGCGTTGTCTCTGCTTTAGCCCAGATATTTTTGCTGGCAGAATTTTTCTCTGTCTGATTAAGCCGGCTTTTCTCTTCCCTTAAAAGCCCATTTTGTTCGTAGTTCCTTCTCATGGCGTCTATTGATTCATAGCCCTCGGATACTAATTCAATATTGGGTACTTCCCAGCCTCCAGCAACCCTGGCATCGATTGGGTTAATAGTTTTTTTGTTTGTTGGATTGGGTTTCAGTGAGCTAGACTCGCGGAGATGTTCAATAAGTTTGCTAAAGCCAAAAATCCCACTGTGTTCACTCTGCTTGTTAAAACGAGTAAATTTTCGTTTTTGTGATAGGCTAAGCGTTTTTGCTACCTGTAGGAGGTTTTCACGATTTATGGCTTTGATAACTCCGGTCCCTGATGCCTCATGCGGTGCGTTTTTGTTGATTTTTTGAGCAACGCTATAAGCAGAAAAAAAGCGTAGTGCACTTTTTTTAGATTGATTAAGGTGGGTTAAATCACCAGGAGGCTTATCTATTTTTAAATCAAAACCAGAATACTGGGGCGTTTTATCAGCAAAGAATTTTGTGCCTAGTAGCATTTGTGCGGTATGTTTTTCTAAACAGGTAGAGATAGTTTGCATATCGCGTGGGCGAAATTGATCTAAACCACAATGGTAAAGTGCTAATAGGTGTTTGAATGCCTTGCTAATTGTATTGCTATGATAAGCATGCTGCTCAATGTTTAAATCCTGTATTTCAAGTTTTGATGCTAAGCCATAGAATAGATAACTTTGCTTCCAGAAGTTAGGGTAAACCTCTTGATAGACTTCGGCGATATAAATATAGGCGGTGATTAACGACTGTAAGCCATAAAATATGGTCTGAGCACTAGCAAGGTCACTTACTTTAGTTAAGCAAGCTGCAAAACCATTAGCAAGCTCTGCATAGATTGATACGATATGCTGACTATTGGTTTTATCTTCTTTAGCTAGAGGAAGTGGGCTATTTAAAATAGCTGTACTTAACGGCGCCAAAAAAACAATCATGGACTTATAAATACACTCTAATAGCAATGATTTTTGCTGAGAAGGTAGTTTTTTTCCTGGTTGATTGCTTGTATCGCTAGCAATATCTGATGCGACTGTTCGGTGGCTGAGTTATTTTCCAGGGTAGATAGCCAATGATTAAACGCGTCTTCGGATAATTCAAAAGGAATCTGGAAGTGTGTATCCGCAGGGGCCATCTTAAATTTATAAATATCCATATGTATCCATCAAAAAATCAAATGTGTTCATTTAAGTATATTGTAGGCTAACTGTATTATAATTCTACTAGTACAGCACAGATTTTATTCACAAAGCTGTGAAGCAGGGGTATTAACTGGGCAGGTGGCAAGTATTTACGAGCATTATATTTACTATTCAGATGCTTATTGTGAGTATTCATGGTTAGTGTGTAACATAACGCCTGTATTGAGTCTCTATAGGTGTTAATGTGCTAGCTCTTTTTTGGGAGGTGGTATGAATTGGTTTAAAGATATTTTTCCATTAAAAAGTATACTGAGGGATAAGCCTGATGATGAAGCAATGGAGGCCTTCTCTTCAGAGCAAACACGTATTTTGATGGAATGTACAGAGTGCACAGCGCCTATAGCAGAAAATACGGATTCGCTAAGTTATGGGCAAATACAACATTTAGTGCCTTTACGTCAGTTAGATATACAAGCTATATCAGGCTTGGCACATAAAACGTTAACTTATGCTGAGCAGTCCGTTATATTTATTTATGAACAGTCAGCCGATTATGTCTATTATCTTTTATCTGGCATTATTACTATTCTGCCAAATGCTGAGAAGAGCTATCAAATTGCGGCGGGTTCCACGCGAGCTCATTTACCAATTAATAGTGGGCAACACTTTGGTGCAACAGTCGTTGCCAGCACAGAAGTTAAGATTTTAGTCGTTGATGTTGATTTAACCCAGCTGTGGACTGCAAAAAGTAAAAGTGAAATTAGCTTTGTCGAGTTAATGGATCTCACTCTACCAGAGACCTTAGATAATCAGCCTTTTCTGCATAGTTTTAGCAAAGCTTACCGTGAAAATAAACTTAACATATCTCCCTTACCTAATATTGCTTTGCGCTTAAAAGAGGCACTGACTCATGATGTAGGAGCGCAAGATGTGATTGATATTATTCAATCAGATCCGGGAATAGCTAATACATTGATACGGCTTGCCAATAGTCCCCTCTATGCACCTAGTATGAAAATAACAAGCTGCCAGGATGTGGTGACCTGTTTAGGTTTATCGACAAGCGCTAATCTGGTAACCTGTATCAGCCTAAAGCAATTGTTTGTTTGTCATGACAGGCAGCTTATGGCAGCTATGCAAAACTTGTGGCGGCGCAGCTTATATGTGTCTAGTTTAAGCTTTGTCTTGGCAGAAGAAGTGAGTAGTATCAATTCTGATGAGGCCTTATTGGCTGGCTTGATTAGTGATATAGGATTGATCCCTTTGCTACGTTTTGCAGACCAGTACCCTGATGAACAACCAGAAATAGAACAATTAGAATCTGCAGTTCCTTTTGTACGCGCTCCGGTAGGAACACTGATGTTAAATTCTCTGGGTTTTTCGGATAATTTAATGAGCATTCCGCACCACTCAGAAGATTGGCATTATGAAAGTGGGGGGAGATTAAGTTTGATTGATATTGTTATCCTGGCTAAATTACACAGTTATTTTGGTTTTCAAAAAACGCATCATTTACCCTTTATTAATACTATTCCTGCGTATGCAAAACTCAAAAATGCTAAATTAACTCCTGATTTTTCCCTCAATGTATTACGTCAGGCCAATCAGCGTATTAAGGCGGCAATAACGATACTAGCCTAATGCTGTACCCTGACATTCCAACGAAACACAATAAAAGCAATGAATAACCCCTTACTTGAAAACACAGAACTTCCCCTATTTTCACGAATTAAGCCTGAACATATAGAGCCAGCAATTGAACAGTTATTAAGCGCAGCGCAAGCAAGTGTAGAAACACTTTTATCAGAGAATGATGTCTATAACTGGGAAAACCTTATTGCACCTTTAGATGAAGCTGAGGATAGGATCAATAAGGCATGGTCACCAGTGAGCCATATGAATTCTGTGGTCAACAATGATGAGTTGCGTGATGCTTATAATGCCTGTTTACCTAAACTAAGTGCCTATTCAACTGAAATGGGACAACATCAAGGACTATTCAATGCTTATTTGGCAATTGCTGATAGTCATGATTATGTGCAATTAGAACCTGCTCAGCAAAAAGTGATTCAAAATGCTTTGCGCGGTTTTCGCTTATCAGGAGTGGATCTTGATCAGCAGAAAAAAGCACGTTATAAAGAAATTAGTCTAGAACTCTCACAGCTTTCCAGTAAATATGAAGAAAATCTGCTGGATGCAACCAATGCCTGGCAGAAGCTCGTCAGCAAAAAAAGTAACCTGGCGGGTTTGCCTGAATCTGCTATGCAACAAGCAAAGCAAACGGCTGAACAGGAAGGTAAAAAAGGCTGGATGTTAACGTTGCAGTTTCCTTCCTATATCGCGGTGATGACTTATGCAGATGATCGGCAGTTACGCGCCGATATGTATAAGGCATTTTCAACGCGAGCATCAGAACTTGGCGCGAATAGTGACTGGGATAATTCTGATATTATGGAAAAGACGATTGCTCTGCGTCACGAAAAGGCGCAGTTATTAGGCTTTAATAATTATGCCGAGTTATCTTTAGCCACAAAAATGGCGGATTCAACTCAGCAGGTCACTGATTTTTTAGATGAATTAGCTGAGAAATCTTTACCGCAGGCACATAAAGATCTAGCTGAATTAGCTGAATTTGCTAAACAGCAACATGGTATAGCAAAGCTACATACCTGGGATACCGGTTATTATTCAGAAAAGATGCGCCAGCATGCTTATGATTTATCGCAAGAGGAAGTAAAGCAATTCTTTCCTGCGCCACGTGTGTTACAAGGGCTATTTGATGTCGTTGAAAAATTGTACGGCTTAAATATTACTGAGCTTGATAATGTGGATGTCTGGCATAAAGATGTACGCTTTTTTCAGATTAAAGATAAAGCAGGGGAGTTACGCGGAAAGTTTTATATTGATTTATATGCGCGCCCTAAAAAAAGAGGTGGCGCATGGATGGATGATTGCGTTGGACGCAAAAAAACGGGCGATACTATTCAAATTCCGGTTGCCTATTTGACTTGTAATTTCACTCCTCCTGCAGGTGATGATCCTGCGCTATTAACACATGATGAAGTGCTGACTTTATTCCATGAATTTGGTCATGGCCTACAGCATATGCTGACTAAAGTTGATTATCTGGGCGTGTCAGGTATTAATGGTGTCGAATGGGATGCGGTGGAGTTGCCTAGTCAGTTTATGGAAAACTGGTGCTGGGAGAAAGAGGGACTGGCTTTAATTTCAGGGCATTACAAAACAGGGGAAGCCTTACCTGAAGACTTGTTTAATAAGATGCTGGCGGCAAAAAACTTTCAGGCGGGCATGATTATGGTCAGGCAATTAGAGTTTAGTCTGTTTGATTTTAAAATGCACCAGGATTATTCACCCGAGCTGGGTGCTAAAATCTATGCAGGGCTGAATGCCATTCGTGCACAAGTCTCGGTGATGATTCCTCCTGATTTCAATCGTTTTGCGCATAGCTTTTCACATATTTTTGCTGGTGGCTATGCTGCAGGTTATTACAGCTATAAATGGGCAGAAGTGTTGTCCAGTGAGGCCTATTCTTTATTTGAAGAAAACGGAATTTTTGACCAAAAGACCGGAGATGCCTTTTTAACACATATTCTTGAAACGGGTGGAAGTGCAGATGCCATGGAATTATTTGTTAAATTTAGAGGGCGTGAGCCGAAAATTGATGCTTTATTAAGACATAGTGGAATTGCGGCATGAAATATAAAGACTTAAGAGATTTTATTGCTCAACTGGAAAAGAAAGGTGAGCTGAAGCGGATTACGCAGGAAGTTGATCCGGTACTGGAAATGACAGAAATAAGTGATCGCACCCTAAAGCAAGGTGGCCCTGCCTTATTATTTGAAAACCCGAAAGGTTTTAATATTCCAGTGCTGGCAAATTTATTTGGTACTCCTGACCGGGTCGCGATGGGCATGGGGGAAACTTCAGTAACTGCTTTGCGCGGGGTGGGGGAGTTATTATCGCAATTAAAAGAGCCTGAGCCGCCGAAAGGCATGAAAGATGCGATGGATAAAATTCCAGTATTCAAAAATGTCCTGAATATGGCGCCTAAACTGGTGAAAAACCCACCTTGTCAGGAATTAATTCGTATTGGCGATGAAATTGATTTAGGCGAATATCCGATACAAACTTGCTGGCCTGATGATGCAGGGCCACTTATTACCTGGCCCTTAGTGATTACTAAAGGGCCGTATAAAGAACGCCAGAATTTAGGAATATATCGTTTGCAAGTGATTGCAAAAAATAAAGTGATTATGCGCTGGCTAGCTCACCGAGGTGGAGCTCTTGATTTTAGAGAATGGCAAGAAACGCACCCGGGTGAGCCATTTCCTATCTCCGTCGCATTAGGGGCAGATCCCGCAACGATTCTTGCCGCTGTTACACCTGTACCAGACACATTATCAGAGTATGCTTTTGCAGGCTTATTGCGCGGTAGTAAAACGGAAGTGGCAAAATCATTAACGAATGATTTGCAAGTTCCAGCTAGTGCGGAAATTGTTTTAGAAGGCTTTATTTATCCAGGTGAAATGGCACCTGAAGGGCCGTTTGGTGATCATACTGGTTATTATAATGAGGTGGATGAATTCCCGGTATTTACTATAGAACGTATTACTCAGCGCCAGGCGCCGATCTATCACAGCACCTATACTGGTAAGCCGCCTGATGAGCCAGCTGTTTTGGGTGTAGCTTTAAATGAAGTCTTTGTGCCGATTTTACAAAAACAATTCCCCGAAATTACCGATTTTTATTTGCCGCCAGAAGGCTGTTCCTATCGTATGGCAGTCATTAGTATGAAGAAGCAATATGCGGGGCATGCAAAGCGGGTTATGCTCGGAACCTGGTCCTATTTACGCCAGTTTATGTACACTAAATTTGTGATCGTCGTTGATGATGATATTGATGTGCATAATTGGCAGGAAGTTATCTGGGCGATTACTACGCGTATGGATCCAGCTCGGGATTTAACCATACTGGAAAATACTCCGATTGATTATCTGGATTTTGCTTCGCCAGTATCAGGTCTAGGTTCTAAGGTTGGTTTTGATGCGACTAATAAGTGGCCAGGCGAAACCAACCGTGAATGGGGGCGCACCATTTCTATGTCAGAAGATGTGGTGAAAAAAGTAGATGAAATGTGGGAAAGTCTGGGGATTATGTAGCCCGTATGGAGCTAGCGGAATACGGGTAAGCAATTTTTCTGTAAAGCGCAAATTCCATTTAGGTTATGTAACTGAGCCCACATAAATATTATGCTCCTGGCTATGCAAATTAATCAGCAATTTAGCAAAAAAGTTAGGTGAGATAGTGTGTTGATTTAGCTCATTTACAGGTAACCATTCAACTCCTACCTGATGCTTGTCTGGGTCAGGTCCTGAACTTGGAGAGTATTCGCTAGGTACCTGGCATTGAATTAAAACTTCTAACTGGTGGCGGGTGTAGGGTTTTGGGTCAAATTTGGGGATAAAAAAATCAGCGATATGCAGTACGTCATAAGCATTGACAGGCGTATTGATTTCTTCCTGGCACTCTCTTATAACCGCTTGATGTAAAGTTTCGCCGGATTCTAAAGCGCCACCAGGCAAGGTGTAACGTATACCTTCATTCGGACTATCTTTTTTGATTAAAAGAATTTTGTTATCCTGCACGATAACGGCGCGTACAGTAATTCGTATGCCAGACTGTAATTTATCCATTTGTATGTATTGATAGGTGCTAATCAAAAAAATGATATGCCGGAGACCTGATTAGTTACTCGTGATTGCAGCCTGCGCCATGAATATGGCCATGTTCCATCTCAGTTTCGGTTGCTGAGCGAATTTCCATGACTTCGACATCAAATGTTAATTGCTCACCAGCAAGAGGGTGATTGCCGTCGATCGTGATATTATCACCTTCAATTTTGGTAATAGTGACTATGGCTGGCCCGGTGCTGGAGTCAGCCTGAAATTGCATACCTACTTCAACTTTGTCCATGCCTTTAAACATGTCTTTGGCAACTGTCTGAATCTGTTGTTCATTATGCTCGCCATAAGCATCTGCGGGCTCAATAGTCACTGTTAATTTATCACCGACAGATGCATCACTTAAAGCACTCTCTAGACCAGGAATAATATTACCTGCGCCGTGCAGATAACTTAAAGGCTCAGCACCAATTGAACTGTCTAGTTTTTCGCCAGCTTTGTTAGTTAGAGTGTAGTGTATAGAAACAACAGGGTTCTCAGTATTTTTCATAAGTATTATGGTAGTTAAGATTTAAGAAAGAATAGTTTTATGAATCGTCACTTTGTTTGGCAAGCTCAGTGAGAGAGTTAATTAAATCAGTGAAATTTTCTAATGAGTTTGTTCTAGCTGTAGCATGAGCAAGCTTGCGCCCTTTTCGTGCCGCTTTATCATATAGATGCAGGTGCACTTGCGTTAAAGACAGTAGTTTTTCACTCGCAGGTACATTGCCAATAAAGTTTTGCATTGCTGCATAGCCTAGAGAGTTTGTTGAACCTAAAGGCATATCCATAATGGCTCTTAGATGGTTTTCAAACTGGCTGGTTTCAGAGCCTTCAATAGTCCAGTGTCCTGAATTATGTACTCTTGGTGCGAATTCATTAGCAATTAATTTATCGCCAACAGCAAATAGTTCTAGTGCTATAGTACCAACATAATCAAGTGCCTTCATGATAGTATTAATATAGCTTTCGGCCTGTGCTTGTAACGGATCGTTATGGGTGTTTTTAGCTAAGCGTAAAATGCCCTTATGATGGGTGTTTTCAGATAAGGGATAATAGGCGACTTCACCCGACACGCTACGACTGGCAATAATGGAAACTTCCCGGTCAAAAGGAACAAAGCTTTCTACTACGCAAGGTGCATTTTTGATGGCTTGCCATGCTTGGTCTAAATCCTGATCGCTATTGAGTATGACTTGTCCTTTACCATCGTAACCAAAACGTCGGGTCTTCAAAATGGCAGGGTAGCCTATGTCTGGCATGGCTTGCTGCAGCTCTTCGAGGCTGGAAACATCTGCAAAATGGGCTGTTGCAATCCCTAAATCTTGTAAAAAGTTTTTCTCAGTGATTCTGTCTTGCCCAATTAATAAAGCTTTTGCGGGTGGGTAAACCGCTGTTTTCTGATTGAGAAAATCAATGATTTCAACAGGTACATTTTCAAATTCATAGGTGATAATATCTGACTCTTCTGCTAGTTGAGTTAGCAGCGCCTTATCTGTGTAGTCTCCGATAAGATGGGTACCTAAGTCAGCGGCACAGGCAATAGGGGTTGGGTCTAAAAAGATAAATTTAAGTCCTAAAGGTTTACCTGCCAGTGCCAGCATTCTTGCTAACTGCCCAGCTCCTAAGATACCAATAACCATTAAGCGAGCTCCCGGGGGTCAGAGTTTTCGAGCACTGTCTCAGTTTGCTGTTGTCGAAATTCGTTCAACGGTGCTTTATATTGTGGGTGTTTGTTGGCAATAATGGCTGCTGCTAATAACGCCGCATTCGTTGCCCCTGCTTTGCCAATAGCCAGTGTTCCAACCGGGATTCCAGCAGGCATTTGCGCAATGGATAATAAAGAGTCCATGCCATTCAATGCTTTGGATTGCACTGGAACACCTAGTACAGGTAGTATTGTTTTTGCTGCTGTCATGCCGGGTAGATGAGCTGCGCCACCTGCTCCGGCAATAATCACTTCCAGACCTTTGCTTTCTGCATTTTCTGCATAGGAAAAAAGTTTATCTGGTGTGCGATGTGCGGAGACAACATCGACTTCAAAAGGAATACCGAGTTGTTCTAGTTTTTCAGATGCAAAGCGCATGGTTTCCCAGTCAGATGTTGAGCCCATGATAATACCCACTAATGCGGTCATGTATGTCCCTTTTTATGCAAATAATACGCTGGCGCAGTCGTGATGAAATCGTTGCTTCGCTAGCAAAAAAACCTTCATTATCCTAGAAAAATCAGTTGAACGCGAATTTATAGTGCAAGGTATTGCTTTTACAGTGCTTTAAAAAAATCTTAGCTTCACCCATAGGTTAAGCGGGTATTTTTTTGAAGTGCTGTGGAATCAAGAGCTTGTGCTAGAAACCGTGAGCAACTGATTTTTCTAGGAGTATACATGTAGTTATTATGTTTTTAAATACTTAACTGGCAAGACGAGATTGTTATTTCTATAAAATATAAGCAAGGAGTAATGCTCAAAAGCTTTAAGATATTCGCAGGCAGCGCCCATTCAGAGCATTATAAATAGCCGTTGGTTGCTTATGCTGGGCTGTTGCTCCTGGTAGTATAAAAATATCAGCTGAGGGTAGGTTTTTACGTACTTCTAAGGCTGATCTTGCAGGGGGGTGCTGGCTAATATTGGCACTGGTGGAAACAATGGCTCCGCCATAATTTGCACATAGCTGCTGCACTAAAGGGTGTGCACTAACTCGAACTGCCAGTGTATTATGTGCTCCTTTTAAATAACCAGGAACCCAGGATTGAGCTGGAACGATCCAGGTAATGGGGCCCGGCCAGCTGGGTATGATACGGTTTAGCATCTCAGGACTAGGGTTAATAAAGGGTAGTAATTGAGAAAAATCTGATGCAATCAGAATAAGTCCTTTATGTACTGGGCGTTGCTTTATTTTTAATAAATTGAATACTGCCGTTTCATTTAGCGGGTCGCAACCCAGGCCATAAACTGCTTCGGTAGGGTAGGCAATTAGTTTCCCTTGTTGTAACGCATGTTTAGCCAGGCGTATTTTGAAGTGCGAGTGATAAGTCATCGGATTAACGTAGGTTTTTTGCGCGGTAGAGTAAATAAACCCCGGTAAGAATAAAAGGAATGCTAAGCATTTGACCTGTACTAAGCCAGAAGTTTGTGTCGTAGTTGACCAGGCTGACTTTGTAGAACTCCAATATAAATCGTGTGCTAAAAATAAGGATTAAAAACCAGGCACATAATTGACCCTTGAATTCGAAAGTATGACTCTTTTTATATAAATAGAGTAAAAATAGAAAAATACCCGCATAGCTAATGGCTTCGTACAGTTGTACGGGGTGGCGGGGAATATTATCTAGGCGTTTAAAAATAACAGCCCAGGGAACAGTAGTGGCAGTGCCAGCAATTTCAGAGTTTAAAAAATTACCAATACGCACCAGGCAGCCACTTAAAGAGGCGGCGATGGCGGCTCTATCCAGAATCCAGAAATAATCAAAACTGGCTTTACGCTGGTAGATATAAAGTGAAATCAATACTCCAAAAACCCCGCCATGACTGGCTAGGCCTCCTTCCCAGATGGCAAAAATCTTTATTGGCTCAGCAAAATAATAGCCCGGATTATAAAATAAGACATGGCCAATTCTAGCGCCAAGCACTGAGCCACCCATGCAGTACCACAGTAAACGGTCTACATCTTCGGCACTGCCAAGTTCACGCCAGTAAACCCAATGCATAAAAATATAGTTACTGAGTAGGGCGAGAGCGAACATGGCGCCATACCAGTGAATACGGATATGTTTAAAACTGGCTAGAATAGGATCAAAATCCCAAATAAGGTAGTCCATAGAGTGAAAGTCGTATAGTGGTTAGGGTATGTTATTTATTAGCATAAAGCGGGGGGGGGCTTTCATTTGTCTGGCAGGGTAGTGCACGACACGCTTGAGCAACTGTGGGGCGCGGATCTTTAGTCCGCCTTTTAAAATTCAGGCTAAAGACCTGCGCCCCTTATTAAAGAGGTAACTTATTTTGTGCACATTCCTAAGTCCTGTTCCACGTTGAGCTTACAAACGAGGTCCTGAAAAAATCCTGCTTTACAATGGTCGTCGTATTTTTAAATACTAGGACCTGAATTCAAACCTACAAATTGGAGAGTTAAATGTTTTCAGCGCCCTTATCTTGGGCTTTTATTACTCCACTGCAAAATCAACAATATCTTTTAGCATAACGTTCATTTTTCAGCAAAAGCATTTAGCTCTGAGTTATTGGTATCAGTTGGCATTAAATGGGTGCGCACGATGGTTTTGCCATTATATTCATAGGTCACAATATTACATGGCATATGTCGTACCGCATGGGGAGACATCAATAAAAGAGTTTTCGCGTGGGTCAGGTTGCAGAACTGTAGGGTGTCATAATTAGGGAAATCTTTTGTGCTACGATCTCGAATGACTTTACCTACCCGGCTGTGCCCGGTAATTCTAAAATTATGTTCTGAAATTGCAATTTCTAATTCGGCCAGAACATC
>NZ_BDMN01000076.1 GCF_002189065.1 Bathymodiolus platifrons methanotrophic gill symbiont
ATTCAAGCTTGGCTGCTTCAGGAAGTTATTTCGTGCACATTCCTTAGGTCATTTTTTTGGCTTATTTAAGCTAATTAAAAGTGAAGTACAGCATATCATTTTTACCTGTAATCATGAGCCTAGAATCCGCAGTTGACCGTTATAAAGCACTATGACTACTGAAAGTAAAATCTAACCTGATTACCCATGACTCTCAGCCATAGCTCGTCATTTCGGTATGCTTTTAGCAGGAATCTCGTTGGTTAAGCATAGATTCCCGATAAAGCTTGTGCCCACGCTTGACTGGGTAGACTTCGGGAATGACGTGTTTTTTAACATACTGATGTTTAAAGCTTAATTTTACTTTGGCTGAGAGTTGTACGTAACCAGGAAATCTAATGATAGTAGATACTTGTCACCTGTTGGGTGAGGATACCCCACTTCACGGTTTTGTGAATAAATCTGGGCACGAAATACTGCGTTACAGATCTTGCCAAGGACTACGGCCATTGCCTGCAAGCTGTGCCTTGCCTTTCGCACTCAGGTTTTCCACAACAACGTGCTCAACTGCAGTTTCTAGGGTGAAAAGTTAGGGAATATTTGCAAGCAACTTTGTTTGCAGGTTAAATGGAGGCCTGCTTTTTTACTCTGAAGGTATAGCTATGCTGCGCTTATTCTATTTTTCAATACTGCTTTTATGCAGCCCGGTACTTTTTGCCGAGTGTCAAAGTCAGCGGGTGAAAGTTCAGGTGTTAGGCTCAGGCGGTCCTGAATGATCTGACGGTAGAGCTTCTAGTTCTTATCTTGTCTGGCTTGATGGCAAGGGCATTGTATTAATTGATGCAGGTTCAGGAAGTAGTTTGAATTATGAGAAAAGTGGTGCAAATCTAACTGATTTAAAGGTTGTTGCTTTTAGTCATTTTCATGTAGATCATAGCGCTGATTTTGCTGCCCTAGTTAAAGCATCTTATTTTGCCCAGCGTAATCAGGACTTAATTGTTCTGGGGCCAGAAGGTAATGATATTATGCCTTCGACGACTGAGTTTATTAATAGACTTTTTGCCAGGAAAGGTGTCTTTGCATATCTGAGTGAATATGTTGATACTGAGCAAAGTGGTCGGTTTAAGATAAGAGGCAAGAGTGTGTTGCTGACAAAGCACATTAAGCAAGTGGCTTATACTTCGAATAGGTTTGTATTGTCTGCTATCCCGGTTCATCATGGACCAATTCCAGCCTTGGCTTGGCGTATTGATGTAGCAGGCTGTGCCATCACCTTTTCTGGTGATATGAGTAATCGTTTTCAAACATTGGCCAGTCTGGCTAAAGATTCAGAGCTACTCATTGCTCATAATGCAATCCCTGAAACACTTCAGGGTGTCGGGCGGTCTTTGCATATGGCGCCTTCAGAAATTGCTAAAATTGCCCGGCAAGCAGATGTAAAAAAACTAATCCTGTCACACAGAATGAAGCGTACCCTTGGTAGGGAGCAGGAAACATTAGCTATTATCAAGCGGCGTTATAAGGGGACTGTGTTGTTTGCTGAGGATAGGGATTCTTTTTTTCCAAAAAAATAAGGAATATGACTTTATGCAGCGATGAATGTGTTATTTGTTACTGCTCACAGTTTGAGCCAGGCCTTGGTTATACAGAGCAACAACTAGGTTTGCCTGATAAACCATACCAACCAGGCGATGCTGCTCATTAATGATAGGAATTTGTCGGTGTCCTTGTAGTGACATTATAGGGATTAATTCTGCTATATGAGCCGTTTCAGGTAAAGTGACAACGGATTGAGTCATAATATGTCCCACAGCTTCAGGTTTGTTTGTTTCAGTGCTGGCTGTGCGTCGAATAAAACGACGGAACTGATATTGCAGGCTGTCATAGGCATTCAAATTTATGTATTTAAAAAAATCATGCCAGGTAAGAAGACCTATAACACGCTTTGAATTATCAACGACTGGAATGACTTTAAGTTTTTTAGTTTGAATTAATTGCCAGGCATCCTCTACTTCTGTGCCATATTCAACACTTGTGATATCGCGCATCATGATGTCAGCACAGCATATATCCCCGCGGATACGCTTAAAAGTATTCATTTCTGCGTTACTCAATAGGTGACTTAGCTCGGTGGCAGTTATATCAACAAAGCTGTCTGAATTTTTTAATGCCAGTTCTATATCCTGTTTAGTAATACCTATTTTGTGGCTAGGCTGAGTTGAGCTACGAGCCAGGCTTTTGTCTGTTTCCTTTGCTGCTGACAAAGCACTCGGGTAATCCCGGTTCATCACCCAGCGGTTGATAATAACCGTTAGTACTAACATCAGGCCTACATTAATGCCGACCGGCACTAGAATAAATGAATAGCCAAGAGAGGTGATGCTTTCACCTGCCATAACTGGGGCAAGTGCTGTTGCGGCACCTGGGGGGTGTAAGCAGCGTAATAACAGCATAACCAGGATAGAGCCTCCAACAGCAACAGCAGAGGCGGAGGCTGTTTCTGGGATATTGAGCGCACAACTCATACCGATAAATGCCGAACATAACTGCCCGCCAATAAATGGCCAGGGTTGGGCTAAAGGGCTGTTAGGAATAAAAAACAAAATAACTGCAGATGCGCCCATTGAAGCAACAATAATAGGGGAATTAGAAACACCTATTGTTGCTTGGGTAATAAGGGCGATAAAAAATATAGCGCAAAAACAGGCAAGCAAGGAAAGAATTTTTGCTTTTATATTTAACTGAACCGGGTCAACAGTAAAGAGCTTGAGTAACGATAATATTTTCATTAGTTATCACTATTGTTAATGGTGCTAGTAGATATACTTCGCACGGCCACCACTACAGGTTTCTAGCGGCTATTTTTTGCCGATAGCCGCGTTACTGAAACAGTTACGTAGCCAGCTATGCGCCTGCTTCAGTGCCTTGCTCTCGACAAAAAACAACTCGCTATAAAACCCGCATCGGTGACCGCGCGAAGTATATAAGCCTGTTTACTACTAAACTGAAGTTTCCCAATTATTGAGTAGCTGAAATACACAATGCTGGTATGTATCGAGGTTTATTTTAGGTGGTTTTGCCATGTTTATAGCAAACCCCTACTTAATTCCCCTTAGGCAATAGCATTTGAAACGAATGAAAAGACTATTTTTTTCATATAGTTGTAGCATAGTTTCAATTTTACCATAAATAATTATTGGGAAACTTCAGCTACTAAATGGTTTATGGGTGAATCATAACAAATATCATTATTTTTGCAGGAGTAATTTAGGATATTAGTGTTTACTTAGAAAGAGAAGCTGGAGTATGTACTAAGTGCGGTTACAGTGTGGCAAAACCAGCTATATGCCAGTTTTAGCACTTTTGCCTAGAAATAAACAAGAATTTAAAAATTTCTCACTCATAACGGGGCTATAAACTTAAAATGGGGCATTAATGATGCTTGCAAGGGCGTGGCTTCAGCCCGCCTATAAATATATTTCGGCATTGGCGGGCTGAAGCCACGCCCTTGTTTTGAATATGTCCCGTATTAAAATGCTAGCTCATAACAGCGATAAGTATCTGCTAGGCTGAGATATTTTGTTTTGGTTTAAATTGATCAGAAAATAACGCAAACAGAGCGCAAGAATAAAAAATAAAAAATAATTATTGGCAAGCAAAAGGTAATAGTAGTGAGAAAAAAAACTATATTATATTTGTTGTTTTTTGCTGTGATTGAGGAAAAAGCCTTATAAATTAATCTGATGGGAATGTATCGAATCAACACAAGCTTAATAACCAAGTGATTCACTGGGTTATTTCTTAGATTTCAATATGTTACGTATATATTTATAGTAATAAACAAGGGCTTTTAATCTTGTTTAGGAGTAAAATTGTGAAATAAATATTTAACCTTTGATGTGGAGTGTGTATGAGTGACTTAAAAAAGTGGGATGTCGAAGACTCGGAGTTTTGGGAGTCTGAAGGCAAGCAAATAGCGAATCGAAATTTATGGATTTCGATTCCAAGTTTATTATGTGGTTTTGCTGTCTGGTTGTACTGGGGCATTATCACAGTACAAATGTTGAATCTGGGCTTTCCGTACCCAAAATCTGATTTATTTACTTTAATGGCTATCGCCGGTTTAACGGGGGCGACGTTAAGAATTCCGAGTAGTTTTTTTATACGCCTATGTGGGGGACGAAATACAATTTTCTTTACCACTGCGCTATTGATGATTCCGGCCTTGGGTACGGGTCTTGCACTGCGTGATCAAAGTACGCCATTCTGGGTTTTTCAGGTGCTGGCTTTATTATCTGGCTTTGGAGGCGGTAACTTTGCTTCTTCCATGTCTAATATCAGCTTTTTCTTTCCCAAGAAAGTACAGGGTCTGGCCTTAGGACTTAATGCAGGCTTAGGTAATTTTGGTGTGACTACCATGCAAATTCTTATTCCACTGTCTATGACTTTTGGTATGTTTGGTGCTTGGGGTGGGGATCCCATGATTTTACAATCTACTTCGGGAACATTGATTGGCAAGATTGCTGCGGGTACTGAAACGTATATACAGAATGCAGGTTTTATCTGGTTATTATTCCTTATTCCATTGGCCTTTTTAGGCTGGTTCGGTATGAATAATATACGTACTGAAGAAGTTTCGCCTATAGAACGTGGTCCGGTACTTAGCTTTAGTGTGATTCTTGGTATGTTAGGGATAGCCTTTATCAGTGCTATCTTTGGTTTATGGCTGATCTTGCCAGCAGCTGTTCATGGTTCTGGTTTTCAGGTTCCTAAAGAAATTGCCTTATTTATTGTTATTGCCCTAACTGTCTCTTTGTTAAAAATTATCCCTGGGCAAATTGGTGAGAGTTTAGGTAGACAATATAAAATTTTTGATAATAAGCATACCTGGGTAATGAGTGTTATCTACACGATGACCTTTGGTTCTTTTATCGGTTTTGCCGCTTGTTTTCCGTTAGCGATTAAAGTTATTTTTGGTTATCAGCATGTCATGGTTGATGGCGTGATGAATCATGATCTGGTTAATCCAAATGGCCCTAGTGCATTAATGTATGCCTGGACAGGTGCTTTTATTGGTGCACTGATTCGCCCCGTCGGCGGTATGATTGCGGATAAATTTGGTGGAGCATGGGTCACGCATATTTGTTCATTTGTAATGGTACTTAGTGCGGGTGGTGTTGCTTATTATATGAAAGCAGCCTACAACTCAGCGACACCAGAAGAGTATTTTGTTCCTTTCTTAATTATCTTCCTTATTTTATTTGCAGCAACCGGCATCGGCAATGGATCAACTTTTAGAACTATTTCTCAGGTATTTCCTAAAGAGCAAGTGGGTCCTGTTTTGGGCTGGACTTCTGCTGTAGCGGCTTATGGTGCTTTTTATATTCCTAAAGTATTCGGTGAGCAAATTAAAGCAACGACTCCGGAAGTGGCTTTGATGGGATTCGCCGCGTTTTATGTGGTCTGTATTATGATAAACTGGTGGTTTTATTTGCGTAAAGACGGTGAGTTTTACAATCCATAAATGAATTTATTGCTCCTATAACCTAGATGGGAGCAGCAATAGTTACGCACTGCATTTCCACGCAAACCGTGGAAACGATAATTAATAACAGGAGAAAAACACGATGAGTCATTTTTTAGACCGTCTAAACTTTTTCAAAAAAGTTCAAAGTAAATTTTCAGGTGGTCATGGTATTGTTACCAATGAAGACCGTCAATGGGAAGATGGTTACCGTAACCGCTGGCGTTTTGATAAAGTCGTCCGTTCAACGCACGGAGTGAATTGTACCGGAAGCTGTTCATGGAATATCCATGTTAAAAATGGCCTGGTTGCTTTCGAAATGCAGGCAACGGATTACCCGCGCACCCGTCCTGACCTGCCAAATCACGAACCACGTGGTTGTCCTCGTGGCGCGAGTTTCTCCTGGTATTTATATAGTCCGTTAAGAGTTAAATACCCGTTAATACGTGAACGTTTAGTCTCTTTATATAGAGACGAGCGTGCAGCAGGGAAAGATCCTGTAGAAGCGTGGGGCGCTATTCAGGAAGATCCTGAAAAACGTAAAAAATACACTGCCGTGCGTGGTTTGGGCGGATTTGTACGAGTAGACTGGGAAGAAGTTGCAGAAATTATTGCTGCTTCTAATGTGTATACAGCAAAAACACACGGGCCTGACAGGATAGCTGGTTTCTCTCCGATTCCTGCGATGTCTATGATTAGTTATGCGGCAGGAAGTCGTTACTTATCATTAATCGGTGGTGCTTGTCTTTCATTTTATGATTGGTACTGTGATTTACCCCCTGCTTCACCACAAGTTTGGGGCGAGCAAACAGATGTACCTGAATCAGCTGACTGGTATAACTCAACATATATAGTGGTTGCAGGTTCTAACTTGCCGATGACACGTACACCTGATGCGCATTTCTACTCAGAAGTACGTTATAAAGGGGCGAAAGTTGTTGCCATTTCTCCTGATTACGCAGAATACGTTAAATTCGCGGATCTTTGGATGCCTGCAAAACAAGGGACTGATGCTGCCATCTTTTTAGCGATGGGGCATGTTGCCTTAAAAGAATTCTTTATTGATAAGCAAGATGCTTATTTTGAAGAGTACGCGCGTACTTACACTGATATGCCGATGCTGGTTATATTGGATGAATATGAAGGCTCTTATGTCAACGGCCGCTTTCTTCGTGCTGCTGATTTTGATGATTCATTAGGTGAAGAAAATAATCCCGACTGGAAAACCGTTGTTATTGATGAAAAAACGGGCGATATTATCGCACCGAACGGTTCCATTGGTTTCCGCTGGGGTGAAGAAGGCAAATGGAACTTAGTTCCTAAGAAAGGGCGTAGAAATACTAAAGCGCGTCTCAGCCTGATCTTTGATAAAGATGATGTCGTTGAAGTGTTAATGCCTGATTTTCAAACAGGTGTTGATATACCTATGCGCCGCAATGTACCGGTTAAAAAAGTCACACTTAATGGTAAAGAAACGCTAGTAACGACTGTATTTGACTTGCAATTAGCTCAATATGGTTTAGATCGTGGCTTAGGTGGTGATGTTGCTAGCGGATATGATGATGCAAGCATTCCTAATACACCTGCCTGGGCTGAAAAAATTACCGGTGTAAAACAAGCGGATATTATCCGCAGTGGTCGTGAATTTGCAGACAATGCCTCTAAAACCATGGGTAAATCAATGGTTATCTTAGGGGCTGGTTTGAATCACTGGTACCACAATGATATGCATTATCGTGCCATTATGAACCTGCTACACATGTGTGGTTGTGTGGGTCAAAGTGGCGGTGGCTGGTGTCACTATGTTGGACAAGAAAAACTTCGTCCACAAGCGGGTTGGGCTCCTGTTGCCTTTGCATTAGATTGGCAAAAGCCACCTCGCCACATGAATGGCACAACATACTTCTACTTTCATACTGACCAATGGCGTTATGAGAAATTAGAAGCAGATGCCTTATTAGCCTCAACAGCTTCTGACGCATACAAGGGTCATAACTTAGCTGATTATAATGTAGTCTCACAACGTTTAGGCTGGTTGCCATCCTCTCCTCACTTTAACAAAAACCCTTTAGACATTGTTAAAGACGCGGAAGCTGCGGGTGCAACCGATGAGAAAGGCGTATCTGATTATTTAGTTGAGCAATTAAAATCAGGTGATATTAAGTTTGCTGCAGAAGATGTTGATGCGCCCGAAAATCACCCACGTAACTTATTTGTCTGGCGAGCTAACTTAATTGGTTCGAGTGCCAAAGGTCATGAATACTTCCTTAAACATTTGCTGGGCGCACAAAATGGCGTCATGCAAGATGTACTTCCTGAAGCGGAAGGCCAAGAAATCAAATGGCATAAAGAGGCACCGATTGCTAAATTGGATTTGATGGTTGATATTAACTTCCGTTTAAATTCAACAGGTGCTTATTCTGATATCGTTTTACCCACTGCAACCTGGTATGAGAAAAATGATTTAAATACCACTGATATGCATCCATTCATCCATCCGTTAACACAATCGGTTGATCCAGGTTGGGAGTCACGTTCTGATTGGCAAATTTTTAAAACATTAGCTAAATCATTCTCTGAATTATCAGAGAAACATTTACCTAAACAAAAAGATGTGGTTGCACTACCCCTTTTACACGACACACCGGCAGAACTTGCTCAAGCAATGGATGTTAAAGATTGGAAACGTGGCGAATGTGAGCCTATTCCAGGCAAAACCATGCCTATCTTCAAAGTAGTTGAACGTGATTTTGTTAATACTTATAAAAAATACACTGCATTAGGGCCTTTATTACCTAAGCAAGGTAATAATATTAAAGGGATTGATTGGGAGACAGAGAAAGAATACGAGCATCTAAAAGCTATTAATTACACGATTAAAGAAGAAGGCATCTCTAAAGGGATGCCCTCTTTAGAAGATGATATTAGTGTTTGTGAAACGATTCTTGCATTAGCACCAGAAACCAATGGTGAAGTAGCGGTTAGATCATGGAAAGCATTAGGCAAGAAAACAGGGGTAGACCATACTCACTTGGCTTTATCGCGTGAAGATGAAAAAATCACTTTCCGTGATATTAAAGCGCAACCCCGTAAGATTATTACCGCACCTACCTGGAGTGGTATTGAATCTGAAAAAGTGAGTTATAACGCTTGTTACACCAATATCCATGAACATATCCCTTTCCGTACTTTAACGGGACGTGCTCAGTTCTATCAGGATCATCAATGGATGCGTGATTTTGGAGAAGCGCTCTGTACCTATAAACCAGCCGTTGATATGTTATCAACTGCTGAAATGATGAAGAAAATTGGTGATAAACCACATTTAAAACTGAACTGGATTACCCCGCATAGTAAATGGGGCATACATAGTACATATCAAGATAACTTGCGTATGTTGACTTTATCGCGTGGTGGACCTCACCTGTGGATTTCTGAAACAGATGCTGAGGAAGTGGGTCTGGAAGATAACGACTGGGTAGAAGCACTTAATATCAATGGTGCCACCATTGCTCGAGTTGTTGTCAGTCAACGTATTCCTGATGGTATGGCGATGATGTATCACGCCCAAGAGAAAAATGTTAATGTACCGGGCTCTAACACTACCGGTAAGCGTGGAGGCATATTAAACAGTGTGACGCGTATCACTGTTAAGCCCACACACATGATTGGTGGTTATGCACAATTGAGTTACGGTTTTAACTATTATGGAACCATTGGTTCACAGCGTGATGAATACGTTATCTTGCATAAAATAGAGGATCAGGACATTCAGTGGTTAGAAGAGCCGTTAACGGCTGAAAAAGAAAAACAACTGAACCCAGAAGGTGTGCCGCAAGCCCCTTATGCGTGTACTGACGAGTCGGAGAAATAAAGATGAAAGTAAGAGCAAATTTTTCACTGGTCATGAATCTCGATAAATGTATCGGGTGTCATACCTGCTCCGTGACCTGTAAAAATGTCTGGACGAATCGTAAAGGGATGGAATACGCCTGGTTTAATAATGTTGAAACGAAACCGGGTATCGGTTATCCAAAAAACTGGGAAGACCAGGAAAAATGGAACGGTGGCTGGGAATTGCACGGCGGTAAACTACAACTAAAATCAGGTAACCGTCGTAGTATTCTCAAAAATATCTTCATGAATCCGAATATGCCGACGATTGATGATTATTACGAACCGTTTACCTATGACTATGCGACACTGCAAAACAGTGAATTAGTTGAAGCAACGCCGACAGCAAGACCGCGTTCTTTAATTGATGGTCTACGCATGGAGAAAATTGAATGGGGTCCTAACTGGGAAGATGATTTAGGCGGTAAATTTAAACACCGTGGTCAGGATACAAATTTTTCCAATATGGAAAAGCAAATTTATGGAGAGTTTGAACAAACTTTCTTAATGTATTTGCCACGTATGTGTAACCACTGTATCAATCCATCTTGTGTGGCATCGTGCCCATCAGGTTCTTTATATAAACGTGAAGAAGACGGGATTGTATTGGTAGACCAAGATAAGTGTCGTAGTTGGCGTATGTGTATCAGTGCCTGTCCTTACAAGAAAATGTTCTACAACTGGGAATCCGGTAAAGCTGAAAAATGTACTGGCTGTTACCCGCGTGTAGAATCAGGCTTACCAACGGTATGTTCTGAGTCTTGTGTGGGTCGTATTCGTTATAATGGAGTGATGCTTTATGATGCTGATCGTATCGAAGAACTCGCTTCTATTGAAGATGACCAAGCTTTATATCAAGCACAATTGGATATTTTCCTAGATCCAAATGATCCAGAAGTGATTAAGCAAGCCAAAGAAGACGGCATTCCAGAATCATGGATGGAAGCGGCGCGTCAGTCACCTGTACGTAAGCTAATTGTTGATTGGAAAGTGGCTTTCCCATTACACCCTGAGTTCCGTACTTTACCTATGGTGTGGTATGTACCACCTTTATCACCTGTACAGTCACAAATCGACCAAGGTAATTTATCCACTATGGCGGATGGCGTGATTCCTAGCATTGAAACTTTACGTTTGCCCATGAAGTATTTGGCAAATATGTTTACTGCAGGGGATGAGAAGCCGATTGTAGGCGCGTTAAAGCGTATGATTGCGATGCGTAGTTTTTATCGTTCTTTAACCGTGGATAAGAAAACCGATTTAGCTGTATTGGAAGAAGTGGGTTTGACAGAAGATCAAGTGCATGAAATGTATCGTTATATGGCAATAGCTAATTACGAAGACCGTTTTGTTATTCCAACCAGCCATGAAGAATTGCGTCAGGAAGATTTTCATAGCTTCCAGGGGCAGAATGGTTTTAGCTTTGGTAATGACGGTTGTAGTATCAGTGATAATGCCTCGATATTTCCTGAAAAACGCAAAAAGACGGCAGATAATCTAGAGTTTGTACGTTATCATCCCGCAGCAAAACGCTCTGATGGAGAAAAAGCATGACCCAGGTCTATAAAGTCCTGTCTGTCTTATTGGAATATCCACGTAAAGAGCTGGTAGATAACTGGGATGAAATGCGACAACTCGTCTCAGATTTACCCGAACTGGCAGATGAAGATAAAAGCAGACTGAATGGATTTATTGAATGGGCCTCTGCTTTACCACTAACGCAGTTTCAGGCGAAATATGTAGATAGCTTTGATATGACAGCAGAAAACTCACTGTATCTGACTTATCATTTATTTGATGAGCAAGATAGAGAAAGAGGACCCGCACTGATTCAATTGTCCGAGTTGTATAAATCAACCGGCTTTGAAATTGGTGATGGGGAGCTGCCCGATTATTTACCATTGATTCTGGAATATGTTTCTACAATGGATGATGCCAGTAGTGCCCAGGATTTTTTAAAACAAACGGCACAAGTGGCAGATATTATAGCCAGTAATCTTGAAAAGAATGCAAGCCCATACGCTCCATTGGTTAGAATTGTGGAGAGTCATGGCCTTTTAGCAGATGTTGCAGCATAGGTATTAATATGAATTTAAGTAATTTATTATTTGGGGTTTACCCCTATATTGCACTGACTACTTTTTTGGTGGGCAGTGTGATTCGTTTTGATAGAGAACAGTACACCTGGAAGGCCGATTCCAGCCAGATATTTGAAAAAGAACAACTGCAAAAGGGCAGTATACTTTTTCATATAGGCGTTTTGGCTTTATTTATGGGGCATTTTGCAGGTCTGGTCACACCACATAGCTGGTTTTTAGCCATGGGTGTCTCGGATATGATGCACCAGATTGTCGCTATTTCAGCGGGAGCTGCCTTTGGTTCTATCTGCATGATGGGCGGGGTGATTTTATGGAAGCGTCGTATGTATCATCCACGCGTCCGTGCCAATAGCCGGTTTATGGATCTTTTTATCCTCAACTGGATTTTAGTGACTTTAGGCGTAGGTTTGTTAACTATTCCAGTATCGATTTATCATGCTTTTAGCGGTGATACCTCGGCGATGATTGCTTTAGCTGATTGGGCGCAAGCGACCTTGACACTCAATGCAAATTCGACCTTATTAGCCAATGTGGGTTTTATTTATAAGCTGCATTTATTTTTAGGAATGTCGGTATTCTTCTTGTTTCCTTTTAGCCGTTTAGTACATGTCTGGAGTATGCCCTTAGGCTATATGTTTAGACCGTATCAAATTGTTAGAACTAAATTTGTTAAACAGCGTTAATATGCAAATCTCGTTCCCACGCTCTGCGTGGGAATGCATGGGTCGACGCTCTGCGTCACGGAACGCTGAGCGTTCCCTTATGACAGCCACGCAAAGCGTGGGAACTAGTGAAAGGATGATAAGTGGAATTTAAATATAAAGAGCCTGTTAATGGCTTTAATGATGGTCTGGTTGTCTTAAAAACTTATCATGAAGACTTTCTAGAGCGCGGCAAGCAACTATTACAATTGGTTGCCAATCTTAAAGAGCATGGTATGAATGAAGATTATGCAAATCAGTGTATGGAAGCCTATTGCCATTATGCCCATGCAACACATTTACATCATCAGGATGAAGAGCAAAGTTTATTCCCCTTGTTGTTGGGAAATTCCGCTTTAGTAGACGGCATGATTGAGCGTCTAATGATGGATCATGAAGAAATTGAAGATGCCTGGAAGTTAATCGCTAATCAATTAAAGCAACCTGAAATAATTACTAATTTTGATGCACTAGAAAACTCAACCATTAATTTTGAAAAATTATTGCGCGAACATTTAACCCGTGAAGATGAGGATTTTTCCCCTCATGCCCAGGCTATTTTGAACGCAAAGCAAAGAGCAGAGTCAGGTGAAAAAATGGCAGAGATGCGGCATTTGCACGCATAGGTTTAAATATGTAGAGCGGACTTTTAGTCCGCTGATGTACAAAACAATGATACAGGCGGACTAAAGTCCGTTCTACTACAGGGAAGTAGAGGTACAGACTAATAACGGATGTATTCCTAACCCTAAATAGTAGAGAAATTTCATGATAATAAAAATAAGCACTCGAGTTAGTCTACTGAAGCAAAATTCTCTTATTGCCGGTAGCTTACTCTCCATTCTGCTTTTGAGCGCCCCCGTTTTTGCTACCGAAAGCAATAAGCATCATGGGATGTCGCATGGGGCAGAACAAACTAATTTTGGTCCAGGGGATAGTTACCTGCATCGTATGTCAGTAAATCCCTCAGACTATAAAAAAGTTAAAGATATAAGTAAGTCCGCAAGTGATTTACCTAAGCCCTTACACAGAAATAAAGCAAAGAAAGTCGTTATTATTTTAGAGGCGACTGAAGTTATATCGAATATAGCGCAGGGCATCTCTTATCATTACTGGACCTTTAATAATATTGTCCCCGGCCCTTTTTTAAGGGTGCGCCAGGGCGATACTGTGGAGTTAAATTTATATAATGACGAGAGTAGTTCACATAGTCATTCTATTGATTTACATGCGGTTACTGGCCCGGGTGGAGGGGCAGCGGTAACAAATGTTGAGCCGGGCGAAACAAAAGAACTGGTTTTTAAAGCGACGACACCGGGTCTATTTGTCTATCACTGTGCGGCCGGTAATGCTGCGACACATATTGCCAATGGTATGTATGGGCTGATTTTAGTCGAACCTACTCAGGGCTTAAGCAAAGCTGACCATGAGTTTTATGTGATGCAAGGGGAGTTGTATACCCATGGCAGAATGGGTAAAAAAGGCTTTCAGGCATTTGATGCCAGGAAAATGATTGATGAGCGCCCCGAATATATTATCTTTAATGGCCGCACAGGTGCTCTAGTTGGCGATGGGCAGCTGAATGCAAAAGTCGGTGACAAGATTCGACTATTTATTGGTAATGCCGGAGTAGCCAAAATATCTTCATTTCATGTTATTGGCGAAATATTTGATCGAGTCTACTCAGAAGCCTCTTTAAGTAACCCATTAAAAAATGTGCAAACAACTTTAGTGCCAGCAGGTGGCGCAACTATGGTTGAGTTTCAGGTAGATTATCCAGGTAACTATGTGTTGGTTGATCATGCATTAACACGGGTAGATAGAGGTGCCTGGGGTATTTTAAATGTGACCGGTAAAAAGAATGCTGCGTTATATTCCGGCGATACCGATGCACACGACGAACAGGGTGATGAGCATTAATTGTCAGACAAGTGCGGAAGTAGGCGGACTTTAGTCCGCTAGTCCAATGCTCATAAATACTGGACTGTTCTTTGACAGTATAGCCAGGAGGGGGCGTTATCGCCCCAAAAATAGAATTTATTGCCTATATTTCCTGAATCCCTTTGGGTGATATGGGTAGCAATTACAGAAAACCAAGGCAAAAATTAAGATGTTAGGATAGGGCGTGGCTTTAGCCCGCCTTCATCGGAATGGCGGGCTAAAGCCACGCCCTACAGGTATCCCCCCTTAGTTTAAACCTCATGTCGATTATATTTATTTAGTTTCTTTTTATTATTTTTATTTTTTTGGAGATATTTTTATGCATGAACTTGATGGCGTTACTAGCGGCCAGCAAACCAAAAGTCTAGCGGTTAGTACCATTGCTTTTACGATATGTTTTGCTGTCTGGACGATTTTTTCCATTATCGGGATTAAAATCAAACAAAATCTGGGACTAACCGACACCGAATTTGGTTTACTGGTTGCGACACCTATTTTAACCGGCTCATTAAGCCGTATCTTTTTGGGGATCTGGACTGATCAGTTCGGCGGCCGGATCGTCTATTTTGTATTGATGCTGGCTACCTCTGTATCGGTATATTTATTATCCATGGTATCGACTTATCCTATGTATCTGTTAGCTGCATTAGGTGTAGGTCTAGCTGGGGGCTCTTTTGCCGTAGGTATCTCCTATGTTTCTCGTTGGTATGATGCAGGTCATCAGGGAACGGCATTAGGTATCTTTGGTATGGGGAATGTCGGAGCTGCGGTGACCAACTTTGGTGCTCCTTTTCTACTGATTGCCTATGGCTGGGAAAATGTTGCCAAGATTTATGCGGTGGTTTTATTTGTGATGGCGATTATTTTCTGGTTGACCACACAAGAAGATCCTTTTACCAAAGCACGTAAAGAGAAGGGTGAAAAAGTAAGGCCTGCATTAATGCAATTAGAACCCTTAAAGCATCTAAGGGTCTGGCGTTTTGCAGCGTATTATTTCTTTGTCTTCGGAGCCTATGTTGCTCTGGCTTTGTGGTTGCCACGTTATTATATGGGTGTATATGATTTAGAGATTGCCACAGCGGGTATGCTGGCAGCCTGTTATGCACTACCCGGTAGTATCTTTCGTGCCTTAGGTGGGTGGATGTCAGATAAAATCGGCGCGCGTAGAGTAATGTATGTTACTTTTCTGGGCTGTTTAACAATCCTGTTTTTTCTTTCCTATCCTTCTACAGAGTACACCATCCATGGCATAAACGGCCCGATTAACTTTAGCCTTGAAATTGGCATAGTGCCTTTTGTTATTTTGACAGTTTTTCTAGGTTTCTTTATGTCTTTGGGTAAGGCGGCTGTGTATAAACATATTCCGGTTTACTACCCTGATCATGTGGGTGCCGTTGGTGGTTTGGTCGGTATGATTGGTGGTTTAGGCGGGTTTATTTTACCGATCTGCTTCGGTTTTATGAATGATGTTATCGGTGTCTGGACTAGCTGTTTTATGCTACTTTTTGTTATTGTTGGCATTTCTGTTATCTGGATGCATATTTCTATCGTGTTATCGGATAGAAAACAGCACCCTGAGTTGAAAGCCGCTAAGTCTTTACCTGAAATGATGCATGGGTTAGATGAAAATTACCCTTAGAGGCAAATTTAGTTTATCTGATTAATTCTGGAGGGGCATTGAAAGCGAGGAAGGTTTTATCGTGAAATCTTCCTGTTATCAATGCCCACCGGGGTAACTATTGGGTATTTTACCTAAGGGTGAAATCGGTAATTTTCTGTTGCGTTGTGCAAAGATGATAGGTGCATTTCAAATGCAGTTACTATTATCTTTTGATCACCCTTAGCATGGCCCGGTCCAGCTGGTAGCGCTGTTCTATTCTTTAAGAATATCAAATAAGCTAGGCTTGCCTGGTTTATCCCATGATTTGCTGAACAAAGCTTTAGTATTCAATTCATTCCTTCTGTAGCGAAAAACGCCTTGTTCAGGGTAGTTTTAAATCTCCGTTAGTAACACTACTGCATAAATTCTAGTCTGTGTTAATGGGCTAATGGGCTGAAATACAGTGCGATTCTTTTTCTTAGCAACTAGACAAAATAAAACCCGAATTTTTTTGTAGCCCGTATGGAACTTGCAGAATACGGGGAGTGAGCGCGCTATTTTTCCTGTATTTCGCAAGCCCCATAGAGGGAACGCGGACTTTCGGATGTTATTAAATCCGTTTTATTTATAGGCGGGCCTATATTTGCTTATATGCGTATAAGCAAATATAATTTATCCATGAATCCTGAAAGTTTAGCTAATCTTTTTAAGGCGCTCTCCGAGCCCACCCGGGTAAGAATATTGGTTTTATTGCTAAACAAAGGCGAGTTATGTGTCTGTGATTTAGTGGACTGAAGTTTCCCAATTATTGAGTAGCTGAAATACACAATGCTGGTGTATCGAGGTTTATTTTAGGTGGTTTTGCCATGTTTATAGCAAACCCCTACTTAATTCCCCTTAGGCAATAGCATTTGAAACGAATGAAAAGACTATTTTTTTCATATAGTTGTAGCATAGTTTCAATTTTACCATAAATAATTATTGGGAAACTTCAGTTAGTGGATACTCTGGCTTTATCGCAAAGCGTTATCTCGCGACATCTGGCTTATTTACGTAATAACGATATTGTTGTTGCCAGGCGAGAGGGCGTATGGATGTATTATCAATTAAGTAATTATGCGCAGTCAGAGTTAATGCCACTATTTAATTTTATCCAGAACAGTAGTGCCAATAGTAAGAAGGTGCAAGCTGATCTTGCTAATGTTAGTAAGGTAAATAGTTGTTAGGTTCATTGGGCGCAAGGTGTGACTACAGTTCTTTTGTAAGTTTTTTTGTATATACGTGAAGAGGGTATTATGACTGTTAAAGTAGGGATTAATGGTTTTGGCCGTATGGGAAGGTTAGCGTTTCGGGCGGCATGGGATTGGCCTGAATTTGAGATTGTACATGTCAATGAAATAGCCGGTGATGCAGCCAGCGCTGCACACCTATTAAAATTTGATTCAGTCCATGGGCGTTGGCAGTATGATGTGGAAAGTGACAAAAAAGGGCTGGTTATTAATGGGCGGTCGATTAGCTATTCGCAGAATATAGAGATTGCAGAGACGGCATGGCAGGATTTAGGCGTAGATATTGTAATTGAATGTACGGGGAAGTTTAAATCCAAAGATGCGTTAGCGCCTTATTTGCAACAAGGTGTTAAAAAAGTAGTGGTTTCTGCGCCGGTTAAAGATGGCGCTTTAAATATTGTGATGGGAGTTAATGACCATCTTTATGACCCAGATATACATCATATTGTTACTGCAGCCTCCTGTACTACCAACTGTATTGCGCCAGTTGTTAAAGTGATTCATGAAAACTTTGTTATTAAACATGGTGCAATTACAACGATTCACGATATAACCAATACCCAAAGTATACTCGATGAATATCATTCCGACCTGCGCCGATCTAGAGCAAGTGGTTTGTCTTTAATTCCGACTAGTACGGGTTCGGCAACGGCGATTACTGAAATATTTCCTGAATTAAAAGGTAAGCTGAATGGCATTGCTGTTCGCGTGCCTTTAGCTAATGCATCTTTAACCGACTGTGTTTTTGAAGTAGAGCAAGCTGTAACGATTGAAATGGTGAATGCGGCATTGGAAGTCGCTGCAAACGGTGAATTAAGCGGTATTCTAGGGTATGAAACAAGACCTTTGGTATCGGCTGATTATACTAATGATACTCACTCCAGTACTGTGGATGGGCTGTCAACGATGGTGGTTGATGGAACCCAGGTTAAAATACTGGCCTGGTATGACAATGAAATAGCTTATGTTCACCGCATGATGGAGTTATGCAAAAAGATTGCTAATGCTCTTTAACGGTAAGCTGATAAATAATTCTGCGCAGCAATATATGCTGGTTACTGCTAGTTACTGGGCGTTTACCTTGACCGATGGTGCGCTTAGGATGCTGGTTATCCTGTATTTTCATCAATTAGGTTATAGTCCGCTGGAAGTGGCGAGCTTATTTTTGTTGTATGAATTTTGTGGGGTCATTACTAACCTGGTTGGTGGCTGGCTTGCAGCGCATATGGGTTTGAATGCAACTCTACACTACGGTCTGGTATTGCAAGTCCTGGCCTTGTGTATGCTATTGGTTAAACCAGAATATCTTAGTGTGATTTATGTCATGCTTGCACAGGCCGTATCAGGTATTGCTAAAGATCTGAATAAAATGAGCGCAAAAAGTAGTATTAAGTTATTGCTGCCTAGCCATGCTCAGGGCAAGTTGTATCAATGGGTGGCATTATTAACAGGCTCAAAAAACACCCTGAAAGGTGTTGGTTTTTTTCTGGGTGCTATGCTGCTGACAATGGTCGGCTTTAGAGGGGCTGTTGCTCTGATGGCTGTCTGTTTGTTGTTAGTGTTACTATTAAGCTATTTAATGTTGCAAAAAGATTTGGGTAAAACAGCTTACAAACCTAAGTTTACCGATATCTTTTCCAAAAGTTCAGCAGTTAATTATTTATCAGCTGCACGTTTCTTTTTATTTGGTTCGCGTGATATCTGGTTTGTTATTGCATTACCTGTATATCTTCAGGCTCAGTTACACTGGGACTATATGCAAGTGGGTGCTTTATTAGCTACCTGGGTGATAGCTTATGGTTTTGTGCAGTCTGTAGCGCCTCTAATAACTGGAATTCAGCGAGGTAAGATCCCTGACGGGCGAACAGCTATGGTTTGGGCAATATTATTAGCTTTTTCGCCTATTACTATTGCCTGGTTTCTGTATCAAGGCTGGCAGCCGGATACTGTGTTGATCGTTGGGTTGATAGGTTTTGGGGTGATATTTGCCATTAATTCAGCAGTTCATTCTTATCTTATTGTTGCCTACGCCAGAGAAGAGGGCGTGTCTCTGGATATTGGTTTTTACTATATGGCTAATGCACTGGGCCGCCTGGTCGGCACTCTATTATCGGGCTGGGTTTATCAATTATCAGGTTTAATAGCTTGTCTTATCGTTTCAGCAGCTTTTATTATTACCACCAGTATTATTTCAATAGCATTACCCAAGCAGCAGTCAGTGTTGCCAATACAGAATTAAGAAATATTTTTATTTTCTTACTGTTACTATGCTGGCGTTTTATGCGGGTACTAACAAATTTATTTATTCCTGTTTCTGATTATTATGTAGTATCCTTTGCTCAAGATTCTACTAGCCTACAGGCGATAAGGAATACAAAAGGATAAGTTTTGATTAGAGTTTATGTATTAGTTTTTATTATTGCTGCCTTTTTTTGGTTTAAAGTTTTTTTGCAGAAATCAGCTGATGAGCGTAAGCAGTATATTAAAATAAGTACTTTGTATGGAGTTGCACTGGCTTTTCTGCTTTTAGCGGTAATGGGGCGTTTAAACTGGATTATTGCGGCTTTTACTGTGCTTATTGCGTTTGTGTCGCGTTTTCTGCCTATCGCTTTGCGCTATGCTCCTCAGTTGCAGCGTTTGTGGCAGCTATATCGGTCGGGAGGAGGATATGCAGCAGAAAAGCCGGGAAATGTCCCTCGTGCAGGGGTTATGACGATGGAGGAGGCATATAAGGTTTTAGGTGTGAGTGTCTCTGCATCACGTCAGGACATTATTGACGCTCACCGTAAGTTAATGTTGAAAAATCATCCTGATCGGGGTGGTTCTAGCTATCTTGCTGCACAAATAAATCGGGCTAAAGACATGTTGCTAAATAAATAGTCTGGTGAAGTGTCGTTATTTTTTTCTATATGGACTTAAGCAACGAGAATTCAATAATACCCGAGCCTGGCTTGCCTTTTGGGCAGGCTGCGGCACTAGAAAAACAGTTGCGTAGCCAGCTATGCGCCTGTTTTCCTTGCACAGCTGTGCACCCAAAATCCTGCGTCATACTTTCGGGTATTATTAAACCCTCCTCCCTAAGTGTATACATGAGACTGACATATAGAGCTATTATATTTGTCATAATTGTCCTGTGTGTGGCAGGGTGTGCAAGCACTCAATCTAAAGCCCCTGTTCAGCCCCATAAGCGTGATTTAACTAAAGGCTCTTATTACGTAGTTAAAAAAGGGGATACTTTGTATGCCATTGGCTTTAGATCCGGGCATGGATATAAGCGCCTTGCTGCATGGAATAAGATTCGTCCTCCCTATAAAGTCTATCAAGGACAAAAGCTAAAATTATTTCGTGGAACTAAGCCCAGAAAAACCCAAAAAAAGAAGAAATCAAATAAAAAAAGATCAAGTATTTCAATAAATAACAAAAAGGTGTTAAGGTTGTACTGGCAGTGGCCGGTGCGCGGTAAGTTATTAAGAAGCTTTTATCAGACGGGTAATAAAGGCATTGATATTTCAGGCCGTGTAGGCCGAAAGGTTAGAGCGGCAGCAACAGGTATCGTGGTTTATAGTGGAAGCGGCTTAGTTGGTTATGGCAAGCTGTTAATTATTAAGCATAACTATTTGTATTTAAGTGCCTATGCACATAATCGTCGCTTATTAGTCAAGGAAGGGCAGAAGGTTAAAAAGGGGCAGGTGGTCGCAGAGGTGGGGATTGGGGTAAATGCTAAACCTGCTTTGCATTTTGAGATTCGAAAGAATGGTAAATCTGTTAACCCTATCAATTATTTACCTAAATAATTATTTGTGACAGGGTTAAAAGTACTAGAGAAAGTAGGGGTTAGTAATGACGGAAGAATTAATGAACACTACAAGCAGAGATATGTCTGATTCTGAAGCGCTGGACTTAGGAAGTTCTGGTAGTGTGGGCAGTGATATTGCAGCGAGTGATGAGGGTTTAGTTGACTCAGTACCGGAAGTGCAAGAGAAAAAAGATATCACCTTTGATGCAACAAAGTTTTATCTTAGTGAATTGAGTCGTTCGATTTTATTAACTGCAGAAGAAGAAAAGTTATACGGGACGCAAGCTATTCAGGGAGATCAAAAAGCACGCCAGATTATGATTGAAAGTAATTTGCGTCTAGTGGTAAAAATAGCACGTCGTTATTTAAATCGTGGTTTACCTTTGCTGGATTTGATTGAAGAGGGAAATCTGGGTTTAATCCGTGCAGTTGAGAAATTTGACCCTGAACTGGGTTTTCGTTTTTCAACTTATGCTACCTGGTGGATAAGGCAAACGATTGAGCGTGCAATTATGAATCAAACACGCACCATAAGATTGCCTATTCATGTGCTTAAGGAAATGGGGATATATTTAAAAGCGCAACGGCATTTGCTGCAGACGCTGGGGACTGAGCCGAGTGCAGCAGATATTGCTGAGTATTTAGATAAGCCAGTCAAGCTGGTGCAAAAAATGCTTAAATTAAATGAGCGTGTAACATCAATGGATGCGCCGGCTCCTTTTGATTCAGAGCGGTCGCTGGTAGGCTCTATTTCAGATGAAAGCGCTACAGGCTTATTAGAGCAGGTACATGAAGACGGAATTAAGGATAATATCAAGCTATGGTTGATGAAGTTATCCCAAAAACAGGCTGAAGTGATTTGTCGTCGTTATGGTCTATGTGGTTATGAAAATGCTACGCTAGAGGTTGTTGCCAGCGAGCTGGGTGTTACGCGCGAAAGAGTACGCCAAATACAGATGGATGGGTTAAAAAGGCTTAAGGAAATAATTGAAGTGGATGGGTATTCGCTGGAAGGGATTTTACAGTAAGCAGTGAAGCAAGGTGCGCTTTAGGTAGCTGGGTAGCAGGTAATCAACTGGTTCCATGCGCTTCTTGATCAAATGAAAATCAGTTTAATTTTTTTCCAATAGCTTAATATTAAATTCCTCGAGTAAACTAATAAGTTTAATTAATGGGAGGCCAATCAGTGCATTTGGGTCGTCACCTTCAATGCGCTTGAACAGGGCGATCCCTAGACCTTCAGATTTAAAGCTACCAGCGTAATCATAAGGTTGTTCAAGGTCAATGTAATTTTTTATTTGTTGATTGCTAAGGTTTTTAAAATACACTGTACAAATATCAAGATCACTTTTGAGTTCATTTGTAGCGCTATTAAGTATGCAAACACTGGTGTAAAATTTTACTTCTGTACCAGAGGATAGTTGTAATTGTCTGATTGCATTGTTTCTGTTGCCGGGTTTTGATAGCTGTGTCTGCTTATGCATGGCAACTTGATCTGAAGCTATAATTAGGTGTTTAGGGTAGGTATTTGCAAGTGCGCGAGATTTTTCTTCAGCTAAGCGTAATGCTAATTGGCTGGGTGTTTCGTTAGCTTTTGCTGTCTCATTAATGTCAGGATGAGCGCTAATAAAGTTTAAGTGTAATTTATCTAGTAGCGTTTTTCGGTAGGTAGAGCTGGATGCCAAGACTAGGTTGTTGGTTTTCATCAGAATTCAATTGACAGAAGGTGATAATTCCGGCTATTATTGCACAGTTATGTTAGATCAATTACCTGAATTTATAGACCCCGTTGTCTTTACTGAGCGTCAGAGCCGCCTACAAGGTCGTCTAGGTCTGCAGCGTCTAGAGCGCCTTTCCGATATTCTTTTTAATGAAGAGGGAGAGTTAAAAATAGACTTGCAGTTTTATAAGCAAGGTAAAGTTCCTGTTATAGAAGGGCGAATTGAAGGTGAAATCACTTTAACCTGTCAAAGCTGTATGGAAGCACTCTCCTGGTCTGTGGATAAAGCAGTCAGTATAGGGATGGTGCAAACAATTGAGCAAGCTGATCGTCTTGCCGGAGACCTTGAACCAATGATGGTTTCAGAGCAAAAGATGTCGTTGCCAGGGTTTATTGAGGATGAAGTAATTATTTCTCTGCCGGACTTTCCTAAGCATGCGCATGAATGTTTGCAATATGAGTCGCCTATAAAGCCTGCTGAGCCTAGGAAAATAAAACAAGAATCTGACAACCCTTTTGCTGTTTTAGCTACACTTAAAAATACTGGAGACCAATAATGGCCGTACAAAAAAGTAAAGTAACTCGTTCTAGACGTGGTCAGCGTCGTTCGCACGATTCATTAACTGCGAAAACTTTATCGCAAGACCCAACAACAGGTGAAACTCATTTACGTCATCATATGACGCCTGATGGTTACTTTAAAGGTCGTCAGATAGTTGAAACTAGTGATGACTAAGAACTAGTTAGTTGTGCAAGAATGTTTTGTATAATACTTAGTTTAATCAGTTTTGAAAGCCGGGCTTTATGTCCGGCTTTTTTATAATAAAGCCTGGAGTTTTTGTTACCGTGAGTTTAATAATTTCAATTGATGCCATGGGTGGTGATTATGGTCCTGACTCGACTGTTCCTGCTTCGCTGGACTGCTTGCGGAATAATCTTGAATTGCAGCTTATTCTGGTAGGTAATGAGCAGATACTGGCGCCACTGCTTGAGCAGGCTTTAGTTGAATTTAAAGGGCGATTGTCAATTCAGCATGCATCACAGTGTGTGGCAATGGATGAGTCACCGGCAAAGGCACTGAAAAACAAAAAAGACTCGTCTATGCGCGTAGCCATTAATCTGGTGCGTGAGGGTAAGGCTGATGCCTGTGTCAGTGCTGGTAATACAGGCGCGTTAATGGCAACGGCAAGATTTGTTTTGAAAATGATTCCCGGGATAGATAGGCCTGCTATTATGTCTTCTATGCCTTCTGTTTTTGGCCATACTCATGTGCTGGATTTAGGTGCGAATGTAGACAGTTCTGCAGAAAGTCTGTTTCAATTCGCCGTGATGGGGGCTGAAGTTGTAAAAGCGCTGGAAAATATTACCGAGCCTAAAGTTGGATTGCTCAATATTGGTGAGGAAGAAACCAAAGGCAATGAGCAAGTCAAAGCAGCCGCAAAATTATTGGAAAATTCAGACCTTAATTATATCGGCTATGTGGAAGGAAATTCACTGAACGCGGGTGACGAAAAAGTTGACTTGATTGTTTGTGATGGTTTTGTGGGTAATATCGCGCTTAAATCAATTGAGGGTGCTGCGAAAATGATTACTTCAGTCATGAAAGAATCATTTGGTCAGAATCCATTGACTAAACTAGCCGCACTAATTTCTTATCCGGTATTAAAGGCGATAAAAAATCGTATTGACCCCAGGCTACATAATGGCGCCAGCTTTCTAGGCTTGAAAGGTTTGGTGATAAAAAGTCATGGCGGTGCTGATGCATTAGCTTTTAAGACGGCGATTCAGGTGGCTGAAGTTGAAGTTGAAAAAAATGTGATCCAAAAAATTAGTGAGCAAGTTGAGCTCGCTTTAAGCAGGAGAGAAAGCACATGACAGCCTATGCAAAAGTAATTGGTACTGGAGGGTATTTACCCGCCGAAATAAAAACCAATGAGGATATTTCGCGTACAGTCGATACCTCGGATAGCTGGATTTTTGAGCGTACTGGCATCAAGAGTCGACGTATTGCAGCCAAAGAAGAGACTGCTTCAAGTATGGCAGAAATAGCAGCTAGACAGGCGATTGACATGGCAGATATTGAGCCTAAAGATATCGATTTGATTATTGTTGCTACCGGTACGCCAGATAATATTTACCCAAGCACAGGGTGTATGTTACAGCACCGCTTAGGTATTAAAGAGTGTGTGGCTTTTGATATACAGGCCGCTTGTTCAGGTTCAATTTTTGGCCTGGATATGGCTAATCAATATATTAAATCAGGTGCCGCTAAGACAGTATTGGTTGTTGGTACGGAGATTTGTTCACGTATTGTTGACTGGACTGATCGAGGTACCTGTATTTTATTTGGTGATGGTGCAGGAGCAGTGTTATTGCAAGCTGCTGATGAAGCCGGGATTCTGTCGACGCATATTCATTCGGACGGCCGGTTTGAGGATTTATTAAATTGTCCTAATCCGCAGGCTCTGGGGAAAGCTGAAACGACTGCTTATATTTCCATGAAGGGCAATGAAGTATTTAAAGTGGCAGTCAATACGTTAGGTCGTATTGTCGATGAAACACTGACTGCTAATAATATGCAAAAAGAAGATATAGACTGGCTAGTACCACATCAGGCGAATAGTCGTATTATTGCTGCGACGGCTAAAAAATTAAAAATGTCTATGGATCGTGTGGTACTAACTTTAGAAAATCAAGGTAATACCTCTTCGGCTTCTGTCTTGCTGGCTTTTAATGAAGCCGTCAGAGATGGTCGTATACAGCGTGGGCATGTGGTTTTATTAGAAGCATTTGGTGCAGGCTTTACCTGGGGTTCTGCGCTTATCAAGTTTTAGGATTTTTATGAGTACACAAAACAATCAATTAGCCTTCGTTTTTCCGGGGCAGGGGTCACAATCAGTTGGCATGTTAACTGAAATGGCTGAATCTTTTCCTGATGTTAAAGATACATTTGCGCAGGCATCTGAGGTCTTAGAGTTAGATTTATGGGCGTTAGTAACTGACGGGCCAGCTGAAGACTTAAATCAAACACAGAATACCCAGCCTGCCATGTTAGCGGCGGGGGTGGCGTTATGGAAAGTCTGGTGTGCGCAGTCTGAAGTTCGTCCTGCTTATATGGCGGGGCATAGTCTAGGTGAATATACGGCATTAGTTTGTTCAGGAGTATTGAGTTTTGCAGATGCCATTGCTTTAGTTGCTGCAAGAGGCCGCTTTATGCAAGAAGCAGTTCCTGATGGAGTGGGGGCAATGGCGGCAGTGTTAGGGCTGACTGATGAGCAGGTTATTCAAGTTTGTACTGATGCCGCGCAGGGTGACGTCTGTTCTGCCGTTAATTTTAATTCTCCTGGACAGGTAGTGATTGCTGGGAATAGCGCAGCCATTGATCGAGCAATGGTCGCGGCCAAAGAAGCGGGTGCTAAACGTGCATTAAAGTTACCGGTAAGTGTGCCGTCTCATTGTGCATTAATGCAGCCAGCAGCTGATAAATTATATACCAAAATGCAGGATATGCACTTTGCGCAAGCCGATGTTACTTTATTGCATAATGTTGATGTAACTGAACATAAGGATGCTGAGGGTATTCGTCAGGCATTAAAGCAACAATTATTTATGCCTGTGCGCTGGGTTGATACGGTTAATGCTATTGCCGGGGCCGGAGTAACAACGATTGCAGAGCTGGGGCCTGGTAAAGTGTTGATGGGTCTAAATAAAGGTATTGTTAAAATGGTAGATCATTTTACTGTTAATAATCCTGATACTTTAACTAAATTATTGGAGCATTATCCTAATGACTAAAAAAGTCGCTTTAGTAACCGGTGCGAGCCGTGGAATTGGTCGTGCCATTGCAGAAAAATTAGTTGCTGATGGTTGTTTTGTGATTGGTACAGCAACCTCTGATGGTGGTGCCGATGCTATTTCTGCATATTTGGCAGAGAATGGTAAAGGCATGAAGTTGAATGTGTCGGATGCGGAGTCAATTGCTGAAGTTATAAAAAATATTGCTGATGAGTATGGCGCACCGGCAATATTAGTCAATAATGCGGGTATTACGCGAGATAACTTATTGATGCGTATGAAAGATGCTGAGTGGGACGATATTATTAATACCAACTTAACCTCAGTGTTTAGAATGAGTAAGGCGGTGTTAAGAGGAATGATGAAAGCCCGGTCTGGACGTATCATTAATATTTCTTCAGTCGTTGGGACCACCGGAAATGCGGGGCAGGCAAATTATGCTGCAGCAAAAGCGGGTATGGTCGGCTTTGCAAAGTCCATGGCAAAAGAAGTGGGTTCGCGTGGAATTACCGTGAATACGGTGGCGCCAGGATTTATTGATACTGATATGACGCGTGAATTGTCAGACGATATTAAAAAAGGTTTATTGGCAGGAATTCCACTGGCTCGCTTAGGTGATGCGCAGGAAATAGCCAATGCTGTTGCATTTTTAGCATCTGAGGGTGCTAGCTATATTACTGGCGAAACATTGCATGTCAATGGCGGTATGTTTATGGCTTAAAATTATGCCACAAACATACTTTTCAAGTATAATTGCACGGCTTATAGAAAATACTTATAAGTCGAACCAGATTAATAATAATAGTGATGTTGTATCATTGAAATCAGCATCCATTAAGGAAAAATAATATGAGTAGCATTGAAGAACGTGTAAAAAAGATTGTCGCTGAGCAGCTAGGTGTTAAAGAAGATATTGCTAATGATGCATCATTAGTCGATGATCTAGGCGCTGATTCACTTGATACAGTAGAATTAGTTATGGCTTTAGAAGAAGAATTCGAATGTGAAATTCCTGATGATGATGCTGAAAAAATCACGACTGTACAACAAGCTATAGACTACGTAAACACTAACGGCTAATACTTTAGTCTGTTATGACTTAATGGGTGATTACATATTGCCCATTAATATCTCTCTCCCTTTCTTTTTATCCATTTCAGGTAACCTCCATTGAGTACACGTCGCGTTGTTATTACAGGGCTAGGCGCAATTACGCCTCTTGCTAACACTGTTTCTGAAACATGGGATGGCATTATTAACGGAAAAAGTGGCATTAGCCCAATTGATTCCTTTGATATATATCCTTTTGCCACGACTTTTGGTGGTGTGATCAGAAATTTCGATATCAGTGAATATATTCCAGCCAAAGATGCCAAACGTATGGATGGTTTTATCCATTATGGTATTGCCGCAGGTTGTCAGGCAATTGAAGATTCGGGAATAGAAGTAACAGAAGAGAATGCAGAGCGAATCGGTGTTGCGATTGGCGCGGGTATTGGCGGTGTAACAGGCATTGAAGAGTGTTATGCTACTTATGCAAAAAGCGGCCCAAGACGTATCTCACCATTCTTTGTACCCGGAAATATTATTAATATGATTTCTGGTAACCTGTCCATTAAATATGGTTTAAAAGGTCCAAATTTTGCCATTGTGACTGCTTGTACTACAGGAACACATAATATCGGTGATGCTTCCCGCTTGATTAAATATGGTGATGCGGATGTGATGGTTGCAGGTGGCGCAGAACGTTGTACAACATCGCCCACTGCGATGGGAGGCTTTGCTTCGGCTAGAGCACTTTCGCGACGTAACGATGATCCACAGGCAGCAAGTCGTCCCTGGGATAAAGACCGTGATGGCTTTGTTTTAAGTGATGGCGCGGGTGTTGTGGTTCTGGAAGAACTGGAGCATGCTAAAGCCCGTGGTGCTAAAATTTATGCTGAAGTGGTCGGTTATGGTATGAGCGGAGATGCCTATCATATGACTACACCATCAGTTGGCGGTGAAGGCGCGGCGCGTTGTATGAAAAATGCTATGCGTGATGCAGGTTTGAATGCATCAGATGTGGATTATATTAATGCCCACGGCACTTCGACACCGGCGGGTGACCTGGGTGAAACGCAAGCAATGAAAGCAGCATTAGGTGATCATGCTTATAAAGTAGCCATTAGCTCCACAAAATCAATGATTGGTCATTTATTGGGTGCTGCCGGTGGAGTGGAAGCAGTACTCAGTGCCCTAACTATTAAAAATCAGATTGCCCCACCTACGATTAATCTTGAAAATCAAGATCCTGAGTGTGATCTTGATTTTGTGCCAAATACGGCACGTGAAATGAAAATTGATATCGCTATTTCAAGTTCATTCGGTTTTGGTGGCACTAACGGCTCACTTGTTTTTAAACGTTACGAATAGATAACCCTGGTTTGCTATGATATTAATCAATGGCGAACACACAAATACATTAGATATTACAGACCGTGGCCTGCATTATGGTGATGGTCTGTTTGAAACTATCGAAGTAATACATCAGAAACCTGTTTTTTTAACGCAGCATTTAGCGCGTTTAAAAGCGGGCTGTCAGGTGTTGAAAATTCCTTATCCAGACGAAACTCTCCTACTGGATGAAATTAAACAAGTAAGCAACACAGGCGAGCACGGTGTTATTAAATTAATGCTAACTCGTGGCTCAGGTGGGCGAGGTTATCGTCAGCCTGACTTGCTTAGTCCTACCCGCATTATTGCTTTACACCCCTTTCCAGATTATCCCGAAAACTTCAAAACCGAAGGTGTTTTAACTCGTTTTTGTACTGCTCGTTTAGGTTTAAATCCAATGCTAGCTGGTTTAAAGCATAACAATCGACTGGAGCAAGTGTTAGCCCGCTCTGAATGGCAAGATGAGTATCAGGAAGGGTTGATGCTGAATCTGAATGAGCATGTTATTGAAGGCACAATGAGCAATTTATTTGTCGTGAAAGAGCAAAAAATCTATACGCCTGAAATTACGTTATCGGGGATAAAAGGTGTGATGCGTCAGATTATTATAAAAATTTCCAGGCAAAACAATTTGCCGCTGCAAGAAACAGTATTAAACCGGGATTTTGTTCAGCAGGCAGATGAGTTATTTGTCAGTAATTCAGTGATTGGAATCTGGCCTATCAAAGCATTAGAAAATAAAACCTATTCTGTTGGTCCGCTAACGCAAAAAATAATGCTTTATCTAGCCGATTATAAAGCGAGAAACAATTAATCATGATTTTACGCATCTTTGCAGTCGTATTACTAGGCTTGAGCGCTACTGTTGCCTGGGTGTGGCAGGATTATCAGAAGTTTATTGCGCAACCGATTGTAGTACAGCAAGCGGTCATTTTTGATATAGCAAAAGGTAGCTCATTTAAAAGTATAGTCCAGCAACTAGATGATCAGGTCAGTTTTCAGAGCCCTGATATAGATAGGCTTTGGTTTAAAATACTGGCACGTCAGCAAGGTTTAATTAATCAATTAAAGGCAGGCGAATATGAGTTGCCGGTGGGTATGACCCCTAAAGAGTTTCTGCTTTTAGTGAGTAGCGGAGTCACACGGCAGCATAGTATTACCTTCCCGGAAGGCTGGACCTTTAAACAATTAAGGCAAGCTTTAGTTGCAGATAAAAACCTCAAAGCCATTTTATCTGAATTAAGTGACGCAGAAATTTTACACAAGATAGGTAGTGATTATACGCACCCTGAAGGGCTATTTTTTCCTGATACCTATCGGTTTGAAAAGCATACGACAGATTTTGCTATTTTGCTGCAAGCCTATCAGAAAATGCAGCAGGTACTAACCGAGCAATGGGAAAATAAACAACAGGATTTACCATTAAAAACCGCTTATGAAGCTTTAATACTGGCATCTATCGTTGAAAAAGAAACCGGTGTTATTGTTGAACGGCCAACGATTGCAGGTGTTTTTACCCGAAGACTGAATAAAGGCATGCGCCTGCAAACGGACCCAACTGTGATTTATGGTATGGGAGATAATTATCAAGGGAATATACGCAAAAAAGATTTACAGACCTTAACTGCTTATAACACTTACCTGATTAATGGCTTACCGCCAACTCCTATTGCCATGCCAGGTGCAGAGGCGATTAATGCTGTTTTACATCCTGCTAAGGGTAATAGTCTTTATTTTGTGGCTAATGGTGAGGGAGGACATGTTTTTTCGGCGACATTGTTAGAGCATAATAGAGCGGTAAATATCTATCAGAGGAAGCGTAAATAATGTCAGCAAGGTTTATTACCCTGGAAGGTGGTGAAGGGGTCGGTAAAACGACTAATATTGCCTATATTCAATCTTTACTTAAGAGTGAAAATATTCCGCTTGTCCTAACTCGTGAGCCGGGTGGGACAGCATTAGCAGAAAATATACGCCAGTTATTACTGGATAAAGAGCAGGAAGCAATTGCCGAACAGACAGAATTATTAATGATGTTTGCTGCACGGGCGCAACATATCAAACATGTTATAAAACCAGCCTTAGATAGAGGCGACTGGGTGTTATGTGATCGCTTTACTGATGCGACCTATGCCTATCAGGGTGGTGGCAGAAATATGGATTTATCCACTATTCAATGGCTAGAGAACTTCGTTCAGGCCGATTTACGTCCTGATTTAACCTTATTGCTGGATGCTCCTATAGAGCTTGGTATGCAAAGAGCACAGCAGCGCGGTAAACTGGATCGCTTTGAATCAGAGAAAATGGCTTTTTTTGACAAAGTGAGGCAGGCCTATTTAAGCATTGCCGAACAACAGCCTAAGCGAGTAAAAATTGTGGATGCTACGCAAAGTCTGGACAATGTGCAGAGTCAGATTAAGCAAATATTAAGCCCGTTTATCCATGAGTGACTTGATTTACCCCTGGCACAAACCCTATTGGCAGCACTTGGCTGCTTATGTCGAGCAGCAACGCATTCCGCAAGCGCTCTTGATGAATGGTGTTGCTGGACTAGGAAAACAAGATCTGGCAATGCAGTTTGCACAATATTTGACCTGTCTGGATAAGCAGGAAAAATCTTATTGTGGACATTGTGCCAGCTGTAAGTTGTTTGTAGCTGGCACGCACCCAGATTTTACCTTGTTACAGCCAGCAGAGCCAGGCAAAGTAATTGGTGTTGACATGATCAGGCAGCTTATAGCTAAACTAGTCTTAAAGCCTCAATATAGTGCTTATCGTGTGGTTATTATTACGCCGGCAGAGCAGATGAATATAAATTCTGCCAATGCTTTTCTTAAGTGCCTGGAGGAGCCACCAGAGCGTACTGTTTTTCTTTTGCTGACAGAGCGCAGTCAGACTTTGCCTGCGACTATTAGAAGTCGATGTCAAAAAATGTTAATAACAGCGCCGGATATTGATAATGCCGTGCTTTGGTTGCAGAGCCAAGGTGTTAATGAGCAGCAGAAGTTGTTACTGCATTTAGCGCAAGGTGCGCCAATTAAGGCTTTAGCCTATGCGCAGGATAATGTGCTGGAGCAACGTAACGGCTGCTTTGATGACTGGGAAAAGGTTGCTCAGGGGCAAGTCTGCCCGGTTCAGCTAGCCGAAAAGTGGCATAAACTTCCAGCGGGGCAGCTAGTGCAGTGGCTAGTTAGCTGGACTGAGGATGTTATTAAGTGCTATTTTCAGGCGGAAAAAACGCTATTACTTAATGAAGATTTAGACCAGCACTTACGTGGTCTGGCAAAGCGCTTGGACTTAAATAGATTATTTGATTTTTATGGTCTATTATTAAAAGATACTTATAGAATAAACAGGCAACTTAATAAGCAACTTTTATTTGAAGAGATGTTAATTATTTGGTCGCAAGCAACCATAAATAAATAAAATGGCTGAATCATCCGCACGGCAAGGGATTTTATCTCTGGCTATTAAAGAACTGAAGTTTCCCAATTATTGAGTAGCTGAAATACACAATGCTGGTGTATCGAGGTTTATTTTAGGTGGTTTTGCCATGTTTATAGCAAACCCCTACTTAATTCCCCTTAGGCAATAGCATTTGAAACGAATGAAAAGACTATTTTTTTCATATAGTTGTAGCATAGTTTCAATAAGTTTCAATTTTACCATAAATAATTATTGGGAAACTTCAGTTAAAGAAAAACATGCGCTTTATACCGCTTATATGCCGTTTGTTGAAAATGGTGGTTTATTTATTCCAACAAATCGTGATTATAAGATGGGGCAAGAAGTGTTTATGTTGCTCAACTTAATGGAAGAGACTGAGCGCTTACCTATTGCAGGGAAGGTAATCTGGGTAACGCCTGCGGGGGCGCAAGGCTACCGAACGACGGGAATCGGAGTTCAGTTTAGTGATCAGGATGGGGGGAAGGCGAGAAATAAAATTGAAACCTACCTGGCTGGCTCGTTAGATTCCGAGCGCTCTACGCATACTATGTAAATCATGTATGTCCGCGTATGCCGGAATAACGTAGCGTTTTCCGGCATATATCGTCATTCCGTGCTCTATCCAAAGCATGTGAGTGGTGGAAAACGCTACGCTATTCCACCCTACACGGGGCTGTAATCTTATTAAACTTTTCATAGTAGTAGGGTAGGGATCGCGTACCTTTCAGTGCTAGGTATGCGATCCCTACCCAATGGTTGCCCAGCAGTTAAGCTGAGAGATACGCGACAGCGCTGATATATTCGAGGGCCATTTCTTGTTTCAATCCGCTCCCAGCGGTTAAGCTGGGAGATACCGCTTGGCGGTAGGTCTATGATAATAAAAAGAAAAAAGCCTAGGTAACGCGAAACAGCAGAAAATATTTCTAAGCTTCGTGCTATTTAACAGAACCTTTGATAGTTTTATTAATAATTTCATAGTATTAGATAGGGCGCGAAAGAATGATGTTTTGACCATCACTTGAGGTTCGCGCTGTTATTTAAGATTAGATAATAAGAGTATTCTCAAAATCAATCGCGGTTATTTTACCAATTTCTTCACGATTATTCTCTAAAGGTTCAATAATTTTGTAAATTCGTAAACTATCTTCTGCGGGTTCAATGACGTTTAATAACTTGCTGCGTAAAGCGGATAACTCCATTTCGTTGACCTGACACTCAAACACTGAGTATTGCACTCGTTGTCCATAGTTTAAACAAACTTTAGCAACACGATGCAGACGACTCCGGCCTTCGCGGGTTAAGGTATTTACATCATAGGTGACTAAAACCATCATAGTATTTTCCTAACGCACTAAAAACGGAACATAAGCTTCTATATCACCGCGCAAATAACGCGCTAATAATCGTGCTTGAATCTGAGCCAATAAACCTATCGGTACACTCTGCTCTAATACTGGGTGATTGATTTCTTCTTTTTTACGCTCTTGATAAGCTCCAATCACTATTTTTCTGCCCTCGTCATTTAACAATACACTGCCGCCATCACGCTTATCAAAATGTTTGGTTTTTAATTGACCTCTATTAATCAGCTTTAAGGCTAAACGGTCACACAGCGGAGCGCGAAATTCTTCTTGTAAATCCAGTGCCAGGGAAGGTCGTCCAGGGCGTGGAACATGTAAAAACCCTAATTGTGGGTCAAGCCCGACACTCTCAAGTGCACTACGACAATCATTGAGCATTAATGCATACAAAAAAGAAATTAACGCATTAAAAGGGTCTCGTGGTGGCCTGCGGTTACGCCCACTAAATTTAAAATCGTCTCGTGAGCTTTCCCGGACTAGTAATAATAAAACTGAAAAATAACTACGTGCTGCATCGCCTTCAAAACCTCGGATACTGTCAATATTATCGGCGGTTTCCAATTTTTTTAGTGTGCCAGCAAGCAGTTGATTGATTTTATTAAGACGTTTTTTCTCTTCTTCTTGTTTACTTTCGCGCATGGCGCGCATCAATATCTGGCGGCTGTTATGAATTTTTCCGGCAATAAAATAGCGGCTTATCTGCACTGCGAAATTGTGTCTGGCGTAGTAGAATATTACCGCTAACCGGGCTTTCCAGACGACATTGAAAACGCCCCGAACGGTCTAACCAGATAACAGTGCGTCCATCTTTAGCGCAGCGAGCCAATAAGGCAGGGCTTAGCATGACATTTTCAAATAGCACAAAGCTATACAGGTGATGCAGTGGGACTTGCATACGTTTCTGCTTTTCTATCATAATACAAACCGTTTCGCCTTCAAGCCGTAAGTAGGCTTCAGGGGTGGTGACATAGAGTGTGTTGAGTAAATTTTTCATATTCCCTAAGTTTTTAATAGTCTGTGTCAAACAGATGATCGGCGAGGTGTTTGATCGAGGCGTTAGCCTGTAATAATTCAGGCTCGCATAAGCTGTTTAATGAGCATTGTTCACAGCGTTTTTTATCAGGGGTAACAGGTGGGGGAATCGCTTGTGCTAGTAGTTTTTTAACTGCGTCAATGGTGTCGAATAGTTGCTGACGTAGTATAGCTGAGAGTGAGACTTCACGACGGCGGCGTGATTTTATGTGATAGATAGCGGCGGTTTGAATATCTAGCTGCAGCATTTCTTCCAGACAGAGTGCTTGTGCGGCCACTTGTAAATCATCATTCAGCCATTGTTTACGCCTACCGAGTTTGTATTCAATAGGAAAAACCGAACCGTCCGGATGGAATTCCACCACATCACAGCGCCCTGTTAAGTCATGTTCGTCCGACCAGACAGGTAAGGCAAATTCAACGCGAACCCCGTTTTTTATTTCATGCTGTAATTGGTCAACACGCTCATGTTCTTCTGTGCCACTTTGGGTATGGATATTGTCTTTAAATTCACTTTCTGCATAAATTAAATAACAACGGCGCGGACAGTAGGCGTATTGGTTGAGGGCGGACAGGGGGATAGGATGATCAGTCATGGTATCCGTAAAATTATTTTTCTGAAAATCTATAGGGTGTATAACTTTACAG
>NZ_BDMN01000077.1 GCF_002189065.1 Bathymodiolus platifrons methanotrophic gill symbiont
ATATTTTGTCGCGTCAGAGGTTATTTAGCAACGTGCCGTAAACAAGGTGTCAGTGCAACTTTGGCAATGACTCTTGTGTTTGAGGGAAAGTTGCCTAAATTTTCTTTATAATTTTATCCAACTGTAAATTACGCTGAGTAGTTACCAATACGGTTTATTTAATGCAAGCCATGCGCCTTGTGACCAATGATCTAAACCACTGTCTTTACCTTGTAATCGTGCTTGAAAACGATCACCATATTTGCCTAAATCGTGAAGTAAACCTGAAATTAAAGCTTCTTCTTCACCTGCTTCCCAGTCAGTTAAATAGAGTTTTGCTTTATTACTGACTGAGTTTAAGTGCTCTTTTAATAAGTGCCATTTATTATATTCATTTGAGCTATGTGCGTAATAAATCTTAGATTTAGTCATGCATTTCCTTTGTCATAAACTAGCATCCATAGCTTAGTTTGCAATAAATGAATTCTGTATTAATTTATACTCAACCCAGATATAACCTCTATACTTCAAAGATATTATTGTTATTTTTGGTTCCTCAACAAATCCTTTATAACTTAATGACGTAAAGATAAATTTTTACATAAGTGCATAACGGTTTACTTTAAAACGGCACATCATCATAACTATCATTTGCAGGATAGTTTTGCTGCGCAGGCGTAGATTGTTGCTGTTGCTGGGCAACACTGCCTTGTTCATTGCGTTTGCCTAACAAATCAATAATATTCGCATTTAATTCCAGGCTAGTTCTAGTTGTACCATCGTTCGCCTGGTACTCACGCTGAGATAATTCACCTGAGACAAATACTTGCTGGCCTTTTTTAAGATAATTCTGTAGCTGACCTTCGGCACGTTTGCCCCATAAAGCAACTCGAACCCATATTGTTTGTTGTCTATCTCCAAAGCCAATATTATTTGCTACGGTGACATTCAATACTGTCTGGCCATTAGGGGTGGTTCTTACTTCAGCATCTCTGCCTACAGTTCCAGTGAAGCTGAAAACATTGCTCATACGAATCTTCCTTTGTTATATATAGAAAACACGTAGGCTGGGTTAGATTTTTTATTGCGTAGCATTAAAAAACGTAACCCGGCAAATATGCGCCGGGTTACGTTATCTGCGCTGCGCTTGCTAATCTGACCCAGCCTACATGAATTTATGTTTGCTTGCTTTTTATTACATATTATCCAGAATTGCTTTCTTCACAGCATCTAGTGATGCATCAATTGATACTGGATGTGCATCAGAACATTGTGAAATAGCTGTCTCTGGATCTTTTAGGCCATTACCTGTCAGAGTGCAGACAATAGTGCTACCTTCTGGGATTTTACCTGAACCTATATCTTTCAAAGCACCTGCTAATGAGGCGGCAGAAGCCGGCTCACAGAAAATACCTTCATAGCTGGCCAGCATTTTTTGCGCAGCCAGTATCTTTTCATCTACAAAGCTATCAAACCAGCCACCTGATTCTTTTTGTGCAGCCCATGCATAGTCCCAGGATTGCGGGTGACCAATACGAATTGCCGTTGCCACTGTTTCAGGGTTATCAATCATTTTGCCTGCAATAAAAGGCGCTGCACCTGCGGCCTGATAGCCACACATAATAGGGCGTTTTGTACTGACAGCTGCTATGCCGTTAGTTTCTGTTGCATATTCGCTGTAGCCTTTCCAGTAAGCGGTAATATTACCTGCGTTACCAACAGGTAGGCAGTGGTAATCAGGGGCTTTGCCTAGAGCGTCAACAATTTCAAATGCCGCTGTTTTCTGGCCATCAATTCTGAAAGGGTTAATTGAGTTAACAATAGTAACCGGTGCGTGGTCAGCTACTTCTTTAACCAGGCTCATGCCTTGATCAAAGTTACCTCTGATCTGGATGATTTGCGCGCCATACATTAAGGTTTGTGCCAGTTTTCCCTGGGCAATTTTACCTTCAGGAATCAAGACAAAAGCGGTGATGCCTGCGCGTACTGCATAAGCGGCTGCAGAGGCTGAAGTATTTCCTGTTGATGCACAAACAATGGCCTCGCTGCTGTTTTCAACAGCCTTGGTTACAGCCATGGTCATACCGCGATCTTTAAAGGATCCAGTAGGGTTCAAGCCTTCATATTTAACGTAAATATCAACATCCTTGCCAATTAGCTTAGGGATGTTTTGCAGTTGAATAAGTGGAGTGTCACCTTCACCTATACTGATAATACGAGTTGAATCACTGACTGGAAGGCGGTCTCTGTAGCGTTCAATTAAGCCTGTGTAGCGTGTTGATGTTGACATCTAATTATCCCAATGTTTCAAGGCGGATGCGTGTTACTTGGCCAGTAACAGAGGCTAAATTTTCGATAGCAGCAATGGCTGCATCCATTTCTTTTTCAATTGTTTTCTGAGTGAGCATAATAATAGGCAGGGTCGTCTCATCATGCTGCGGTTCTTTCTGTATCAGTGCTTCAATGCTGATATTCTGTCTGGCTAAAATATTAGTAATATCTGCCAGTGCCCCGGGCTTATCTTCAACTGTCAGACGCAGGTAATAAGTTGTTTCAATTTCTTCACGAGGCAGGATGGGTAAATCAATAATTGCATCAGGTTGAAAACCCAGATAAGGCACTCTATTTTCTACATCCAGAGTTAAAGAGCGTACCACATCAACAATATCAGCAACGACAGCAGAAGCGGTTGCTTCTGCACCAGCACCAGCACCATAATAAAGGGTAGGGCCAACTGCATCAGCCTGCACTAAAACAGCATTCATAACGCCATCAACATTGGCAATTAAACGGCGTTCAGGAATCAGGGTAGGGTGGACTCTAAGTTCAATTCCTTTTTCTGTTTTGCGTGCAATACCTAAATGCTTGATACGGTAGCCTAGTTCTCCGGCATACTCGACATCAGCCCGAGTGATCTTGGTGATTCCTTCGGTAAACACATTGTCAAATTGCAGCGGAATTCCGAATGCAATAGAGGCAAGAATCATGAGTTTGTGGCCGGCATCAATGCCTTCGACATCAAAAGTCGGGTCGGCTTCCGCATATCCTAGCTCTTGTGCTTCTGCTAGTACATCAGAAAAATCACGGTCTTTATCACGCATTTCTGTGAGGATGAAATTTCCCGTACCATTGATAATCCCTGCAAGCCAGTTGATCTGATTTCCGCTGAGTCCTTCGCGGATAGCTTTAATAATGGGGATGCCGCCGGCAACAGCCGCTTCATAAGTAACCATCACATTAGCTTTGCTAGCAGCAGCAAAAATTTCGTTACCATGTAGAGCAATCAAGGCTTTATTGGCAGTCACAATATGTTTGCCATTGGCTATCGCGTGTAAAACTAGCTCTTTAGCCAGGCTAGTGCCGCCAATTAACTCCAGGATTATTTCAATCTCAGGGTCATTAATAATTTCGTAGGGATCTGTGCTTAGTGTTAAATCCTGAGTATCACACAGGCGTTCGCGCGTCAGGTCTCTTGCTGATGCGCGGGTGATAATAATTTCTCTTCCAGCACGACGTGAGATTTCTTGTGCATTACGTTTTAAAACATTTACCGTACCGCCACCGACAGTACCTAAACCTAAAACGCCAACTTTTACTGGCTTCAAATCAAACTCCTAAGCAGATATGGATTGTGATAATTTTTTTGTAGAGATAGCGGGCTAAAGCCGCGCTCTACAGAGGGAATGTATTTTAAATTAAACCATCTTTTTTAAACATGGCACGTATGCCGCGTATGGCTTGACGGGTACGATGTTCATTTTCTATTAAGCTAAAACGCACATGATCATCGCCAAACTGGCCAAAACCAATACCTGGCGAAACAGCAACCTTGGCATCGGTAATCATTTTTTTACTAAATTCAATCGAGCCCATCTCCTTGTATGCTTCAGGGATAGGTGCCCAGACAAACATGGTTGCCCTGGGTTTTTCTACGTTCCAGCCGATTGAGTTCAGGCCATCACAGAGTACATCTCGACGCTCTTTATACATGGCGCAAATTTCTTTTACACAATCTTGCGGCCCTTCCAGAGCGGTAATTGCAGCGATCTGAATTGGTGTGAACATACCGTAATCCAGATAGGATTTAATGCGTGCAAGTGCAGCAACCAGTTCTTTATTGCCACACATAAAGCCTACTCGCCAACCAGGCATATTGTAGCTTTTTGATAAGGAAAAGAACTCGACAGCCACTTCTTCTGCGCCAGGCACTTGTAGTATTGAAGGCGCTTTATAGCCATCAAAAACAATATCAGCATAGGCAATATCGTGCACTACCCAGATTTTATGCTCTCTGGCGACAGCAATGATTTTTTCAAAGAAATCAAGCTCAACGCATTGTGTGGTTGGGTTGCCAGGGAAATTAAGAATTAGCATTTTCGGCTTAGGCCATGATTCAGCGATAGCCTTATGCAATTCTTCAACAAAATCGACGCCAGGTACCATTTTGACGTGTCTTAAATCTGCGCCAGCGATAACGATCCCATACGGGTGTATGGGATAGGCCGGATTAGGTACCATTACTGTATCACCAGGTCCCAGTGTTGCTAAAGCCAGGTGTGCCAGGCCTTCTTTAGAGCCAATGGTAACGATCGATTGTGTTTCGGGATCTAAATCAACATCAAAACGGTCTTTATACCAGTTACAGATCGCGCGTCTAAGTCTGGGAACACCGCGGGAAACTGAATAGCGGTGGGTGTCAGCTCGTTGAGTCGCTTCCACCATTTTGTCTACTATATGTTTTGGCGTAGGCTGATCTGGGTTGCCCATGCCGAAATCAATAATATCTTCGCCTTGTGCTCGTGCTTCTGCTTTTAAATCATTAACAATGTTAAAGACATAAGGCGGTAGGCGACTAATACGGTGAAATTCTTCCATTGGGTACTCTTAAAACGGCTATATTATGTTAGTGAAGTGGCATATGATAAAACTCAACCCTGTAATTTACTGTTGTTAACCAGACATGTCAAATTAAGCCGTATTATGGAGTATTCTTTAGCCCGCCAATATTAGAACAAGCTTGATAACAGCGAGCTAAAGCCATGCCCTACGTTTCTGATATTAGAGGTTTTTATAAAACCTCGGAGGCATGATCAGCCAGTCGTGATCGTTCACCGCGTCTAAGCGTAATATGAGCGCCATGCTCCCATGATTTAAATTTATCCACTACATAGGTTAAACCGGAGCTGGTTGCGGTTAAATAAGGCGTGTCAATTTGCGATAGATTGCCGATGCAGATGATTTTTGTGCCTGGCCCGGCACGGGTAACCAGGGTTTTAAGCTGCTTTGGAGTCAGGTTTTGTGCCTCATCAATAATAAGATAGCGGTTCAGGAAAGTTCGGCCACGCATAAAGTTAAGTGAACGAATTTTAATTTTGTTCATCAGGATGTTTTTGGTGACATCCTTTTCCCAGTCAGTATCCTCTTCCTGTTTGCCTAGTAACTCCAGATTGTCTATCAATGCGCCCATCCAGGGAGCCATTTTTTCTTCTTCAGTACCAGGTAGAAAACCGATGTCTTCACCGACTGGAACCGTTTCCCGAGTCATTACGATTTCGTGGTAGAGCTTGTCGTCCATGGTTTGCGTTAGCCCCGCCGCCAGGGCTAATAATGTTTTTCCTGTACCGGCGGTGCCTAATAAGGTAACAAAGTCGATTTCAGGGTCCATTAATACATTAAAAGCAAAATTCTGCTCCCGGTTTTTGGCAAAAACGCCCCAGGCGGAGTGATGTCCTTCCCGGTAATTAATAGCGAGTTCCAGTGTCGCTGTATCATTATCGACTGAACGCACAATAGCTTCAAAATCAGAGTTATCTTCTATATATAGGTATAGGTATTGGTTAGGGTACCAGTCGAGTACCAGAGGGCCTTCAAGCTTGTAATAAGTGCGGCCATCTTCTATCCATGATTGCATTTTATTACCATGGGTTTCCCAAAAATCAGTGGGCAGGGAAGTTGCTCCACTATAGAGTAAGTCAATATCATCCAGTGTTTGGTCGCTATGATAGTCCTCAGCCTTTAATTCCAGCGCCGCTGCCTTAATACGCATATTAATATCTTTAGAGACTAATATGACTTGTGTGTCAGGGAATTGATTGACTAAAGTTAGAACAATACTCAAAATTGAGTTATCAGCGAGATTGCCAGGCATGGAGTCGGGCAGGGCGGCAGTCATCTGCTGAGTCTGAAAATACAAACGACCATCTAAAGCACTTTCGTTTTGCCCCGAGCTTTGTAATTGTGATAACGGTAGGCCTTCTTTAATATCCTCCTGGCTTCTACCTTTGAGTAAATCATCAATAAAGCGGCTGACTTGACGTACATTTCGTGCAACTTCGGTTCTGCCTCTTTTGCCATGATCCAGTTCTTCCAGTACCACCATGGGAATAAAAATATTATGTTCCTGAAAATGAAATAATGCCGCAGGATCATGCATTAATACATTGGTATCCAGAACAAATAATTTCTTTTTCGCGCTAATATTCATGACTCACTCTCCAGCTCTGATAATTTTTGCAAAACTTCATCAAGATGAACTTTAACTTTTACTTTACGCCATTCGTGAATTAACACGCCATCAGGATCAATTAAAAAAGTACTGCGCTCTATCCCCAGCACTTTTTTCCCGTACATGTTTTTCATTTTGATCACATCAAATAAGTTACATAACACTTCTTCTTTATCGGAAAGTAAGTCAAACGGGAAATTCTGTTTAGTTTTAAAGCCTTCATGTACGCGCACGCTATCACGAGAAACGCCGAGGATAACAGTATTGTGCTGCTCAAACTGGGCGATATTGTCGCGAAAATTCTGCCCTTCTGTGATGCAACCAGGCGTATTGTCCTTTGGATAAAAATACAACAGTACATATTTTCCTTGATAGTCGGATAACTGGATGCTTTTATCGCCGGTAGAAGGGGCTTCAAAATTGCTTACTGGTTTACCTATACTGACAGTGGACATACTGGCTCCTTGAGGAAAGAATGATTTTTGTTTAGCCTAGCACAAATATGCAAGAAGAGGAGGGCTTGTTGGTATTTTGAGTTGAGCATTAGTTTCTAAAGTAGTCGAAATGTATAGTACTTTATTCAGCTACCTGTACTTAAAAAGACAGGGTAAGGGTTTGGCTTATTATGGAAATGTACTGCTGGGTGCAGCATCGCATGCCCTATTGTAAAATTGATTGAGATAATATAATGGTTTTTATATTAACTTTTATTTTTAGGTCATACGTTTTATAGCAGAACCTTAAAAAGGTAACCTGGCATTGAGGATATTTTCGTTAAGCAGACTATATAATCGAATATATTATTCCAGCCACTCAATAATATGCTCTTGCAGGTCGTCGATTTGAGATTCTTTCATAGCAAAACTGCTAATGGAAACGCCTGCTTCTTTAACGCTTTCCTGGGTGCCTGAAATTAAGGGGTGCCAGTCGGCTAAAGGCTTGCCATCGCTTAATAGGCGATACGCACAAGTGGCAGGGAGCCAGGTATATTCAGAAAAATCATGTTGCTTTAAGTCAATACACTCAGGAACTAGTGTGGTGCGCTCAGAATACCGGGTACAGCGACAAGTATCCAGGTTGATTAGGTCACAAACGACGCTGGTAAAAAATATATCACCACTGTCTTCATCTTCTAGTTTATTTAAGCAGCACTTTGCACAGCCATCACATAAAGACTCCCATTCAGCGGTGGACATTTCGGCTAATGTTTTTGTTTCCCAGAATTTCATAGATTGTTGGTTAAGCTAGGCTCAGTATAATTGTGAACAGTAAAGTACGAAGTAGGGCGTGGCTTTAGCCCGCCGGTTACATGCTACAAGCGGGCTAAAGCCACGCCCTACAGACAATGGTAAGATGATAGCATGCTTAGTTCATTTCTGGAGCGGTGTGTCTGTTAGATTATGGTGATTTATCATTGCGTTCCTCTTATAATAAGCGACTGCCAAGTTGGCTAGAGTAGGTTAAATATAGAATCAGGATGAAAAAATGAAAATCGCTATAGCAGGAACCGGGTATGTTGGTCTGTCTAATGCAATGCTGTTAGCACAAAATCATGAGGTAGTTGCTGTTGATATTGTTGCTGAGAAAATTGATTTACTCAATGCGAAAAAATCACCTATTGTTGATGCTGAAATAGAAGATTTTCTGCAGAATAAAGACCTAAATTTTACCGCTACTCTGGATAAGCAAGCTGCTTATAAGAATGCTGACTTTGTAATTATCGCCACGCCTACTGACTACGATACCGAAACTAACTATTTCAATACCCAGTCAGTTGAAGCGGTTATTAAAGAGGTTATGCAGATTAACCCAGATGCTGTGATGGTTATCAAGTCAACGGTACCGGTAGGTTATTGTGCGCAAATTAGCCGGGAGTTTAATTGTAATAATATTATTTTCTCGCCAGAATTTTTAAGGGAAGGGCGAGCTTTATATGACAACCTTCACCCTTCTCGTATTATTGTCGGTGAACGCTCAAAAAGAGCCGAGACATTTGCAGGTTTACTGGTTGAAGGCGCAATTAAAAAAGAGATAGCGGTGTTATTTACTGATTCCACGGAAGCCGAGGCCGTCAAGTTATTCTCAAATACCTATCTGGCGATGCGGGTGGCTTATTTTAATGAGCTGGATAGTTATGCAGAAACACATGGCTTGAATACCCGGCAAATTATTCAAGGAGTCGGTCTGGATCCACGTATTGGTAGTCACTATAACAACCCTTCGTTTGGTTATGGTGGTTATTGCCTACCTAAAGATACCAAGCAATTAAGGGCTAACTATCAAAATGTGCCTAATAGTTTAATTAGTTCGATTGTCGAGGCCAATAGCAAGCGTAAAGATTTTGTTGCTGATTCGGTTATTAAGCGCAACCCTAAAGTTGTGGGTATTTATCGCTTAATTATGAAAAGTGGTTCTGATAACTTTCGTGCCTCTTCTATTCAGGGAATTATGAAACGCATTAAAGCAAAGGGTATTGAAGTTATTGTTTATGAACCGGTATTTGATGAAGGTGATTTCTTTAATTCAAAAGTAATCAATGATTTATCGGAGTTTAAACAAAAAGCAGATGTGATTGTTGCTAACCGACTAGATGATGAGCTTAAAGATGTAGAGACCAAAGTTTATACGCGTGACTTATTTGGAAGTGACTAGCGCAATTATTGAATTGATGGATTATTCCCTGTAGAGCGGGCTTTATAGGCTGTGAAAGTATTCAAAAAAATCCCTCTCCTTAGTTAAGGAGGGGCTAGGGGAGGATTGATAAAACTAATCATATAATATCAATGACATATGCTTTTATACGATCCCCCCTCAATCCCCCCTTCTCAAGGGGGGAGGCTAAAAGCAAATACTTTCACAGCCTCTTTAGTCCGCTATGGAAAGCGAATTTATGGGTTAAAGCTTATTTTATCACGCCTCTGACACTATTAGTTTAATTATAAGAGGCCACGTGAAACTCTTTGCCTGGCCGGTTTAACCCTATTAAAAAGGTGTAATAAGGGCAATATTTAGGGATAAATTACTTTAGGCTCAAAGTTTGCGGCAGGATATTTAGGGTCATAAACTGATTTTTCGCCAGTGAAAGATGTAGCACTACTTCCCTGAGCCTGGACTGCTGATTTATCAAGATAAATCACTTTTGGCTGAAAATTGGCTGCTGGGTATTTGCTGTCGTCGCGATTAGCCGAGCTAATACCAGGAGCTAAAAGAATTGCAGCACTGAGGGTGCTTATAATTAGTGGTGATTTCATATGACCTCGTTCTCCATTTATGGTTTTTTATTGTCTACAGAGCACCTATAATAACTCAGTTATTTCCGGATGATCAATAAATAACTGTTGTCTAAATTGCTCTATTTTTATTTCCTGATTCCTATCTTTTCTGGGAATGGTAACAGGGACTTCTGAAATGACTGTCATTGGACTACTGCTGAGAAAAATAAGGCGGTCAGCTAGGGTAATGGCTTCACGTAAATCGTGGCTTACAAATAGTACTTTATGTGCTCGCGTTGTCCATAGTTCAATTAGTAATTGCCGTGCCTGACGTGCTGTTGGAGGATCTAGCGAAACAAATGGCTCATCCATTAGCAGTAAATCAGGGTCAGTAGCAAACGCCCGAATGATAGAAACCCGGCGACTCATGCCTAAAGACAAATGTTCCGGAAAGCTGTCTTTTTCATTTGCCAGTCCCATACTGTCCAGTAAAAACTCCAGAGTTTCAGGTTTTGCGGTTGTGGCTAATTGAATATTCTCTCGCACAGTGCGCCAGGGGAGTAATCGTGGGTTCTGAAAGACGTAGCCTACTTTTGGCTGTGCATGTTTTGGCTGCAATTCAATAGAGCCAGAGAACTTTGTATCCAGGTTAGCCAGGATATTTAATAAAGTTGTTTTTCCGCAGCCTGAAGGCCCCACCAGACAAACAAATTCATTATTATTCAGGTTAATCTTTAAGTCTTTGATAATCTGCTTAGTTTTATTATTAGCAGGGTTGATATAGGATTTATCACTAATATGAATAGCAAGTTGACTCATCGACGCCACCTTTGTGCTTTTTTATCCAATGGTTTAAGTATCAATATTTCAATGCCTTGAATCAGAGTTACGAAGGCGATGGTGTAGGCTAAAATACTAGCCACATCAAATAACTGGAAAAATAAATGTAACTGGTAACCCATGCCATCACTGCGCCCCAGCATTTCTACAACCAGAACGATTTTCCAGATTAACGCCAGACCTGAACGGGTTGCGGCCATAACGAAAGGGTGTAGTTGTGGCCAGATGACATGACGTAAGGTTTTACTTTTACTAAAGCGATAACACTTTGCCATATCTAACAAGTCCTTATCCAGCGCACGCGTTCCTTCGCGGATAGTAACAATCACATTGGGTAATTTATTGATTACCACGGCAAGAATAGCAGCCGATTCTACCAGCCCAAACCAGACATAACAGAGAATAATCGTGACCAGAGCGGGGACGTTTAAAAAAATAACCAGCCAGTTATCAAAAAAACAATCTAGTTGCTTATGTCTTCCCAGGGTGATGCCAATAGCACAACCGAGTAGCATGGCTATGCTGAAACTAAGTAACAGCCGGTATAAGGTCTTGCTTAAATGATAGGGTAATTGTCCGCTGTTGATTTCATCAATAAGTACATTGGCGACGACAAAAGGCGTGGGCAGAGTAATGGTGTTTAAATAAATGGCAAGGCCATACCAAAGCGCTAAAAAAAGACTGATGGAGAGTAAGGCAAGTACCGAGGGACGGAAGGTAAAGGGCATATTAATCAAGTATTAAGCTTTCTGCCTTATTGATTTTCCCACTTGGCAGGTTTGAATTGTGACTCATGAAAGACACGAAGTATTTGTATTTCGTTGTTTACAATTTGATAAGGTATCGTATAAGGAAGGTTGGGAATATGCCATTCCAGGATATCCTGGTCAACTTTGACAATGCCTAAATAGGGATGCATTTTTTAATAAATGCAAAGACTTTTTTATTCTTTGCGCTACTTTTCTTGATGCCGCCGGATTCTCTTTAGCGATAAAATCCTTAATCTCTTTTAAGTCTGCTATTGCATAAGGGAGCAGAATAATTCTCATTGTTATTTAATGAATATATCCACTTCAGGTATCGTTAATTCATTTTCTTCTCCCCAGGAATCTAACCAGGTCTCAGTGGCAGCATGAGAAATAAACTCGCCTTTATCTGCTTGTTTTTTTGCCTCTTGAATAGCCTTCATTTTCCATTCATTCCTATTTACATACTCGGCAATCGCTTTTATAGCAATTTGGGACTGCGAGCGATGAGATAGTGCACTCATTTCTTTAAGGCTGGTTTTAAGTTCCTCAGGGATACGCATAGAAAATGCTGTCGTAGTCATTTTATTTAAGCCAGGTAGTGTAAGACACTTACTTACAATGTGCTTAAATGGTAAAAAAGTCAATCGATTTATCTAGCTTTGCGCATGCATAAATTTAATTCTTGCAAGCGTTCGGGAGTACCAATATCCATCCACAAACCATGATGTAACTCACCAGTTATTCGTTTTGCTTGCATGGCGGTTTTTAGTAGCGGGGCGAGTGCAGATTTTCCAGGGCAGATATTAGCAAATAAATCCGGATGGTAAAGTCCTATGCCACTGTAAGTATATTTGGACCCACCTTCAGCGCTAAGTATGGACTGAGGTTTTAGCGAAAAATCACCTGTAGGGTGGTGCGCAGGGTTATTGACTAAAATAAGGTGGCCCAGATCAATCTCTTTGTTAACCAGGGTTTGTAAAGGGAAATCGCAGCTGATATCGCCATTAACCACTAAAAAAGGGGAGTCGCCTAGCAAGGGCAAGGCGTTTTTGATACCACCTGCGGTTTCTAACCCAATTGCACCTTCATGGGAATAGTGGATATTTGCTTGATACTGGTGGCCATCTCCCAGATAGTTTTGAATTTGTAGGCCTAAATAGGCCAGGTTAATAATAATGTCAGTAATGCCAGCTTTAACCAAAGCCTCGATGGTATAGACAATAAGTGGCTTTCCTGCCGCGATTAATAAAGGCTTGGGAGTATGGTCAGTGAGTGGGCGCATTCTTTCACCACGTCCAGCTGCCAGAATCATTGCTTTCATAATGAGCGTTTGCTGGCAGGCAATACGACTTGCACTAATAGGGAATGAAAATCCTGTAGTTCGGGATAACGCTGACTGATATTAATAACGTAATTCAAGGTGCGTGGAATATCACCCATATAGGCGTTTTTCCCATCTCTGATATTAAGCCGCGAGAAAATACCAATTGCCTTTAGGTGTCGTTGTATGCCCATCAGGTCAAAATCACGTTTGAATTGACTAAAGTCGCACTGCACAATATTGGCCTGTTTAAGTTGCTGGTAATAGGGTTTTAGACAGCTCTCGATTTGTTCATCAGTCCAGCTTATATAGCAATCTCTTAATAAGGAAACCGCATCATAAGTGACCGGACCAATGACAGCATCCTGAAAATCAATAATTCCCGGATTATCATTGCTCAGGTGCATCAAATTACGCGAATGATAATCTCTATGCACACAGACTTGAACCTGTTGTAGCGCCGAGTCAATTAACAGGGAATTACTCGCTTCAATAATAGCCAGTTGTTCAGCATTAAGTTTTAAGTCACATTGCTGGCTTAGAAACCAGTCACTAAATAGGTCTAGCTCTGTTTGTAGTAATTGTGCATCATAGTGGGGTAATGCGCAGCTAGTTATGTCTACGTTTTTTTGTAATGTGATCAGGCTGTCCAGTGCATCCTTATATAAAGGTTCTACCGTTGTTTCATCTAGTTTGTCTAATAGGCAATGCGAACCAAAGTCTTCGAGTAGTAAAAATCCTTGCTGGGTATTTTGGTGAATGATATGCGGTACATTGACTTGTGCCTGTTCAAACAATTGTGCGACTTTTATAAAAGGGGCGGTATCTTCTTTGTCGGGTGGTGCATCCATAACAATATAATGCTGTTGTTGATGCTGCACTCTAAAATAGCGCCTAAAACTGGCATCACTGGAAGCCGTTTCAAATTGCGTTATATTTAAGTTTAGGTCGTTTGTTAACCATTGAAGAATGGCTTTTGCTCTTGCATCGCTTGCCGTTATCATTCTTTTATCAAAGAGGCCTGAAAAGTAAGGTAAAATGGACGCCGGTTATTTTATGATATTTTGCCTGGCTGTGTGGGCTTTATTAGAATTTATATTTTCAGTTTTTTTTAAAATATACATGTTGCTGCGTTTATTACTATTTTTTGTCAGTATATCAGTTTTGATAGCAAAAACCGTTGAGGCGAATGAGCTAGAATCGAAATGTAATGCAAGCACAACGGAGCAGCGGTGCGATTTTTCTAAAGTTGAGAAACAGTTAGAAGAACAAGAGAGTAGGTTTTGGTTCAAGAAGACTTTTGATCAGCAGCGAGAACAGGTTTTTATGCGTCTGAGAACAGAGTTTGATCAAGACCCCTGGTCTGCCTGTCGCTTAAGATTAGGTACGCAACCCATATTTTCTGTCGATAAACAGATGCGTGCACAGACGCCCATGGATATTTTTGCTAGTAGTAGTGAAATGTTTGATGCTGAGTTTATTAGCTTATCTGGCAACGTAGATTTGCAACGTGCAGACCAGCACCTGATGGCAAACCAGGCTGATTATAATCAGGCTTCAGGGGTACTCGATTTATATGGTGATATTACTTATAGTGATGGGGGTATGGCGTTAAATAGTACTTCTGCACTAGTTAATATGCAGGAAGATTCATCTTTGCTGCGTAATGTATCCTTTATTATTCCGTCTTCTCCGATACGTGGTAGCGCCGATGTTGTTTATCGCGATAGTCCGACATTCAGCCGTTATAAAGAAGTAACCTATACGGCATGCGAACCAGGCAATCAGGACTGGATGTTGCATGCTTCTAAAATGAAGGTCAATGATGAAACAGGGCGGGTAGCGGTAAAGCATGGCTGGCTAGAGTTTAAAAGCGTTCCTGTTTTGTATTTCCCATATGGTTCTTTTCCTATTGATGATCGGCGACTGACAGGTTTATTAACTCCAACGATAGGTCTTTCTGGGCGTAGTGGTGTTGATATTGGTTTGCCCTTTTACTGGAATATTGCACCTAATTATGATGTGACATTAGCACCACGCTATATGACCGAACGAGGCTTTATGTTTGGCGCTGATTTTCGTTATCTCTGGCATAGGACAACAGGTAAAATTAATTTTGAAATAATGCCTGAGGATAAGCAAACAGAGACTTTGCGTTGGGGAGGAAGTTTTCTAAAAAGGACGCAGTTTACAGATCACCTGAGTATGAATATCAATGCCAACTATGTATCTGATAGTGCTTACTTTTCTGATTTAGATGGTTCGCTGGGCCTGAATAATCGTAACCGGTATTTAGAAAGCAATGGTAGTATCGCCTATAATTTGCCGTGGTTGTCAATGAGTGCCCGGATTGATAATTATCAAAATATAGACCCAGGTGCGAGTGATCAAAATGTTCCTTATCGACGCTTACCGCAGCTAAAGCTGGATATGTTCAAGTCGTTTGATGGTTTGCCTCTGGATATGAAGCTAGATAGTGAATATGTGTATTTTCAGCGACATTTTCCTGATGGAAGGCCACAGGGGCAGCGTTTTAATATTAAACCTGAAATTAGTTTTCCTTTTGTTTCTCAAGCAGGATTTGTTGAGCCTAAAGTTGCCATGCAACATACACAATACTGGCTGGATAGTGAGACAACGTCTGGAGCAGTGAGTTTAAGTAAAACCCTACCTATCATATCGGTAGATAGTGGTTTGTTTTTTGAAAGAGACTTTGAGTCATTAACGCATACCATAGAGCCGCGTTTATTTTATTTATATGTTCCTTATACTGACCAAAGTGATTTGCCTAATTTTGATACTTCTTTGTATGATTTTACGGCCAGTCAGTTATTTAGAGATAATGAGTTTAACGGTGTTGATAAAACGCAGAATGCTAATCAGCTAACAACCGCCTTAACAACTCGTCTGGTGCAAGACGGGCGAGACCGATTGAAACTGACCGTAGGTGAGATTTTTTATTTTGCAGATAGAAAAGTTAATTTAATAGGAAACCAGCCACGTACAGAACTATTCTCAAATTTAATCACTGAATTTAGTAGTGAAATTACAGATGAATTAAAATTTATTTCTTCTATGCAATGGAGTTTTAAAGAGAATGAAGTGAACCGGGGCAATGCTGATTTACGTTATCGTGGTCTGAATAATAATGCGATTTTTAATATTGGCTACCGTTTTCAACAGCGACAACTGGAGTTTGGACGATTTGCCCAGAATCAGGTTGTTGCCTCGGCTATGGTTCCCATTTATGATGGCTGGAGTGCTATTGGTTTATACCGTTATTCGATACTTGATAAAAAAAATCTAGAGTATTTTATCGGCGTGGAAAAGGATAGTTGTTGTTGGCGTTTTAGAGTGATTTATCGTCAGTTTCTACTGAGTATGGATTCCGGAGGTTTTGCAGGAGCAGAGCCACAGAATTCCATCTTTTTTCAACTGGAATTAAAAGGCTTTACCAGTCTGGGTGAGAAGGTAGATGAGTTCTTACTGGATAATATATCAGGATATAGAAAACCAACTTATTAATAAGATGAGAAAAAAAATTACACAGAGTATTGGAATATTATTGCTGATAGTAGGTAGCTTTCAGGTGTCCGCAGCTGAATATCTGGATGGCATAGTGGCTGTCGTTGAGGAAGGTATTATCCTGGAAAGTGAGTTAGCACAAGAGGTAGCTTCAGTTGTGATCAAATTAAAGGCTAGTAATGTCCAGACTCCACCAGAAAATATTTTGTATAAACAGGTACTGGAGCGTTTAATTATAGATGCCTTGCAAACCCAGTTGGCGCAGAGGGCAGGAATTAAAGTATCAGATGAAATGTTAAATGGTTCGCTGCAAGCGATTGCTCAGCAAAATGGTATGGATTTTGAGGGTTTTAAGCAGGAAATAGAATTACAAGGGATGAATTATGAGGCGTTTAAAGAGAGCGTGCGTAAAGAAATTGTTATTAATCAATTACGCAGCCATGAGATTGGCGCTCGGGTAAAAGTGTCTGAGCAAGAGATTGATCATTACCTTGATACTGAAATCAGCGCAGCAGATCAAAAAGTACAATACTTGCTAGGACATATTTTAATTGCTGTTTCAGAAGGAGCCTCTGCAGCGACAATACAGGCTGAAGATGCAAAGGCTCAATCAGTCACAGAACAATTAAGGTTGGGTGGAGATTTTAAACAAATGGCGGTTAGTGTTTCAGACGGTGAAAATGCATTACAAGGCGGGGGGTTAGGCTGGCGTACCTTAAATCAGTTACCCACGCTTTTTGTTGATGTGGTTAAAACGATGAGTAAAGGCGACATAGCAGACCCTATTCGTAGCCCGGGAGGGTTTCATATCCTTAAATTAATAGATATTACAGGTGCCCGTTCGCATATTATTACTGAAACACAGGTGCGTCATATTCTCATTAAAACCAATGAGTTAATTAATGACCAGGAAGCACAGAGGCGCTTGCAGTTGATTTCGGCTCGAATTGCCGATGGCGATGATTTTGCAGTTTTAGCCAAGGCTAACTCTGATGATACTGGCTCTGCATTAAAGGGAGGCGATCTAGGCTGGGTTATCCCCGGTTTATTAGTACCTCCTTTTGAAAAAGCAATGGGTAAGCTTGAGGTAAATGAATTAAGTGAGCCTGTGCAAACTCAGTTTGGTTGGCATTTGATTCAGGTTTTAGAGCGGCGCAATAAAGATAATAAGGAACAACAAAAGCGTAACCAGGCGCGTGATGATATACGTAAAAGAAAAATTGAAGAAGAAACGGGCTTATGGTTAAGGCGTTTACGTGATGAAGCTTATGTTGATATTCGTTTAGGGGCTTTAAATGAATAACAATAAGAATGCCTGTGGAGAAATAGCAAAACAGTTAAGTCTGGAAAAGCAATTAAAGAAAGTGCTTGCTAATGAGGACTTAAGCGCGAATAAGGCCTTGATTGAAGTTAGCGCACGCCATTTAAAATTAGATTATCTGGATTTGGCCGCTGCTTTACTATTTATTAACGACCCCCAGCCGCAACTTAGTGAATTTGCAAATAACAAGTTCACGGTAGAAAAACAAAAATCCTATGAATTATTACATGCACAAATGGTTCGTTACCGTATTGAAGTGGGTCGTATCCATAGAGTAAGTGTTAACCTTATTAAAGATACTCTTGTCGAAGAGGCGGGTGTTGAACGCAAGAAAATTGGTTATGTGGATATCTTTGAACATTATACTGTTTTGAGCCTACCGCCAGGGATGCCTGTTGAGGTTTTACAATCCTTTAAAGAAGTGGAAATAAATCAAAAAAACCTGGATATTAAACGTCTCAGTGGTGCAGGAAAAAAATACCAGGCAGAAAAAAATTATCGACGTGGCACGCGTAGGCATTATCTAGCGGCTAATAAAAAGAAAGTTGGAAAATCTTAATGTCGGTTTTAAAATGTTGTGTGGCTGAGTGTTTGATATTCAGTGTGAACTCTATTCTTATAAAAAATTAAAAAAGCATGAATGAAATTCAGTTTATAGATTCTGTAGCTGAGCTACAAGACCTTTGCCAAAAGATGAAATCAGAACCGTGGCTTGCGATTGATACTGAGTTTCTACGGGAAAAAACCTATTACCCAAAGTTTTGTTTATTACAAATTGCAACGCTGGAATGGGTTGCCTGTGTTGACCCTATTGCTCTGGAAGGGCATCTTGATGAACTATTTTCTATTATCAATGATCCGGCAATCATCAAGGTTTTACATTCTTGTCGTCAAGATGTAGAGATTTTTTATCAGCTCAGTGGGAAATTACCAGCCCCTGTTTATGATACCCAGATAGTAGCGCCTTTACTGGGATTCCAGGAAAACACAGGGTATGCCATGCTGGTTTCTGGCTTTTTAAATATAAACCTGAGCAAAATACATACGCGAACCGACTGGAGTCAGCGACCTTTATCAGCCGAGCAAGTTCAATATGCTGCAGATGATGTCATTTATTTAGCTCAGATTTATCAGATGATGCAGCAGAAATTGCAAGCATTGGGGCGTCAAGATTGGTTGAAAGAGGACTTTGAGCAATTGATGAATGAGGAGCTATATGATATTCCTCCTGAAAATGCCTGGTTAAAAATACGTGGAAAAAATAAATTAACCGGTAAACAGTTAGCGATTGTACAGGTGTTAGCAGAGTGGCGTGAGCAAGTTGCAAAAAAAGACAATAGACCTAAGAACTGGATTTTGCGTGATGAGCTTATTCTGGATATGGCAAAATTACAGCCTGATAATTTACAGTCGCTGTCTGAAATTCGAGGCATGAATGATGGTTTTGTCAGACGTAGTGGCAAGCAAATTTGTCAGTTAATTGTTAAAGCGAAGGACTTGCCTGGACTAAAATTAAAAAGTAAGGGCTCAAATAAAAAAACGCAGCAACAAGAGGCAGTTCTGGATATATTAACCGGAGTAGTACGGTTACGGGCCGATGAGAACTCATTAAACCCAGTTATTCTAGCTACTCGCAAGGAGCTAGAGCAATTGATACTTGATGACCAGGATAGTCCGTTATTACATGGCTGGCGATATAGTATGGTTGGGCAGGAATTGCAGGAGTTATTACTAGGTAAAGTGTCGGTATCAATCGATAAGCAAAGCTTGTCTTTGCAGGCTATAGAATAAACGGCTATTAAAAATGGGTAGGGCGGGGCTTTAGAGGCTGTGAAAGTATTCAACAAAATCCCCCTCCTGTTAAGGAGGAGTTAGGGGAGGTTTGGTATATTAAAACTAATCACGTAATATCAATGATATATGTTTTTTATACGATCCCCCCCTCAATCCCCCCTTCTCAAGGAGGGAGGCTAAAAGCAGATACTTTTACAGTCTCTTTAGCCCTCCTTTAGATCTTCTGAGGTTTTTTAGTCGCTCGAAAAGTGTGTTTTTAAATTACTAAGTGTGACAAAGGCTGCATTGGTGACACCTTGATTAGCAATGGTAGCAGGAATAACACCCGCTGGGTCTCCATGCATCTGATAAGTAATGTGAATTGAAGACCTGTTGATTATCTTGAATTGCCAGAAGCCATCAGAGTAACGCATTTGTACTGTGTTTCCTTGTTCGGGTAATTGCTTACGCGGGATATTTTTTAATTGCCAGGTATAGAGGCTATTTTTTTGCTCAAATTGCAGCTGAGACTGCATCACGGTATAGCGGTTATTTAATGGCCAGGGTAAGTTACTGAGTTTATAAATATAGTCCTCACTTAAGTTAAGCATTTTGATGCATTTATAGCGCCAGGCTGGGCAGAAACTGGCATTTTTAATAAATGATAATAGCTCTTCCAGGTTGGTGTTCAGCGTTACTTCACCCCGAAATTCTTTATAATCAGAATAGGGAAGCG
>NZ_BDMN01000078.1 GCF_002189065.1 Bathymodiolus platifrons methanotrophic gill symbiont
CACCAACATTCATTCGCCTACGCAGCGAATGGGAGATGCCCTGGTCGCCCTGCGTCCGTCTCAACTACGCACAAAACCCTGCTCCGTTAAGACTACCTCAAATGGCTGGACGGCTATTCGGAATGCAATTCTTGCCTCCCTCGCGCGCTACTAGCGCACTTCGGATCAGCGAATTGCCCTGTCGCCTACCAGGGACTAAAAATCATCACTCCGCTTAGGCTCCGTTTCCCTGATTTTAAGCGTTTGAAAGATGAGTTTTGAATTTCATCCTGAGGCAGAAATAAAATTTAACGAAGCGATTGATTATTACGAAAAAATAGAGGCAGGGCTTGGTTATGATTTTGCTATTGAGGTTTACGATACAATTCAACGATCTGTATCTTTTCCAAAGGCTTGGTCTGTTATTGGTGGTGATATCCGGCGGTCATTAGTAAAACGGTTTCCATTTGGAGTTCTGTATTCAGAAGAAAATAATGGAATTTATATTGTTGCTGTAATGCATCTTCATCGTTTCCCTGACTATTGGAAGCAGAGAAAGTGACTGAAGACATAGAGCAATGAAAAACTGGAAACAGTAGGGTAAGAACGATGTCTTCTCAGAAAATTTTATAACTAAAAAATCAACTAGACAAGCTGGTTATTTTTACGTTGGCTATGCATTTCGATGGCTAGGTTCAAAGCTAAAAACTGTAGTTGACTGCTATAAAGTACTTGTTGCATCTGAATATTACACTAATGACCGTAAAAACTTGTCGGCTGTTGGGTGAGTATACCCCGCTATACGGTTTTGTGAATAAATCTGAGCACGAAAGGCACGATAAGAAAAGATTGATGACTATTTTCGTGTTTTGTGTGTTTTTCGTGGTAAAAAAGGTTTGAATTTTACCAGCTTCAGTTCATTGAATGTGGGCATGAGGTATAAATATAATGACAATAAAATAGTATTAATAAAACGATGAAAACACCCAAAATTGGATTTATAAGCCTGGGCTGCCCCAAAGCATTAGTAGATAGCGAACGTATTTTGACTAAATTGCGTTCTGAAGGCTATGAGGTTGCACCCAATTACGATGGTGCCGATATGGTGGTGGTTAACACCTGTGGTTTTATTGATGCTGCAGTAGAAGAATCACTCGACAGCATTGGTGAAGCTATTGCCGAAAACGGCAAAGTGATCGTTACAGGTTGTCTCGGCGCGCGTGCTGATGAAATTCTAGAGCGTCACCCGCAAGTGCTGGAAATTACCGGAGCACATGCTTTGGAAGAAGTTGTTAGTGCTGTGCATAAGCATTTGCCCCCTCTGCATGATCCCTATACTAGTTTAGTGCCACCGCAAGGGATTAAACTAACACCCAAACATTATGCCTATTTAAAAATAGCTGAAGGCTGCAATCATCGTTGTACTTTCTGCATTATACCTTCTATGCGTGGTGATTTAGTGAGCCGCCCAGTTAATGAGGTGTTATTAGAAGCGAAACGGCTGGCCGATGCAGGGGTTAAAGAATTATTAGTCGTCTCTCAAGATACTAGTGCTTATGGGCTCGATTTAAAATACCAGGCCTATGATTGGCAGGGTCAGGAAGTTAGAACACGCTTCTATGATTTGGCAGCAGCGCTAGGTGAACTAGGCATATGGGTGCGTATGCATTATGTTTACCCTTATCCTCATGTTGATGAAGTAGTGCCTTTAATGGCGGCTGGGAAGATATTACCTTATCTGGATATTCCTTTTCAGCATGCTAATGCGCGTATTCTAAAATTAATGAAACGCCCAGCTGCAACAGAAAATAACCTCACGCGGATAAAAGCATGGCGCGCTGTGTGTACCGATATAATTCTGCGCAGTACCTTTATCGTTGGTTTTCCAGGGGAAACGGAAGCAGAATTTCAGGAGCTACTGGACTTTTTAACAGAAGCACAACTAGATCGTGTTGGGTGTTTTGCCTATTCGCCAGTAAAAGGCGCAGTGGCGAATGATTTGCCTGACTCTGTCCCAGAGGAAATTAAGCAGGATCGCTTAGCCCGGTTTATGGCACATCAGGCAGAAATTAGTGCGGCAAGATTACAGTTGCGTGTTGGTAGAATCGAGCAAGTTATTATTGATGAAGTCGTCGAGGAAGGCGCTGTAGCTAGAAGCAAAGCGGATGCGCCTGAAATCGATGGTCAGGTTTATATCGATGGGGCGACGCATTTAAAAGTGGGCGATCTGGTCAATGTGGAAATAGAAGAAGTAGATGAGCATGATATGTGGGGCCGCTTGCTGGATTGAAGGCTGATTGAAAGAGAACTAAACGAAAGAGTCGGAGTTGTTTATTCTCGTTTTATTGGCTAAGGGCAGTTAACCCCAAGCTAGAGCAGTACTAGGCTGTAAATCAATTACTCTGACCCATTTGATTCACCCCTTTGATTTGAAATTAAAGCTTTACACTGCGCATCATGGTGCGCATAATCAGGCTAAAGTGATTTGAGAGAATATTAGTATGCAACACTTATATGATTACACAGCCCCAAAAAAAGCAGCAAACCTCAGTTTAAATAGTGACCTTCTTAAGAAGTCTAAAGAGTTAAACATTAATTTATCAGCAACCTTAGAGAA
>NZ_BDMN01000079.1 GCF_002189065.1 Bathymodiolus platifrons methanotrophic gill symbiont
CGATGGTGGAGGGAGTAACAGCTCACGGCACTACATTCTTAAAGAAGATTTACAAAAGACTGCGAATGCACTTGGATTGGAAATTAGGATTGCCCACTATCCTCCTTATACCTCCAAGTATAATCCCATTGAACATCGTTTTTTTCCTCATGTGACTCGTGCTTGTGAAGGTGTTGTATTTGACTCGGTTGAAACAGTTAAAACATTGATTTCTAGAACATCAACGTCAAAAGGACTAACAACAATTGTTCACATACTCGACAAAATATACGAGACAGGACGAAAATATGCCGCTGACTTCAAAGAAATAATGCCGATTGTATTTGATACACATTTACCAAAATGGAATTACCGTGCAATTCCTCAAGAATAATTAATATCGGGAAGTTGTTTCGTGCTTATTCCTTAGCCAGGTCGTAAGTCTACTAGGGGATAAGGCCAGACGTGCAGGAATAAAATAAATACTTGCACCCGTCGCCAGGCTGCTAAATAAATCAAAAATAGATAAGTCAAAATGAAACGGGGCGAGGCTGGCAATGCGATCCTGTTGGTTTAACTCGAAGGTCTGGGCTGCCCACGTGGAGAAATTGGCTAGAGCCTGATGGCTTAAAGCTACACCTTTAGGATTGCCAGTAGAGCCAGAGGTATACAAAATTGCTGCAAGTGCAGTAGCATCAGTTGGTGGTGGCGCTACACTTACGCTTTCCAGAACAGGAATCTGGCTAATGTCTAACCAGAGTGTCGGATTGGTTAGCCAATCTGGTGCTTTTCCCTGGCCAATGACAAATTGTGCTTGAGCGTCCTGAATAATAAAGTTTAAGCGTGTGGTCGGATTTTTAATATCTAAGGGTAGATAAATCGCTCCAGCAGACAACACCCCGTAAATACAGCTGGCAGCATCTATGCCGCGATCCAGTGCGATGGCAATACATTGATTCTTGGTTTGTTTTGTTTGTAAAAAAGCCGATATTTTTTCTATGCGTGTTTTGAAATCAATATAACTGATCGTTTTCTCGTCTTCCACAAATGCGGTTTTCTCCGGTATTTGGGTGCATTGTTGAAAAAAAGGGGTGACGATATTCATGAGAGTAACAAGATTGTTTTGAAATCTGGGGTAGGCCGTGGCTTTAGCCCGCCAATAGTCAAAAGTGGGCTAAAGAGGCTGCGAAAGTATGCAACCCCCCCCCCCTCGTTAGTTAAGGGGTTAGGGGAGGTTTGATATATTAAAACTAATCAGGCAATATCAATGACATATGTTTTATACGATCCCCCCTCAATCCCCCCTTCTCAAGGGGGGAGGCTAAAAGCATATACTTTCACAGCCTTTAAATCCACGCCCTACAGTTACGATTTATTTAGACTAGTTTAGTCTGAAAACAATTCTTCCAGCATATTTTTATGCAATTCCTCAATCCATTTCTCAGTAAATAAAGGCTCGATAAAATTATAACTGAGCATCAGTTGCTGGTTAAATTGGCAGCTTAAAAAGGCAATGGCTGGCGGGCTACTGATCTGACAGAGGTGATAGATCTTAGTGATGTCAGTATTAAAAAAAGAGGCATTGGATAAATCAGCTTTGCCTATATCAGAGAACCAGAATGAGCTGCGTTCAGTGCCTGTGCGCATAGATGTACGCAACTTCTCTCCATGTTGCTTTAAGGATAGCCAGCTGGCAGCCCACATAATGGGGAGAAATGCATAATCGAGCTTTTCACGTATAGTATTTGCGTTTTGTTGTTTTAAGTGCTGGAACAGGGCGGCCCTATCATGCAATAGTGATTTAGGGGCCTGAGCAAACAAGGGGGCAACATGATTGCTTAATAACGGGCTTAGGGCTTTATTTCTACGTAAATTGAATGCGTAGGGTGCGCAATAGGCATCACCAGTTTGCTCAGGATTCATGCGATGCAATGCGCGCATAAAACAGCCGACATAATATAAACTACTTGCTGTTAGGCCAACTTGCTGGCGCACATGTTGATTAATTGTCTGGGTCTGTTCGGAACTCAGTGTATAAATGTGGAAGTTTAATCGTTCAGGCGCTTTGCATGGATAATGCTTTGTAACGTGTCTAGTTGGGTAATATGACGTTTGGCTTTAATAAACATGGCTATTTTTTGCCACCATTTATATTTACCTAACTGGGTAATTACTAATGGCTCCAGTTTAGGTAGATCAAACTTAAGTCGCTGTTCTGCATCGTTAGTACAAAGATATTTTAAAATTAAGTCCGCCCCTTTGGCATCACAAAAGGGATGGATCCAGCGCATCCGCTGAAAATCATGGAAACGGAGCTTAGCGAAGTGGTGATTTTTAGTCCCTGATAGGCGACAGGGCAATTCGCTGATTCGACGTGTGCTAGCAGCACGCGAGAGGAGCAAGAATTGCATTCCGAATAGCCGTCCAGCCAGTGAGGTAGTAATGACGAAGCGGCTTTTGTGCGTAGTCGTTGCGGACGCAGGGCGTTCAGGGCATCTCCCATCCGCTGCGTAGGTGAACGAATTATGGCGACAGGAGTCCCGGAATTTCGTGAGGTAGCATG
>NZ_BDMN01000080.1 GCF_002189065.1 Bathymodiolus platifrons methanotrophic gill symbiont
ATTTCGTTGAAACAAAGATTACAAATGGAATTCTTGAGGGAATTAATAGCAAGGTCCAACTGGCCAAACGACGAGCAAGAGGTTATCGCAATATTAATAATTTTATCAATATGATTTACTTTCTTTGTGGTAAGTTAAAATTCGACTACCCACTAGGATTCACATAGAGCCTTGCTTAATAACCGGCTTAGGGCTTTATTTCTACGTAAATTGAATGCGTAGGGTGCGCAATAGACATCACCAGTTTGCTCAGGATTCATGCGATGCAATGCGCGCATAAAACAGCCGACATAATATAAACTACTTGCTGTTAGGCCAACTTGCTGGCGCACATGTTGATTAATTGTCTGGGTCTGTTCGGAACTCAGTGTATAAGTGTGGAAGTTTAATCGTTCAGGCGCTTTGCTGGTGTCCGCATGGATAATGCTTTGTAACGTGTCTAGTTGGGTAATATGACGTTTGGCTTTAATAAACATGGCTATTTTTTGCCACCATTTATATTTACCTAACTGGGTAATTACTAATGGCTCCAGTTTAGGTAGATCAAACTTAAGTCGCTGTTCTGCATCGTTAGTACAAAGATATTTTAAAATTAAGTCCGCCCCTTTGGCATCACAAAAGGGATGGATCCAGCGCATCAGAAAGGTGTTTTTGCTGGCGCTTTGAATAAGGTGGAATTCTATAGGGGGCACTGTCTCTCGTGCCTGTTTGTGATTAAGGAGCTGGAGTACGGTTTGTTTGTGAAACTCTTCTTCGCTTGCGGTGTCGGTAGCTTGATGTAAATGAAATAAAGGAAATGGCTGCTCGCGCTGGCACCAGAAAAAACGTTTGCCACGTTGCTGTAAGCTGGCAAACGATAGTGGAAAGCGTTGGCTAAATTCATTAATGCGTTGCTCGATTGCTTTAATATCAGGAGCGTTAGTAAGCTCTAAAGCGAAACCACATTGACTGCCCGGCATGTTTTCCTGGCGTATTTCCTCGTCCATTGCCAGGGTAAAGCAATCAGAAGGATTAAGTATCTGGATAATGTCATCTGTGGCTGTGTTCATGCTTTGTGGTGGAGTATCCACTTCTCCAGGGCATTAAATGAATTGACATTATCGGGGTCAATTTCAGAGTCGGGCAGGGTAATATTTTTGAAGAGAAGATATACGTATTAGTTCGCGTATTAGGGGTACGATAGTTCCGGCCTCTAATAAGTCGTCAGCATCTGAAATTTTTTCAGGTTCTGCGACAAAAATAAGTTCGTTAAAAATAAATTCGCGAAGTTCTTGTTTCATATAGTCTATAGGGCACGAGCATTGACTCGCTGCATTGTACTTAAGAGGAAAGGTAGGAGGGGTTGTAGTCACAAAGAAAGTTGTCGCGGCTAAAGCCCCTCCTGCTATCGGCTAATCTTCTAGCTGTTGTAAGCCATCTAGATACCATTTTACTTGCTTGCTGTTTTTTGACTTGATAAAGGTCCACACTTCACGCACTTGTTCAGGTTGTGCGCTGATATTTTCACGCATAAGCGTATCGAATAAGACCACAGCTTCTAATTCATTGCCTATTTCCCGTATTTCGAGTAGTTCGGCTTCAATTTTTAAAACATCGGTATGGTTTTCAGTAGCTGAATCTTTCAATTGCGCTTGGATTTCAGCAAATACTTTATCAGTTGTTAGGCCACGAATTTCAGTCAGGTCTCTTGTATCCCTGGCTGTTTGTAGCATCTTAAAGGCACCTTTTGCACCCTCCAGAAAGTCTTGCTCATCGAAGCCCTGAGGTAATACGATTGCATCTTCGATCAGCTTTTCTTCTACTGTATTATCAGCTGCTTCAAAATTAGATTGTTTGCCTTTGTTAGAAAATATGTCAGTGTCAAAGCCTGCAGCGCTATTAGACGCTGAGCTATTTGAGCGTTGATAATTGCTAGTCAGCGGTTCTGGCTGTGAGTTTTTAGCATAATTATTGCGGTTATATGCGGTGCTTCTTGTGGATCTGGCAGCTTTAGCGGCAAATAATTTAAATAAAAGATAGGCAATACCACCGAATATCAGGATATCCATAAAATTAAAGTTTTCAAAGGCACCACCAAAAAATAGTGAACCTAATAATCCCCCAAGAGCTAAGCCTCCGAGTAAGCCCATTAATCCGCCACGCTTGGACATGGTTTGCCGAGCTGACTGGTTTTTACTATAGGCTTGTTGCTGGCTTGCTGTTCTTTGAGTGGGTTTTGATGCTTTTCGGTTATAGGACTTGCTGTATTTTGACGTACTGCCGAATGAACGAGCACCGCCAAAGCGTTTGGCTTCAGCATCGGAAATGCCTGCAAAGCTTAGGGTTGCAGTAATGATAATTGTTAAAAACAAGCTAGATAGTTTATTCATAATGAGTCATGGGTTTGAATAGGTTACTTTTAATATGAGGTTGAATATTAAAAAAACTAGAGCCGCATTCATCTAAATAGATATATAGTTTTTTTGATGTAGAGCGGACTAAAGTCCGCTCTACGTTCAGCAATAATCGACTTGTGTTTTTCCGGGTGTGCTAACGATCTCACCGATGCTAAAAGCAGTTTCGCCTTGTTCTTTTAGTGTGGCTATCGTTGCTGCTTCATCTTCTGCGGCAATGCAGACAATCATGCCGATACCGCAGTTAAAAGTAGTCAGCATATTAGCCTGTGTGACATTGCCTTGTTCTTGCAACCATTGAAAAATTGCCGGCAGCGTCCAGGAGTTCAGGTCAATGCTGGCGCTTAAACCTTCTGGTAGTACGCGAGGAAGGTTTTCGGTAATTCCTCCGCCAGTAATATGTGCCATAGCATGTACGGGCACTTTATTGATTAGATGTAATAGTGGTTTAACGTATATACGGGTAGGTTCGAGTAAGTGCTCTGCCAGTGGTTTTCCGGCTAGCGTATTAGTTAGTGGGATATTGCTGCGTTCAATAATCTTACGAATTAATGAGTAACCATTCGAGTGTGGTCCCGAGGACGCAATGCCAATCAGTTTATCGCCTGCGGATACTTTGCTGCCATCAATAATCGCTTCTTTTTCTACGATACCGACACAGAAGCCGGCAAGATCGTATTCGCCATCAGCATACATGCCTGGCATTTCAGCAGTTTCACCGCCGACTAATGCTGCTCCCGCAAGCTCACAACCTTTACCAATGCCCTCGATAACTGAAGTAGCGGTATCAACATCTAATTTGCCGGTAGCGAAATAATCTAGAAAAAATAGAGATTCAGCGCCTTGTACGATAATGTCGTTAACGCACATGCCTACTAGATCTATGCCAACTGTGTTGTGCTGATTTAAATCAATAGCGAGTTTTAATTTTGTGCCTACCCCATCAGTACCTGAGACCAGAATAGGCTGTTTATAACGATCCAGTGGTAGTTCGAACATTGAACCAAATCCGCCCAAACCAGACATAACGCCAGCAGTCCGGGTTTTTGCAGCAATGGGTTTAATGCGTTCAACAAGCGTATTGCCTGCTTCTATATCTACGCCTGCATCTTTATAGTTTAAACTCTCTGCTTTATGTTCGCTCACAAGTGTTCTCTTACTGATCAAATTAAATTATAGTTATGCTTATTGTACAAGACAAACAGAGGATATGAAATTGCATACGAGGTTTTTATGGTTTTGTTGCTTATTCATTACGCAATGTGTTGCCGCGGTAGAGGTGGAAGGGCTATTTACTGCGCAGGTTGGTGTGCATAGTCAATCACGTGAAGATAGAAATGTTGCTATACGTGAAGCGTTAGTGATCGTCGTCAGTCGATTGATTAAGGGTAAAAAGTTTGCCCAGCAACCAGCAGTAAAATCAGTGCTGGACAATGCTGCTTCCTATGTGGATCAGTATCAATATCATCAGTGTTTCCATTGAAAGCAACAATAGCTAAGAAACTTAGAGAGTATGCCTTATTTTAGAGGCGGTATGCGATTATCTTGTCCTACTCCCAGATTTTTAATCAATCCTAAAAATTCTTCGCAGGATAAGCACATGGAAAAACAACAAAAAACCTAAAATAAAGCTTGCAATTACGAAAAACATTTTTTTATAATTTTCCGTTTTATAAACCTTATAATCGGAAACTCTCATGTACGAATCCCAGACACTGAATGCCTTTATTTTTGATCACTGCAATAAGAGCATGGACAATGCCGTATCAGCAGAACGTTACCCTTTGTGGAAGCGAGCATGCCCAGGACTAAACGATATTGGCTTTATTCGTCTTGGGATGTTACGTTGCATCAGTTTGGTGGATAGTGGTCGCCATTTTTTACAGGCAGCAGAAGAGGTTCATGAGGAGCAATGCCCTCTTTCAACCTATTTTAAATCACTCAAGTCACCTAGACGAGTGAGAATGCTCGAAGCTGTTGAACAACAAAGCTATGACATTTACAGTGAAACTCTGTCATCGCACGGTATTGATTATCTAAAGTCATTTCCTGAACTGAATGACTATACCGTATTGGCGGCTGATGGGCACTTTATTGATCATGCCTGTCATACAGAAAAAGGAAAGAATGGAAAAGTCTACGCAGCAGGGTTTATCTACACTTTAAATCTCAGAAATGGTTTGCTCAGACCTTTTTCGCTTATTACAAATGGAACCCGGCGGCATCAGGAAATCCCCGTGCTGCGCGACGAACTCAAGAGAGAAAACAGAACAAAAAACAGCACCCAAAAGTGCCTCTACGTCTATGATAAAGCGGTCACTGATTATGCTTTCTGGAATAACCAAATAGAGCATGGGAATTTGATGATTTCAGTTTTAAAGGAGAATTCAGTCGCCACTTTTGTTGAATCAATTCATTTCGATACCAGCCATGAACTTAACACGGGGATTGAAAGTTACAGCACTTATGAAAACAACGGTATCAGGTTTAGCATTGTCAATTATCGCGATCCCGAAACAAAAAAACTTCACCGCTTTATAACGACCTTACCTGGCTCAATCAACCCTGGAACGATTGCCATGCTGTACTTCAAGCGCTGGACGATTGAGAAAGCATTCAATAACAGTAAAAGTAATTTGAAAGAAACAAAAGCATGGTCTTCTGATAATAACTCACTCAAGAACCAGATGCGGCTGACAGCAATGAGCTACAACTTATTACGCACGGTCGAAGAGCTTTCTAAAATACAAGATCCAGAGTTGATTCACCCTTCTGATAAAAAGTACACCGAAGATCTTGAGAAAAGGCAGCAAGCAGCTAAAAAAAGGGGAGGATTTGTGAATCCATTATTTTTTAATGAAAGAATCGCACGTATAAGCTCATATACTATTCGGGCTGTTCAAAACGCAATAATGACAGGAAAGTCGCTGAGTAGCTTTATCAATGCGCTTGTTGCTAAATTAGTTCCGAGGGTGAATCAGATAGGGGAACACTGATGATCAATATGTAAGTATTTCTGATGATAGAAAAAAAGACTTATCATATCGTTTGCTTGTTAGCTTTAATAAGAGCACCTTAATGGATGTATTGAATAGTAGTGGGTTAGCTGTATGGGATGTAAATCGGGCTAAAATTCTACTATGGCTGGTTATTGAGCAAAAAGGTAAGCAGGCTTTTCTGGATATTGATCGGAATGCTAAGGTTGAGAAGGCAATACAGGATGCGGCTATGGCCAAAGGAATTCCGTTATTGTTGCCATTGATGGATCTGGAGGAAAAGCAGGCAATATCAGTTATAGATATATTAGCCGCTAAGCCGGATAAAATTCTAGAGGCTTCATCGCGCTATGATGTTGCAACAATATTATCCGGAAAGCTTGTTAAGAAACGTACTTGTTGGAGTTCAGAGTGGGCTTTGCATTTTAATAATAAAATTGAGCGGTGGACTGTTTCCTGTACAGACTTAAAGACAAATTTAAATAATGCGTTACAAGGAGTCTATGAATATTTGTCTGTTTTTTATGCGCTAAGGAACGAGGATTCAATAATACCCTAATCTGACTTGTCTTTTTGCCCCACAGACGCACTAGAAAAATAGTTGCGTAGCTTGCTATGCGCCTATTTTCCTAATGCACCTGTGAAGCAAAAATCCTGCGTCATACTTTCGGGTATTATTAAATCCTCGCTCCTAAAGGCTGAGTAGGCACAGAATTGAAGATTTGCCAGTGAATATGTGAGTATGTAAATCCTCTTTCTTTTCGGCTACACTCAGGCAAATTTAAGTAGCTATTTTAGTGGTCGGCAGGGTATTTTGATGAAAGATATTCAATCGGACAGGGCGGGATAAGTGAGGGCTTACAAGCGTTATTCAGTGCGCCTACTGGAAAGATAGGTCACTACATTGTTAGTAGGGTTTGCTGCTTGCACCTTGATACCTCTTTGTTATCTGCGATAATAATCAGGATTAACGCTCAATTCTGAGAAAACAATTAAATTTATTTTTTTCCCCATGCAATTTGATTTACTAAATAATGATGGTTATGCGCGCCGTGGGCGTTTGACTTTTGATCGTGGTGTGATTGAAACACCTATTTTTATGCCTGTTGGAACTTATGGAACGGTTAAATCACTGACCCCAGATGAGCTCACAGGTATTGGTGCGCAGATTATATTAGGTAATACTTTTCACTTGATGCTACGCCCTACGACCGAGGTTATTAAGGCGCATGGTGACTTACATGATTTTATGAATTGGCATGGTCCCATCCTTACTGATTCTGGTGGCTTTCAAGTATTTAGTCTGGGTGAGTTACGTAAGATAACGGAAGCAGGTGTTACCTTTAAGTCACCTATTGATGGCCGTAAAATTTTTATGGGACCTGAAGAATCTATGCAGGTACAGCGTGATTTAGGCTCGGATATCGTTATGATTTTTGATGAGTGTACGCCGTACCCAGCAACAGTACAGGAGGCGGCAGATTCGATGCGGCTTTCCCTGCGCTGGGCAGAAAGAAGCAAGAAAGCTCATGGAGATAACGCGTCGGCTTTATTTGGTATTGTGCAGGGTGGGATGTACGAGCATTTGCGGCATGAGTCAATTGCGGGCTTGATTGATATTGGTTTTGATGGTTATGCGATTGGCGGGCTTTCCGTTGGTGAACCGAAAGATGAGATGATGGCAACTCTGGATGTTGTGCACTCTAAGTTGCCAGTTGATAAACCACGCTATTTAATGGGTGTTGGTACGCCTGAAGATTTAATTGAGGCGGTTAGGCGTGGTATCGATATGTTTGATTGCGTGATGCCTACCCGTAATGCTCGCAATGGACATATTTTTACGTCTACGGGAGTGATTAAAATTCGCAATAGCCAATATCAGCTTGATACTAGGCCTCTGGATGAAAGCTGCGCCTGTTACACCTGTCAGAATTATTCACGTTCCTATTTGCGTCATCTGGATAAGTGTCACGAAATTTTGGGGGCACGACTGAATACTATCCATAACTTATATTATTATTTAAAACTAATGCAGGACGTGCGTGAGGCGATAGAGGGTAAGGTGTTTGAAGAATATGTTAAGTCATTTTATGAGCTGCGGGGCAAGGCTGTTCCAGCGACATAAAGCCCGCTCTACAAGTAACGCTTCAGTTTTAATTACAGCCGATAGAAATACGTAATGGTGACTGCGCTAAGTATATGCCATAATAGAGAGCTTTTTTACTAAATAATTGATGATATTGGGGAAAACATGAGCTTTTTTATTTCTGATGCTATTGCAGAAGCTGCTCCAGCAGCAGCGGGACAACCTGGCTGGGAAGGGATGTTATTTCCCCTAGGTATTTTGGTATTTTTCTACTTTTTATTTCTAAGACCTCAGGGCAAACGTACTAAAGAGCATAAGAAAATGCTTGAAGAGATGCAGCCAGGGGCTGAAGTTGTTACTGGAGGCGGCGTTTTAGGCAAGGTTATCAGTCTTGACGAAAACTTTGTGCAAGTTGAGGTGTCTCCAAATGTTGTGTTGCAAGTGCAACGCCATCAAATTGGTAGTTTAATGCCCAAAGGGACTTATAAAGTTCAAATGAAAAAGGGCAAATCTTAAATCGCTCAAGCGATTATAAGTAGGCTTAGAATAAGTGAGTATACCCAGGAATAGGCTGTAGCTAATTACCGGGGTATGCTCATTCTTTATTGGTGCAGATAGCACCAGACATTGATTTATCTTGTTGGACTTATCATGCAAAACCATTTCCCTTTATGGAAAAACCTATTGATCATCACCGTCCTGATCTTGGGGATAGTTTACTCATTACCTAATCTTTTCGGTGATGATCCTTCAGTACAAATATCAGCAGGCAATAGCTTAGAAATATCAGCCGTACAGTTAGAGAATATTGAAAGCACATTAAGTAGTGCCGGGATTACAGCTAAAGCAATAGAATTACAAGGCAGTAAAATTTTAGCTCGCTTTAATAATACTGAAGATCAGATGCGCGCTGCAGATTTATGGCGCAATAGCCTGGGTGGAAAATTTACAGTCGCTTTAAATTTAGCGCCGGCAACACCTGATTGGTTGCGTTCATTAGGTGCTGAGCCTATGTATCTGGGGCTGGACTTGCGGGGCGGGGTGCATTTTCTTTTAGAAGTAGATATGGTGGCCGCATTAAAGCAGGCTGAGGAACGATATAATAACGATATTCGGATGGCGTTACGTACAGCTAAAATTCGTTATAAATCGGTTACTTTTGATAAGGGCGCAGTTAAGGTTGTTTTGCGTAATGACAAGGATAAGCAAGCGGCTATCGCCTTGGTTGATGATGAATTTCGTAAGCTGGATATGAAAGTAGACGAAACTCAGCCAGTGATCTTCTTAAGTATTTCAGAGCAAGAAATTAGAGAAATCAAGAAATTTGCTTTGGCACAAAACATTACTACCTTACGTAATCGAGTTAATGAATTAGGTGTTTCCGAGCCTGTTATTCAACAGCAAGGAGATAGCCGGATTGTTGTGCAGTTACCTGGTGTGCAAGATACAGCGCAAGCTAAAGAAATACTGGGTACCACGGCGACTCTGGAATATCGTAAAGTCGATACCCAGCATGATGTACAAAATGCATTAGATGGACGAGTGCCTGTTGGTTCCAGGCTTTACTATGAGCGTGATACTAACGCACCTGTGCTATTGAAAAGACGCGTAATTATAACCGGGGATCAGATTGTTGATGCTTCTTCAGGTCTGGATCAGAACGGCTCGGCATCGGTTAATATCACCTTAAATGGTATTGGCGCTAAGAAAATGGGTAAATTCACTAAAAACAATATAGGCCAGCCTATGGCGGTAGTCTTTATTGAGCAGAAAAGCACTACAAAAATAGTGAATGGGAAAAAAATACGTCACAAAGAAAAAATTGAAGAAGTGATTAGTATTGCAACCGTTCGTGATGCTTTTAGTAAGCGCTTTCAAACCACAGGCCTGGATAGTCCGCAAGAAGCTCGTAAGTTGTCTTTATTACTTAGAGCGGGTGCGTTAGCCGCACCAGTGGATATAGTTGAAGAACGTACAGTAGGTCCTAGTCTGGGTCAGGACAATATTGATAAAGGAATGTTATCGGTATTGGTTGGTTTTGTTCTCGTACTGGTTTTTATGGCTGTATATTATAAAACCTTTGGCCTTATTGCTAATCTGGCGCTGACCTTTAACCTGGTAGTGATTGTTGCTGTTCTGTCTATGCTGCAAGCAACTTTAACTTTGCCGGGTATTGCCGGAATTGTATTAACTGTCGGTATGGCAGTTGATGCGAATGTGTTAATTTTTGAGCGTATTAAAGAAGAATTGAGAAATAGAAACTCTCCGCAAACGAGTATTTTTCTAGGTTACGAAAAAGCTTTCGCCACAATTTTTGATGCCAATATTACGACATTATTGGTGGCACTGGTTTTGTTCGGTTTTGGTACTGGTCCTATTAAAGGGTTTGCAATTACCCTGGCAATAGGAATTTTAACTTCCATGTTTACTGCTATTTTAGGGTCTCGTATGGTGATTAACTGGATATACGGTGCTCGTCAACGTATTGACAAGCTGTCTATTTAGGAAGGAGAAGTACCATGTTAAAACAAATTGATTTTTTAGGTAAACGTAAACTTGCGGCTATGCTTTCAGGTTTGCTATTAATTATTGCTATTGTTTCTTTGGCGGCACAAAGCTTAAAGCTAGGTATTGATTTCACCGGGGGAACTCTGGTGGAAATTGGCTATAAGCAGTCTGTTGATCTTAAAGTTATGCGTGCTGCATTAGAAACGGCGGGATTTGATGATGCTAGCGTACAGCACTTTGGATCTAGTCAAGAAGTTCTGATTCGCTTACAGCCAAGAGAGGGCTTAAGTAATGCCCAGCTAAGTACCGAGGTTGCAGCTGCCGCGAGTAGCGCAATGGCAGTGAAAGGTGATTTGCGTCGAGTTGAATTTGTTGGACCTCAGGTGGGTGATGAGTTGACTGAAGATGGAGGTCTGGCTCTGTTGTATTCTATGTTTGGTATCTTGATTTATGTTGCCTGGCGCTTTGAGTATAAATTTGCTTTGGGCTCGGTTGCTGCCTTGGCGCACGATGTCATGATTACTCTGGGTTTTTTCTCGATTTTTCAGCTGGAATTTGATTTAACTGTTTTGGCGGCAGTTTTAGCGGTGATTGGTTATTCCCTAAACGACACCATTGTTGTTTATGACCGAATTCGTGAGAACTTTAGGATGTTGCGTAAAGGCTCGCCAGAGCAAGTGATGAATACCTCGTTAAACCAGACATTAAGCCGTACTTTAATGACTTCATTAACCACTTTATTAGTATTAGTTGCGTTGGCATTATTGGGTGGTGAGATTATTCATAATTTTGCGGTTGCATTAATAATCGGTGTGGTAATTGGAACTTATTCATCTATTTTTGTTGCCAGTCCTTTAGTGTTGATTCTGGGTGTCAGTAAAGAAGATTTGATGGAGCCTGAGATTGAAGGTGAAGATGTTGATATGATGCCTTAAGGTTCAATCAACGTAGGCGCGGCTATAGAGCCTGTGAAAGTATATGCTTTTAGCCTCCCCCCTTGAGAAGGGGGGAATGAGGGGGGCGTATAAAAACATATATCCAACCTCCCCTAACCCCTCCTTAACTAAGGAGGGGGATTTTGTTGAATACTTTCTCAGTCTCTTTCGCCCGCCTTTAGGTGCAAAAAATTACAGATGGTTGCGCTTCTGGAAGTAGCCATCAACTTATTTTATATTTTTATTTATTTTTGGAGTTTAAAAAAATGGCAATAGAACGTACTTTTTCTATCGTAAAACCTGATGCAGTTGCAAAAAATCATATTGGTGAAATTTACAATCGCTTCGAAAGCAATGGTTTACGTATTGTTGCAGCGAAAATGATGCAATTAAGCAAAGAAAAAGCAGAAGGCTTTTATGCTGAGCATAGTGAGCGTCCTTTTTTTAATGACCTAGTTGCTTTTATGACTTCTGGCCCAGTTATGGTTCAGGTTCTGGAAGGTGAAGGAGCGGTATTAAAAAATCGTGACTTAATGGGAGCAACTAACCCTGCTGAAGCAGATGCAGGTACAATCCGTGCGGATTTTGCAACCAGCATTGATGAGAATGCGGTACATGGTTCAGATGCAGTTGAATCAGCGGCTAGAGAAATTGCATATTTCTTCTCTGATGAAGAGCTTTGTGAACGTATCCGTTAAACAGGAAAAAATCAATCTACTCAATTTTGACAGAAAAGGCATGCAAGCCTTTTTTGTTGAAATTGGAGAGAAGCCTTTTCGTGCGACTCAGTTGATAAAGTGGATTTATCAGGAAGGCGAGTATGATTTTGATCTAATGACCAATTTAAGTAAGTCTTTGCGGGCTTATTTAAAAGAGCATTGCTGTATTGTTGCGCCAGATATTATTTTTGAGCAAGTTGCCAGTGATGGTACGCGTAAGTGGGTTGTAGAAATGGGTGGCGGCAATAAAGTCGAAGCTGTTTATATTCCCGAAGCGAAGCGTGCGACCTTATGTGTTTCTTCTCAAGTGGGTTGTGCGCTGGCTTGTACTTTTTGCTCTACTGCACAGCAAGGTTTTAACCGCAATTTAAGTACTGCTGAAATTATTGGCCAGTTAATTGCTGCCAACGAGCGTGTTGGCGAGCAAGGTCGGGTGACTAATGTAGTAATGATGGGCATGGGTGAGCCCCTATTGAATTTTGATAATGTTGTGCCCGCGATGAATTTAATGACTGAAGATTTTGCTTTTGGTCTCTCTAAACGTAGAGTGACTATTAGTACTTCAGGTGTAGTACCAGCAATGCATCGATTGACTGAGGTTTGTGATGTTAGCATGGCGGTTTCATTGCACGCACCTACAGATGCGCTGCGAGATATTTTAGTGCCGATTAATCAGAAATATCCATTAAAGGAGCTGATGGCAGCCTGTAAAAAATACATCGCCACCTCTCCTAGAGGGTTTATTACTTTTGAATACGTCATGTTAGATGGAGTAAATGATTCGCAGGCTGATGCGCGTGCTCTGGTGAAGTTACTAAAGAACGTACCTTCAAAAATGAATTTAATTCCCTTTAATCCGTTCCCTGATACGAAGTATGAATGCTCTTCACCTGAGGTAATTGAACGGTTTAGAGATGTATTATATAAAGCCGGTATTGTAACCACTGTACGCAAGACCCGTGGTGAAGATATTGATGCTGCTTGTGGCCAACTAGTCGGCAAAGTAAAGGATAAAAGTAGACGAGCAGAGAAATTAAAGCGTATGGAGGCGATGCATGAAAATTAAAAAAATCTGGCCATTGTTGATAATGCTGGTTACAGCATGCGCTACAGGTGAAGCTGAGAAAATTGCATACATCCCGCCAGAAAAGGTAGTGCTGGATCGCTCGGCTAAAGATCGAGCGCAAACATTAACTGAACTAGGTTTAGCCTATTATCAATTAGAGAAATATAATTATGCGCTGGAGAATTTGCAGGAATCATTAAAACTGGATGATAAGAATGCGATTACCTATCAGATTATTGCTTTAATTAAGCAGCGTAGTAATGAGCCTGAACAAGCGCAGATCTATTTTGATAAAGCATTAAAACTGGCCCCTAAAGACCTTGATATAGTCACTGCTTATGCTGTTTTCTTATATGAGCAAGAGCGTCATGATGAAGCTTTAATTGAGTTAAACAGGGTTGTGAGTGCGCCGTTTTATCGTAAAAAGTGGGTTGCTTATAGTTACCTTGGTTTATATTTTTTACAAAATGACCAGCAAAAACAGGCTGAAATTAAGTTTTATAAGGCTTTGCAGATTGATGCAAGCTATTCGCTTGCTTTATATGAGACAGCTAAAATTCGTTATGCTCAGGGAGAGTTGATGTCAGCGAGGGCTTATATTGAACGCTACTTTAGCTCGGCTGGGAAAACCCTGAATGGTTTAGAGCTTGCGATTAAAATAGAAACAGCATTGCAGAGCTATGATGTTGTTGAGCAATATCAACTTGAATTAAAGCGTGCCTACCCTTTTTCAGATGCAGCAGAAAAAATAAAAATTAATTAATCCTACTAAGATTTATGGCAAAGAATATTCAGGCAATCCGGGGTATGCATGATGTGCTACCTGAGCAAAGCGCACGTTGGCAATTTGTTGAACAGCACATAAGAGACGTGTTAGGTGTTTACGGGTATAAAGAAATACGCTTGCCTATCGTTGAAAGAACAGAGCTGTTTAAACGCTCGATTGGCGAAGTGACGGATATTGTCGAAAAGGAAATGTATACCTTTGATGATAGAAATGGTGACTCACTAACGTTAAGACCTGAGGGAACAGCTGGTTGTGTCAGAGCTTGTATAGAGCATGGCTTGTTACATAATCAGACTCATAGGCTTTGGTATTTTGGTCAGATGTTTCGTTACGAGCGCCCGCAAAAGGGGCGTTATCGTCAATTTGTCCAGCTAGGTGTTGAAACATACGGCATGGCTGATGCTGATATTGATGCGGAATTAATAATACTGAGTCATCGGCTATGGCAGCGACTGGGAATCAGTGGCAGTGTCGAATTACAGTTGAATTCGCTCGGTACCCTAGAGGAGAGGGCGGGCTATCGTGAGCAGCTGGTAGATTATTTTAGTGCACACTCAGAGCAGCTGGATGAAGACAGTCAGCGTCGCTTGCTTAGTAATCCGCTGCGTATTCTAGATACGAAAAACCCAGAGATGCAGGCTTTGGTTGAAGCAGCACCGAAATTGATGGAATTCTTAGGAGCAGAAAGCAAAGCTCATTTTAAGGGGCTAACAGATAGATTAGATGCGCTTGGCATTAGTTATACGGTAAATAAACGTTTAGTTCGAGGGCTGGATTATTATAGTAAAACCGTATTTGAATGGGTTACCACTGAATTAGGTGCGCAAGGTACTATATGTGCTGGTGGTCGCTATGACAGCCTTATTGAGCAGCTGGGTGGTAAGCCTGGGCATGCCGTTGGTTTTGCCATGGGAATGGAACGTATTCTCGCTTTATTAGAAAACCGACAAGACCTGGGGGATAGTCAGACCGTTGATGCGTATATGATTTTAGTCGGTGAATCTGCACAGCGTGCAGGTATCATCCTGGCAGAGCAAATCAGAGATAGCGTGCCAGGATTAAAATTGCAAATGCATTGTGGCGCTGGTAGTTTTAAAAGTCAGTTTAAGAAAGCAGACAAAAGTGGGGCGCGTTACGCATTAATTCTTGCAGAAGATGAAGTCTCTAATGATACTATTAGCATTAAATTCTTACGTACTGATGAAGAGCAACGTACTGTTTCCAGTGCACAGCTTATTGAATTATTACAAGACTAGAGCATATTACAACGACTATTAAAAGGTAAAAAAGTGGAAATTTACGATACTGAAGAGGAACAGGTTGCAGCATTAAAAGACTGGTGGAAAGCTAATGGCACATCAGTTATTACAGGTATAGTTATGGCTGTTATCATTGTTGGCGGCTGGAATTTTTGGCAAAGTTATCAGCAAGATAAAATGAGCAGTGCTTCGTCATTATATGAGCAATTAATTAAGGCTGGAAAAGCGAATAAGCTTGAATCAGTTGATAAGATTGCCAATAAATTGAATAATGCATATGGTTCAACAGCTTATGCTAGCTATGCATTATTATTTCAGGCAAAAGCGAAAGTTGAGCAACAGGACTTAAATGCAGTTAAAGAGCTATTAGAGAAGGCCCTGGTAACGAGTGATGACGCTGAATTAAAACATGTAGCGCGTACGCGTTTAATAAGAGTGTTATTGGCATTACAGGAATATGAGCCAGGCTTACAGATTATTGCTGATGTTGATCAGTCTTCTCTAGGTGGATTTGAAGCTGTATATGAAGAACTAAAAGGTGATTTGTATGTAGCTATGGAGCGTGTAGGTGAAGCACGAACTGCTTATCAGGCCGCTTTAACAGCCGGCCAAAGCTCTCCATTATTACAATTTAAGTTAGATGATTTAACTAGTGCTGATACTCCAGGAGTTCAGTAAAGTATTCATTGCACACCATGCCATGCAGGCATCTGTAAAACTGGGTGCCTAGGCAGCTTATAAGCAAATACTGATTTTTAAATGCAAAGAATTTTAGCCTTAATATTTATTTTTGGTCTGTCGGGTTGTGCCACTCTTACCAATATGAGTGACGCAGTGGGTGACTTATTCAAAGATTCGGATAACTCAGAGCCTCCTGCGGAGCTAACTGAATATCAGCCAGAAATAAAACTGCAAGTTTTATGGGATGAGTCTGATGGTGTTGGTACTGATGAATTAGCGCTTAATCTAGTGCCGGCAGTTGCTGAAGGCAGGGTTATTATAGCTGATCATGATGGCCTGATTCAGGCAAGAAGCCTGATCGATGGCGAATTATTCTGGGAAGTTGAAACAGATTTGCCTATTTCAGCCGGGCCGGTTATTGATGGTGATTTGCTTTTTGTCGGTACTAGTAAAGCAGATGTCCTGGCACTAAATACCCGTACCGGTGAAGCGGTATGGAAGCACCGGCTATCCAGTGAAGTGATGGCACTGCCTGTTGTGGTTGCTGATAAACTGATCGTTCGTTCTGCTGACGGCTACGATGTCGCACTTAATAGGGCCGACGGTAAAGAAATCTGGTCGATTCAACATAGTATTCCTGCTCTAAGTGTCAGAGGTGAAGGTGCTGCGGTTGTGGTTGGGGACCTGGTGGTTATTGGTTATGCCAATGGTAAGTTGATTGGTATTAATTCCGCTGATGGTGCGCACGTCTGGGAAACGAGTATTGCTATTCCTCGAGGTCGTTCAGAAATAGATCGCCTTACTGACATCAATGGTACGCCAGTTCTAAGTGATGATATTGTTTTTGTCAGTAGCTATAAAAGCGGAGTTAATGCGGTCACGCCTATCGATGGTGAGATTTTGTGGGTTAATGAATCTATCTCTGCCTATCATAGTTTAAGTGCGGACTATAGCTATTTGTATTTAAGTGATGCAAGCAGTGATGTCTGGCAATTAGATCAGCGTAATGGTGCTTCATACTGGAAGCAGACTGATTTACATCAGCGTCGATTATCAGTCCCTGCCATCTATGGAGAATATGTAGTTGTCGGTGATTTTGAAGGCTACCTGCACTGGTTGTCTAAAACAGATGGGCGATTACTAGGACGTATAGAAATCACCGATGAGCCGATTGTAGCTCCACCTGTTGTGGTTGAAGATATGCTTTATGTTTATGCCAGTGACGGAACTTTAGCGGCAGTTAAAGTATTAATGTTTTAGATAATCAGTTTGTTACTTTATTTGTAGTAGTGACCTTTAGGCAGGGTCCATAACAAAAATATCGTGGTTCTAGGCTGTTTCTGCAAAACCACAAATCTCAAGATAAAATCGTAGGCCACTTTGTGTCTATGCATAATCGGACTTGCTATAGTTCGGTGCTTTACTATACGGAATCTGTATGACATTACCGGTTATCGCTCTGGTTGGACGACCTAATGTAGGAAAATCAACTTTATTTAATTACTTAACCCGTACACGGGATGCTTTGGTTGCTGATTACCCCGGGCTAACACGAGATAGAAAATATGGGCGTGTAAAACGGGGAGACCCCCCCTACTTATTGGTCGATACTGGAGGTATCACTGATGATGTGGAGGGTATTGATTCAGTCGCTAAAAGGCAAGTGCAGCTTGCTCTGGAAGAGGCGGATGTCGTCCTGTTTTTAGTCGATGCGCGCGAAGGCCTGAATAGTGCAGATGAAGCTATTTCAGTAATGCTGAGAAAACTGGATAAACCGGTTGTTCTGGTAACTAATAAAATAGATGGCATCAATGCAGAAATAGCTAGTGCTGATTTTTTTCGTTTAGGAATTGGAGACCCTGTTTCCATAGCAGCAACACATGGGCGCGGAGTCAATGAATTATTGCAGCGAGTCAGTGCTGAGTTACCTGAGGAAATAGAGGAGCCCGAGGCTGAAGCGCTGGATCAGGGTGTAGCCATTGCCGTTGTTGGACGGCCTAATGTGGGTAAGTCGACGCTGGTTAATCGCCTGTTGGGTGAAGAACGCGTAGTCGTTTTCGATGAGCCAGGTACGACACGGGATAGTGTCTATATCCCCTTTGAGCGTGATGGAAAAAAATATACTTTGATCGATACCGCTGGCATGCGTCGCCGGGCAAAGGTTACGTTGGTTGTTGAAAAGTTCAGTATTATTAAAGCATTGCAATCGGTAGAAAAAGCGAATGTAGTGATTTATTTAATTGATGCCAGTGAAGGTATCACCGATCAGGATGCGCATTTATTAGGTATGGTGCTGGATGCTGGTCGTGCGCTTATTATTGGATTTAATAAATGGGATGGTCTGGACTTTGATCAGCGAGAACTGATTAAGCGACAGACTGATGTTAAATTACCTTTTTTAGATTTTGCTGAAAAGCACCCAATTTCTGCCTTGCATGGTAGTGGTGTCGGTACTTTATTTGATGTAGTGCATAAGTTGTATGATGCAGCTATGGTGGATATGTCTACCTCGGTATTAACACAAATCTTAAAAGATGCTGTTGCAGGACATCAGCCGTCAATGGTCAATGGGCGGAGAATTAAATTAAAATATGCACACCAGGGCGGGCGAAATCCACCTATTGTTGTTGTGCACGGTAATCAAACAGATTTACTACCGGCGGCTTATGAACGTTATTTAATTAATTATTTTCGTAATAAACTTAGGCTAGAAGGGACACCGATAAGGATTGTTTTTAAATCACCTAAAAATCCGTTTAAAGAAGTGAGAAATAAATTAAGTGACCGTCAGTTACATAAGAAAAAGCGCTTAATGGAGCATCATAAAAAGAAGAAAATTGCTTTGAAACGAAAAAACCGAGATACGTAAACATGCCTCTGTGAGTCATTTAATGACTATTAACAAATAGTTAAGGAGAAGTATGAGCTTAGGGCGGATAGAAAGAATTCATGATGAGTTGTTTCAATTTCTAGAGAATTACATGGGAAAGCATAATGGGTTTAACTTTATGCCAAGACAAACCAATCATTATGGAAGGCTCGATCGTGGCTATTGGTTCCCTGGAAACGATAAGTATCTATTAATTGGTTTTTACAGTGGTCATGACAGTTTCAATAAGACTTCAAACATTTGTTTTCAAGCACATTTGACGGCACAATCAGGCAGGCCCTTGAATACATGCTCTATTCAGCTATCTAACACTCCTAATTCAGAAGCTTATGCATCAAAAAAGCCTGTGATTGAAAATATAATGAAAAAATTGGGTGGGTTTGAAGTAAGCTGTATCAACAAATACGGGCTCGAAAGAAGGTGGAATAGGTATTATTCAACTAATAATTACTTACAATGTATCGAAGAATTTGTTTCTAAAGATAAACCAGTTATTGATTATATTATTGAACAAGCTAACAATCCACATTTGGGTTTTCTCGAAGAGGTTCAAACTAAGCAGAAAATCAGCAGCATTATTAGTCGAAGAGTGTTGTAATGCTAAGTAACTCACCAAATAATCAGATTAAAAGACTAAGCTTGCTTTTGCTAATTTTCTGATAAAACATTGTGTTCGGCATCATAAGAACATCAGGCTATTTAATATGGACTATGTAAAACCAATTTATCTGGTAGAGGTGCCCTATTAAGCAGAACGAGGTTTTTTGTTATGTTACAACTCTTAGCTATCATTATCCTGTGCATTCTGGGGTACTTTTTTTTATGGCCAGTGGTAATATGGGCATTTGCAACAATTTCTGGAGTTCTTTTGTTTTTACTTAGCAAAATTACATGGGTGGTTGCCATTGTTGCATTTGTATTTACACTGCTTAAGATTTTGGGTTAATTAAGTCTTAACTAAGAGTTGTATATGCAAATCAAGCAGTCTGCCAGCCTGACAAATAATGCTTTATATATTTTTAAGTTAGCTACAATTTAAGGCATATATTTAAGCAGCACTATTGAGGTTATCAAGTGAGACCAGAACAAATAAAAAATGCAGTTAGCAAACTGGGGTTATCTGAAAAACTTCTTCTCGTCGAAGATATATGGGATTCGATTGCTGCTAATAATTCAGAAATTCCTATGTCTATGTGGCAAAAGCGAGAGCTAGATAGACGATATGAAGAATATAAACAAGGCAAGCTGAAGCTTCATAATTGGGACGATGTCCACAATGATTTGCGCGAAAAATATAAATGAAACTAAGCTACACGGATAGAGCAAAGGGTGATGTGGAAATTGCCTTTTCATGGTATGAAAGGCAAAGGAGAGGGTTAGGGTTTGAGTTTCTGGATTGTGTGGAAGGTGCAGTAAAATCAATACTGGAGAATCCAGAAATGTATAAAACCTATTACTCCACATATAGAGGGTGCGTAATCAGACGTTTTCCTTTCTCAGTATTTTATACAGTTGAAGATACGGGGATTGTGGTGCACTCAGTTTTTGACAATAGGCAAGATCCTGAAAAGAAGCCATAACCAGTATATGTCATGTATTCAAATATTTTCCAGTCAGCAATAAAACCAGTAAACAGTAAAATAATAAGGAAGGAATATGGCTAAATTAACATTTAAACCCGGTAATGATGAAATTATCATTAACACGAATGGCGAATTACCTGAAGTCGGTTCTCAGGCACCTGATTTTAGTTTGGTGGATGGTCAGCTAAAAGATGTCTCGTTAGCAACTTATACCGGCAAACGAAAAATTCTAAATATTATTCCAAGCCTGGATACGCCAGTTTGCGCTGCTTCGGCAAGAGCTTTTAATGAAAAAGCGGATCATTGCAAAAATACCGTGGTACTAATGGTTTCAGCTGATTTACCTTTTGCTCAGGGACGTTTTTGTGAGGCAGAAGGTTTAAAGGAAGTATTTCCTTTGTCTACTTTTCGTTCCAGCTTTGCTGATGACTATGGTGTGCGTGTGCTAGACAGTATGCTCGCGGGATTAACAGCTCGAGCGGTAGTGATTATTGATGAAAGTGATCGGGTAATCTATACCGAATTAGTCAACGAAATTACTCATGAGCCTGATTATGATGCCGCTCTGGATGCACTAAAAGATTTATAAACTCAGCTGGTTTCTAAAGTATGAAAATATTAGCCGTTGATACGGCAACCGAAGCTTGCTCGGCAGCGCTGTATATTGACGGAGAAATCAAAGAACGTTTTGAGATAGCGCCGCGAGAACACGCCCGGCTGTTATTGCCTATGGTCGATGATTTAATGGCAGAAGCAGAGCTAAAACCGCAACAGCTGGATGCAATCGCTTTTGGTTGTGGTCCAGGATCTTTTACCGGGCTTAGAATTGCAACAGGGGTTATGCAGGGTATCGCTTATGGTGCAGATTTACCTGTAGTGCCGGTGTCGACTTTAGCGGCGATCAGTCAGGCGTGTCTGCAAAAAACAGAGTACGATAACGTGTTTACTGCTGTAGATGCACGCATGGCTGAAATATACTGGGCAGTTTATCAGCGTGATGCACAAGGTTTTGCGCAGCTAATAGGTAAAGAAAAAGTTCAGCCTGCAACGGAAGTAGATGCATTGCAGTTAACCGGCTACGGCATAGGCTCTGGGTGGCAGTGTTACCAGCATGAGTTAAGTACGCGCCTGGGCGAACAACTTATAGCCTATGATGCTGATTATTTGCCTCATTCAGCAGAGATAGCTTTGTTGGGGTCGGTTGCTGTTCAGCGGCAACAAACAGTTCCTGTTGAACAGGCTATGCCCGTGTATTTACGAGATAAAGTGGCAAAAACTACCGCAGAAAGAGACGCGCTTAAAAACTTAAAATCTTAGCTGCGCATCGGAGCTTGTGAAAGTATCTGCTTTTAGCCTCCCCCCTTGAGAAGGGGGGGATTGAGGGGGATCGTATAAAAACATAAGTCATTGATATTGCCTGATTAGTTTTAATATATCAAACCTCCCCTAAGCCCTCCTTAACTAAGGGGATTTTGTTGAATACTTTTACAGTCCCATTGGTACAAAGTAATGTATCCAGTGTTTTGCGGATTAAAATTATAATAAAAGATTATGGCTCAATTTTTTGAAATACATCCCGAAAACCCACAATCACGTTTGATTTATCAAGTAGCAGAGGCTCTTCGTCAAGGTGGGGTTGTCGTTTGTCCAACGGACTCGTCATATGCACTGGTATGTCGTATTGGTGAAAAACAGGCTTTAGACTCCATAAAACGTATTAGACAATTAGACGATAAACATAACTTTTCTTTACTGTGTAAAGACCTGGCCCAATGTTCAAGTTTTGCCAGGCTTAGTAATGATGCGCATCGCCTAATTAAAACGCTGACGCCCGGGCCGTTTACTTTTATTGTCGATGCGACTAAAGAAGTGCCAAGGCGTATGCTGCATGCAAAGCGTAAGACTATCGGTATTCGAATTCCTGATAATAATATTGCCTTGGCAATTGTTGAGGAGCTAGGTGAGCCTTTATTGAGCGCATCTTTAATTCTTCCGGGCGAAGAATATGCATTAAGTGACCCTTATGAGATTAGGGAGCAACTGGAGAATGAGCTAGCTTTAGTTATTGATGCAGGCATTATAAATGGTGAAAATAGTACCATCATATCCTGTGCTGGTGACCAGGTTGAAATTGTACGTCAAGGAATAGGTGTTGCGCCTATGCTGGAGGATTAAGATGGATGAACTAACATTAATACAGAAAATTGTTGTCTGGGTGATTCCGGTAATTTTTGCCATTACTGTACATGAAGTTGCACATGGCTGGGTTGCCAAGCAATATGGCGATAATACTGCCTGGATGCTGGGGCGTTTAACTTTAAATCCAATTAAGCATATAGACCTGGTAGGGACAATTTTAGTGCCGGGTTTAATGCTTGCATTTACAGGTTTTGTTTTTGGCTGGGCCAAGCCGGTACCAGTTAATGTCAGAAACTTACGCAACCCCAAACATGATATGGCTATCGTTGCCTTAGCTGGTCCTGTTGCTAATTTTTTGATGGCCACAGGCTGGGCTTTGTTTGCCAGGTTAGGTGTTTTAATTAATACGAATGAAATCTCAATTCCTATGATTTACATAGGGATAGCAGGAATAATGATTAATCTGATTTTGGGTCTGCTGAATTTGTTACCTATACCGCCTTTAGATGGCAGCCGTATTTTATCTTGGGCTTTGCCTGGGCGCTGGGGGTATTACTACAATCAGTTTGAACAATATGGTTTTTATTTGTTGGTACTATTATTAATGACTAATAGTCTAGGTGTTATTTTAGGCTACCCATTAAATATTGCTAAAAACCTGTTTTTTGCTTTAGCTGGTTTGCAATAGGGTGACTATGGATGCTGTTTTGCATGAACAAACAGCAATTGCCATTGTTGCGGGTGAGCCTTATTTAGAATTGCCTGAAGATTTATATATCCCTCCAGAGGCACTTAAGGTGTTTCTAGATGCTTTTGAAGGGCCTTTAGATTTGTTGCTTTACCTAATTAGAAAGCAGAATCTGGATATTCTCAATATACCAATAGCACTGATTACCAAACAGTATATGAGGTATATTGATGTGATGAGCGATTTTCAGCTGGAACTGGCAGCTGAATATTTGCTGATGGCAGCTTTGCTTGCCGAGATAAAATTACGTATGCTATTGCCTAGGCAAGTGAATCCAGAAGAGGAAGAAGAGGATCCACGAGCAGTTTTAATACGGCGTTTGCAAGAATATGAACGTATTAAAAAAGTGGCTGAAGAGTTAGGGGAAATACCGCGTATGGAGCGGGATATATTTATTGCTACAGTAGATACCTCGACAGTCAATGTACATAAATCTCAGCCTGAAGTGCAATTACAGGATATCGTGTTTGCTTTGCAAAGTGTATTGCGGCGCGTTGATCAATTAAGTCACCATATTATAACTAAAGAACCTTTATCCGTCCGTGAAAGAATGGCCCACATTATGGGAAGACTCGAAGACAAGAGTAGCTTCCTTTTTACACGACTCTTTACCCGGCAAGAAGGAAAAGCCGGGGTTGTTGTCACGTTTCTTGCCATTCTTGAGCTCAGCAAAGGAGAACTTATCGAAATTCTCCAGGCAGAGCCCTTCGGAGAGCTACGAGTCAGAGCTAGATCAGGAAGTACCTCTTGAGGCAATTGAAGATACTGTCTTGACCGAAGCGGAATTAGTTGTAGACTTGCCTCCAGAACCAGAACCAGAACCAGAACCAAAGATAGAGTCAGCACCCAAACCCAAACGAGTCAAACCTGCTGTAAGCAAAGCAAAGCAAAAACAAGCTGAGCAGAAAGAAAAAATAGATGAGCTGGTTGCCAAGGTTGCTTTTTTGCAAGCAGAACTTGATGTGGTCAATGAGCAGTCAAATTCCCAACAAGAATTAAAATCTGTTGCTGAGCCGTTGAGTTCAGAGCAGGAAGTGGTTACGGTTTCTGATCAGTCGAGTTTGCCGCAGGTGTTAGATATTGTCCCAGAGGATCTGAATTCATCACAAGAATTAGATAGCGTTGCTGAGCAGTCAAATTCACAACAAGAGCTAGACCTTAATCCTGAGTCTAAGGGTTATATTCCTCCCACCGTTCCTGTTGATGCTAATGTCAAAATTAAACGTATTATTGAGGCACTATTATTTGCCTCGGAACAGCCGATGACAGTTAAGCAGTTACATACTGTTTTTCCTGAGTTGGAAGCGCCAGAAAAAAAGCTAATTCAGGATGCCGTAGATTCTTTACATTATGATTATAAGGATCAAGGAATAGGGCTGCATAAAGTAGCGAGTGGTTATCGATTTCAGGTGAAAACCGATATGGCCCCTTGGGTGGCACGGTTATTTGCAGAAAAACCGCCGAGATATTCCAGAGCATTATTAGAAACTATAGCGATCATCGCCTATCAGCAGCCTGTTACACGAGGTGATATTGAGGAAATACGTGGCGTGAGTGTTAGTTCCCAAATGATAAGAACTTTATTAGAAAGAGAATGGGTTAAGGTCTTGGCGCACAAAGAAGTCCCAGGTCGGCCCGCTTTATATGGCACAACAAAAGAGTTTCTAGATTATTTTAATTTACCATCTTTAGATGCTATGCCGCCATTAGAAGAGTTGCAGGCATTAGCTTTAGAAGGCGAGTTAGAGATATAGCTATGTGGCCCGATATTTTTATGATATTGCTGTTTACAGCAGGATTCCTTTACTGGCAAAGTGCGCAAAAAGTTAAAGAAATTGCCTTGGCGGCAACTAAGCGGCACTGCCATGAGATGGAGTTGCAAATGCTCGATGGATATATTGCGTTTAATGCGATTTCTTTAAGGCGGGATAATAAAGGCAAAGTTCATATAGCGCGTGGCTATCAGTTTGAGTTTTCTTCAACGGGTGCGGAGCGCTATAACGGCCAGATACAAATGTTAGGTAGGAGAGTAGCATCCATACAGTTAGAGCCTTATCGTATTTAGCCTGTCAGCCATATAAATGAATTAAAACATGATACGTTTAAGCAATATCAAACTACCTCTGGAGCATACTAACTCTGATCTACGCTCGGCTATTACCGCTAAACTAGCAATTAAAGACGCTGAACTGCTGGACTACAGCGTTTATAAACGCAGTTATGATGCGCGACATAAGAGAAATATATTCTTCATCTATAGCCTGGATGTGGATACTAGTAAAAACATGCAGTTATTAGAGCTGTTTGCACATGATACACAAGTGAAAGCCAGGCCTGATGATAGTTATCGCTTTGTTGCTCAGGCTCCCGAATCATTGTCAGAGCGTCCTATTGTTATAGGAATGGGGCCTTGTGGTTTGTTTGCTGGATTGATATTAGCACAGATGGGTTTTAAACCAATTATTCTTGAACGCGGGAAGGCTGTGCGTGAACGGACTGTTGATACTTTTGGCTTATGGCGCAAACGAAAGCTAAATACCGAATCCAATGTGCAATTTGGTGAGGGCGGGGCTGGTACATTTTCTGATGGCAAGCTATATACGCAAATAAAAGACCCACTGCATCAGGGGCGTAAGGTGTTAGAAGAATTTGTTGCGGCAGGAGCGCCGGAAGAAATTTTATATTTGAGTAAACCGCATATCGGGACCTTTAAACTGGTTAGTATGGTCGAGAAAATGCGGCATACTATTGAATCATTAGGTGGAGAAGTTCGTTTTGAGCAGCGTGTTGATGAAGTCATAATAGAAGATCAGCGTGTGCAAGGTGTGCTTCTGGGAAATGGTACAACGCTTGCCAGTCAGCATGTAGTTTTTGCTATTGGACATAGTGCTAGAGATACCTTTCAGATGTTATTTGATAAAGGTGTTTATATTGAGGCGAAACCCTTTTCCATCGGTTTTAGAATAGAGCATCCACAATCATTAATTGATCAGTGTCGTTTTGGTGATTACGCAGGCAATGAATTGCTTGGGGCGGCAGATTATAAACTGGTGCATCATTGTAAAAATGGTCGTTCGGTATATAGCTTCTGTATGTGTCCTGGAGGTACTGTCGTTGCAGCAACTTCAGCAGAGGGGCATATTGTTACTAATGGTATGAGCCAATATTCGCGTAATGAGCGTAATGCTAATAGTGCGATTGTTGTGGGTATAGATCCAGAGCAAGATTATCCAGGTCACCCTCTGGCAGGTCTGGAATTGCAAAATCAATTAGAAAAACATGCTTTTGTCTTAGGTGGAGAGAGCTACGATGCCCCTGCACAATTAGTGGGTGATTTTCTCAATAATAAAGCCAGTCATCAATTAGGTAGTGTTGAGCCTTCTTATAAACCGGGTGTGAAACTAGGTGACTTAAGTCATAGTTTGCCGGATTACGCAATTGCAGCGATACGGGAGGCCATTCCTGAGTTTGATAAAAAACTTCGGGGTTTTGCCATGCATGATGCCATTTTAACCGCCGTGGAAACTCGCACTTCTTCGCCAATCCGTTTAAAGCGAGACAGAGAGTCCTTGCAAAGTATCAATACTCAAGGGCTTTATCCAGCTGGGGAAGGAGCAGGGTATGCTGGTGGGATTTTATCGGCTGCCGTGGATGGAGTTAAAATAGCCGAAGCACTTGCGCTGGATATGCTGAAAAGCCAGAGCCAGGGTGGCTAGTATTTTTCTGACTTATCTTTTTGTTTCTCTTCTGCGTTGTTTAAAAAGCTGCGTAGCCTGCTATGCACCTGTTTTTTCGTCTTGAATGTGAACAAAATATTTGCGCCAAGGTTCCAGGTATTATTAAATCTTGCCTCTAAGGGCTTGAAAGAAAAGTTTAAATTTAATATAATGGACGGCTAACTTAAAATCTTACAAAAAGATAATAAATATGAAAACATTTAGCGCAAAACCAGCGGAAGTAAAGCGCGATTGGTATGTGATTGATGCAGAGGGTAAGACGCTTGGACGTCTGGCTACCGAAGTTGCACGACGCCTTCGCGGTAAGCATAAGCCAGAATATACACCTCATGTAGATACAGGTGATTATATTATCGTCATTAATGCTGAGAAAATCGGCGTGACAGGTAATAAAGAAAAAGACAAAATGTACTATCATCACACAGGTTACATTGGTAACTTGAAAAGTGTTAGTTTAGGTAAATTAAGACAAACTTTTCCAGATCGCATTATCAATAATGCAGTTCAAGGAATGTTGCCAAGGAACCCTCTGGGTCGTGCAATGTTTAAAAAGTTAAAAGTGTATGCGGGCCCTGAACATGGTCATCAAGCTCAACAACCTAAAGTTTTAGAACTTTAGGCAACTAACAGGTTAATATCATGGCAGAAGCTCAATATTACGGAACAGGACGACGCAAAAGTGCGATAGCACGTGTGTATGCTAAATCAGGTTCTGGAAAATTTACAGTTAACGATAAAGCAATTGACGTTTATTTCGGTCGTAAAACCGATGAGATGGTTTCTCGTTCACCGTTAGAATTATTAGAATTAAATGATAAATTCGACATCAATGTTGTGGTTAAAGGCAGCGGCCCTTCAGGGCAGGCTGGTGCAATCCGTCACGGTGTAACTCGCGCATTATTGGAATATGATGAAACATTGCGTCCTGAGTTAAGAAAAGCAGGATTTGTTACGCGTGATTCACGTAAAGTGGAGCGTAAGAAAGTTGGTTTACATAAAGCGAGAAAACGTCCTCAGTATTCAAAACGTTAATCGTTTTATCGATATGCTTTGTTTATTATGGATTAGGTTCTGTTAAACTCAGTATGAATCGATCAGCAAAAAAGGGTTGTAATTATTTGATTACAGCCCTTTTTTTATGGATTTTTATTAATATATTTCACATGATTAGTGCGAGAAGTATAATCATAAATATTTTCTCATACTTATCATATTTACTTTATTGCAATGAAAAGAGGAGTGCAATAGCTTTAGAGACTGTGAAAGTATTCAACAAAATCCCCCTCCTTAGTTAAGGAGGGGTTAGGGGAGGTTTGATATATTAAAACTAATCACGTAATATCAATAACATATGCTTTTATACGATCCCCCCTTCTCAAGGGGGGAGGCTAAAAGCATATACTTTCACAGTCTCTAAAGTTATTGCTGTTATAAAAAATGCTAAAGCTCTTTTACTCCTGTTTGTTTGCATAATTATTAGCTGTGTATGTTACTTTTCGTACATAGCAAATGTAGTGTTGTATGTGTTTTCGTCCTCTCGAAACCAAATGGCGCAAATTGATGAGCATGTAGTTTTAGGGTTTTGTTTCATCACACAGGTAGGGCTAAACCTCACTCCCCGATATTAAAAACAGGCGTATGGCTGAAAATGAATTTAGAAGTCGCGATCGAGCGATAGACTCTTTAAAAGTACCACCGCATTCAATTCAGGCAGAGCAATCCGTGCTCGGTGGCTTGATGCTGGATAATGAGCGCTGGGATACTGTTGCGGATAAAGTGAGCGAAGTTGATTTTTATCGCAAAGATCACCGACTTATTTTTCATGTTATTCAGGATTTAGCTGAAAAACAGATTCCTTTTGATGTAGTCACGATCTCTGAGGCGCTAGGTAAAATAAATGAACTGCAGGATGCAGGTGGTCTGGCTTATTTAAGTGTTCTGGCAAAAGACACGCCCAGTGCCGCAAATATTGTTGCTTATGCCAATATTGTGCGCGATCGTTCGGTATTAAGACAACTAATACATGTGGGCACAGATATTTCTGAGTCTGCGTTTAACCCGGAAGGTGTAACGACCAGTGATTTGCTGGAAGGTGCAGAAAAAAGCGTATTTGAAATTGCTGAGCAACGCCAAAAAGGTCAGGCAGGTTTTATTTCGATTAAGGATTTGCTGGGTACTGCCGTTGAGAAAATTGAAGTTCTATTTGAGCAAGAAGGAAGTATTACGGGGGCCAGCACTGGCTTTACCGACCTAGATGAAATGACTTCAGGTTTGCAGGCAGGTGATTTAATTATTGTTGCTGGTCGACCCTCAATGGGTAAAACCACGATTGCCATGAATATGGCAGAAAATGTTGCGGTAGGAAGTGGCTTGCCTGTTGCCGTATATAGTATGGAGATGCCGGGGGATTCACTGGCGATGCGTATGATGTCATCGCTGGGGCGTATCGATCAGCATAAAGTAAGAACCGGTAAACTAGATGATGATGAATGGCCACGATTAACCTCGGCCATTAATTTATTAGCTGAAACCAAGCTGTTTATCGATGATACTCCTGCATTGACCCCGAATGAAGTGCGTTCCAGAGCAAGACGATTAACTCGTGATCATGGCCAGCTAGGCTTGATTGTGCTGGATTACTTGCAGTTAATGCAGTCCCCCTCCAGTGGTGAAAGCCGGGTTGCACAGATATCTGATATTTCTCGAGGATTAAAAACTCTGGCGAAAGAATTGAATGTGCCAGTCGTTGCCTTATCCCAGTTAAACCGAAATCTGGAGCAACGTCCTAATAAGCGCCCGGTTATGTCCGATCTGCGTGAATCAGGAAGTATTGAGCAGGATGCCGATGTTATTATGTTTGTTTACCGGGATGAAGTGTATAACGAGGATAGCCCGGATAAAGGCATGGCTGAAATTATTATTGGTAAACAAAGAAATGGACCGATTGGTACAGTACGTCTTACCTTTCTGGGTAAATATACACGCTTTGAGAATTGTGTACATAATCCTTATGCCGATGGAGATTATGAGTGATCCAGGCGGCCGCGCATATTGAACTCAATATTAATGCTTTACGGCATAATGTACGCAAAGTAAGAGAGCTTGCCCCGAAATCAAATTTAATGGCGGTGATCAAGGCTAATGCTTATGGGCATGGCTTAATATGCGTGGCGAACTCTTTGACGGATGTTGTTGATGCCTTGGCCGTTGCCCGTATTGATGAAGGAATTCGTATTCGGGAAGCGGGTGTGCAAGGCAGAATTCTGGTCTTGCAAGGCTTCTCTCAGCTTGATGAGCTAGAATTATTACAGCGCTATCAGTTAGAGTCAGTTATTCATACAGAGCAGCAGCTTAGTATATTAGAATCAGCTATGTTGCAGCGTGCAATCTCCATCTGGATAAAAATTGATACGGGCATGAACCGCCTAGGCATTCGTCCTGAGCAATTTTCAGTCGTGTTGCAGCGGCTACAGCAATGCAGCGGAGTGCAGCCTGAAATTAACTTTATGACTCACTTTGCAAATGCGGATGATATTCAGGGTGATAAAACGACACGGCAATTACAGCTGTTTAATGAGGTAACTAAACTCAATGTTGGGCAAAGAAGTAGCGCGAATTCAGCTGCTATTATTGCCTGGCCTGAGACTCGTCAGGATTGGATAAGGCCCGGGCTGATGCTTTACGGCGCTTCCCCCTTGTTGCAGCAGACAGCTCAGCAATTAATGTTATTGCCGGTGATGAGCCTGTATTCGCAGGTTATTGCGCTTAAGCAAGTTAAAAAGGGTGAGGCAGTAGGTTATGGTGGTAGCTGGGTGGCGGATAAGGATACAAGTCTTGGAGTGGTCTCTATAGGCTATGGCGATGGCTACCCGCGTTATGCTAAGCAAGGTACCCCAGTATTAATCAATAATAAGCGTGTACCACTGGTTGGGCGAGTGTCTATGGACATGATCACTGTTGATTTAACGGAGCATACTGACATACAAGTGGGAGATCAGGTTTTATTGTGGGGCGATGGTCTGCCTGTTGAAGAGATTGCTGCCGGTGCAGAGACTATCCCCTATACTTTGCTTTGTGGTATTACTCGTAGGGTGCAGGTGATGGTTAAGGACTAAATATGGCTCCTGCCGAGTCTTCGTCAGGCTAAAGAAGCTGTGAAAGTATGAGTTTTTAGCCTCCCCCCTTGAGAAGGGGGGGTCGTATAAAAACATAGATCATTGATGTTGCGTGACTAGTTTTAATATACCAAACCTCCGCTAACTCCTTAACAAGTGGGGGGGGTGAATACTTTCGGGTATTATTAAGTCCGCATTTCTAAGTACATCTAAGAGAATAAATTTTTACCCGGAGGCAAAGAAGCAAATGAGAAACAGTTTCCCTATCATGCTTTTAATAGCAATGGTAGTCGCTGGTTGTGCAGAGTATAAAGTGCCGATTGCAATAGATAAGGAGCAGCACAGTAATCAAGAAAGCTACTTTATACCCGGGCTTGATCATGGCTTGATTCAATCTCCTATTAATATTTTATCTGCTGAAATAAAAGCTTCAAAGGGGCATGGAATTACCCTGCATTTTCAGGATAAAATCAATGCAATCAAAAATCTGGGGTATACGGTACAACTGGATTTTGATAAGGGTAGTACTGTTAGTAGTGATGGACGGGAGTATGAGTTAAAGCAAATGCACTTTCATACCCCGTCTGAGCATTTAATTGATGGCATGACATTTCCGATGGAATTACATATTGTCAACCAGGTACCTCCGCTAAACGAGAGTGATACACCGCATTATCTGGTTATTGCTGCATTATTTAAAATGGGGAAAGAAAACAAATTTATTAGTGAGTTTTTAAATAAGATTCCAAAACAGGAAAATACTAAAGCTGAACTTCAAACTGGCGAAGTCAAATTGAGTGATATTTTTAGTGATTTTTTAAGCACCACCCCAAGCTTTTATCATTACCGGGGCTCGTTAACTACCAAGCCTTATACCGAAAGTGTCAGCTGGTTTGTGCTTAAGCGTATTATTGAAGCATCGCCAGAGCAAATCCGTACGATTAATAAAATTGAAGGCGATAATGCGCGGCACATACAAAATAAATTTGGAAGAACGATTGATTAAGTTAAAAAAGGGTTAATAAACGGCAATGAAGCAGATATTCCAAATACTGAAAAAAATCATTATAATTGTTTCCGCTATTTTGATCTATGGCTGTGCAGTTAACCCGGTGACAGGAAGTCATGAAATAGTTTTAATGTCGGTTGAAGGCGAAAAGCAACTTGGAGAAGAAAATGCCAGGCAAGTAGCCGAGCAAATGGGTTTATTTGATAACCCTGAATTAGTCAGCTATATACAATCAATTGGTCAGCGCCTGGCAGAAAAGTCACCTTATCAGGATGTTAATTATCAATTTCAGATTGTCGATCTTGAAGAACCGAATGCTTTTGCTCTGCCTGGAGGCTATGTCTATGTTAGTCGTGGCCTACTGGTCCTATTAAATTCTGAAGATGAACTGGCCGGTGTCATCGGTCATGAGATTGGCCATGTTGCAGCGCGTCATTCTGTACAGCGTTTAACACGTGCTGCTCCGATAGGGCTAGTCACGGGAATAACATCAGCTGCAGTAGGTATAGTTAGCCCCTTTCTTGCGCATACTGTGTCAGGGGCCGGCTCGCTACTTAATTCGACAATTCTTGCGCCTTATAGTCGAACACAAGAAAACGACGCTGATGCGATAGGGCAGTTGCTGGCAATTAAATCGGGATGGACCCCTGAAGGTATTACTACTTTTCTTAACACTCTGGATCGCGAAACAGAAAGAAAGGGGCAGGAGGGAGATCAGTTCTCCTTTTTTGCCACACATCCGTCGACGCCAAAACGAGTTAAAGCAACTGAAGTAAGGGCGGTCGAGTTAAATGCAGAGAAAAAGTTTCAGCAGAAACGTTATTTGATCGCAAAAAATCATAAAGCCTTCCTAAATAAATTTAATGGTTTATCGTTGGTTCTGATGCTAGACAGGGGGTGATTGTCGAGCAGGATTTTCTACACCCAACAATGAATATTGGGCTTACTTTTCCAGGTGACTGGAAAATATCTAACCAGCCTCAATATGTGTCAGCAGTTAACAAACAGAAAGATGGCTTATTAATATTGGAGCTTCAGGGTGAAGGAAATGATCCGGTTAAGGCCGCCCATGACTTTCTTAATAAGGCAAAAATAGCTAATCAGTCAGTAAGCTGAGTATTGGAGGGTTTTCAGCTAGTCAGGTAACTATTAATAAGAGCAGGCAAGAGGCTATAATCACCTGGGTTGCCTTTCAGAAACAGATGTTTCGATTGACCTCAATCAATAAAAATCTGGCAGCAACAAACAAACCGCCGGGATATTAAAAAATCTATTGCTACTTTTCATCAGCTAAGGTCTAAAGAAAAGATGAAAATTAAGCAGCAAAGGCTACGTATCATCTCTGCCAGATCAGGGGAAAGTATTTCGGCATTATTGAAGCGGGTAGGTAGTGAATGGGATAAAGAAAGCTGTGCAATTGCTAATAATCTGCAGGCAGATGTTTCTCTTAAAAAAGGGCAGCTGATTAAAGTGGTGATTTCTGAGCCATTTAAATATGGTAGTACTGAGATTACGAGATAGAATCCACCTAATGAAGACAGTGAGGTTAAGAAATTGAAACCACCATCACTTACCTATGATGTGACTCGACGTATTCCCTCAATACACTGTCCATGCGCGTTTGCCAGCCTTTTCCAGTCGCTCTGAAATACTCTAAGACTTCGGGTGATAGACGGATATTGATTGGCTTTTTTGGGTTGTTTGACATGGGGCGCCCCACTGATGCCTTGACTGCGCTTTCCAGTTCTGAAAATTCCGTAACTGGTTTTAATTGAGCCAATTCTTCATCAGAAAGATAGGTACCATCGGCAAGTGCCTGTCTAGTGATTTCAGCATCTTCCGTGTCGTTTGGAAGTTTTATTTTTCTGCCTGATTTAGTGGTTACGAACATAATAATTCACCTCTCGCTTATTAGCCTTACGAAAACTGATAACACGGATAACATCAGCCCTAATGGTAAATGTCAGATGATAAAGACGGTCTAAAATAAACCCCAGTGCATTAAAGCGTGGTTCACCATATTGTTGGCGAATATCTATTCGAATGATAGCCGTATCAAGCTCAAACTCTGCGGCTAGTTCGAAGGATAACCCTCTTTCAAGCCTATTGTTTTCACTTTTAATTGGGTCATATTCAATTTTCATGGATTTTTATTGTATATACGTTTATTGTTATTGTAAATACAATAATCTTGGGGGAATTCGTTGAGAATGGTCAGCAGAATTAAATGTTAGGTTAGGCCTGACTAAAAATACTCATATATCTAAGGTTTGTCTTTCAGTTTGAAATTATCCAATGCTGTCATATCTGTTTGCTCTATTAGCAAGCGCTGCCCATTAATAAGAGCCTGTTTTTTGTATGATAGACCTTCTTGTCGGGCGCGCAGGATATAGCCGCTTAACCCGCTTCCTGATGCCACCAAAAGCATTACACCGATAGTGACCAACTGGCTGAATATCATAATACCTCCCGCACCAACAGCCGTAGCAAAAGCTACGCCTACCTTGAAATTTGCTTTTGCATGGGCTTTTCTGGTTGCTTTTTCAATCTTCTTATAGCTTTCTGCAAGAATGTCACTTTTCTCTCGTTCGGCATCCAGTAGTATTCTTTCGCGTTCGCGTGCATGCATATCCTGCATTTGAGATTTTTCTTCAATTGCGCTGGCTTTTTCTTCTCCGGCCTCCTTTAAAAAGCTTTCTCTGTCCTGTGCGTGCTGCTCGCGTAGGACGGTCTGCTGGTCGTGAAAAATATTACGTGCAATGGATGAAAACCAGAATGCTGACAAAATAGCACTTATAAATGCAATCATTGCGAGCACAATAATGAGTTGAAAATCATGTGACCCATTAAGAGCCATCACTATCAGGCCGCCTGTTACCAGTTGTATTAAGATAATGCCGGGTAAAAATTTAAACATAATGTCAGTCTAGTTGTTTATAGTGCTTTATAGCGGTCAGTTGCGAATTCTAGGTTAAACAAAGCTTTCATCCAGCAGTTCTATCCAGTGCTTAACAGGAATGCTCGCCTGGCTTTGCAGGTGTAATTGACAGCCTATATTTGCTGTGACTATCAGTTCAGGCTGGTGTCTTTGTAAATTTGTCAGTTTGTTATATAAGAGCTGCTGCGCTAAATCAGCCTGTAAAATGGAATAAGTGCCTGCTGAGCCACAGCATAAATGTGTATCATCAACAGCGCTAAGTTCAAAACCACAACGCTTAAGAATAGACTCAACAACACCATCAAGTTGCTGGCCATGTTGTAGTGTGCATGGGCTTTGGAATGCAATATTCTTAATAGATGGTTTAATGCGGCTTAGGGGTAATTCTTCTTGCAAAAGGATTTCGCTGATATCTTTGGCAAGCTCACTAATTTTTTGTGCTTTATCTGCATAATGTTCGTCTTGTTTTAAATGATAGCCATATTCTTTTACCATGGCACCACAGCCGCTGGCTGTAATGATGATTGCTGTGATACCTTGTTCGATATAAGGCCACCAGGCATCAATATTTCGGCGCATAAAATTTAATGCTTCCTGTTGTGCGGATAAATGCTGGCTGACTGCGCCACAACAGCCAGCTTTGTCAGGAGCAATAAGCGTAATGCCGAGCTTGCGTAGAATATTTGCCGTAGTTGAATTGGTATTGGTATTGGGGGTAGTAACAGATTGTATGCAGCCTTCTAGGATTAGCATTTTTCGTGCTTGTCCTGAGTTTTCCGGAATATAAGCAGGCCATGTGCTGGTTTTTTGCCTGCCAGGTATCTGTCGCTTTAATGACTGGGGTAGCAGAGGTTTAAGTTGTCGACCGATTGTTAATAAAATAGTAACCCGGGATGGATAAGGTAAAATTTTTCTTAGCTGAAGTTTCCCAATAATTATTTATGGTAAAATTGAAACTATGCTAACTTATTTTTTTCACAAAGTGAGTCATAAAATTTCTTCATCGACTTTTCGATATTTTTTTTATAAGGAAATGACATAAGACAACCACTGAGTAATAAACTGAAGTTTCCCAATAATTATTTATGGTAAAATTGAAACTATGCTACAACTATATGAAAAAAATAGTCTTTTCATTCGTTTCAAATGCTATTGCCTAAGGGGAATTAAGTAGGGGTTTGCTATAAACATGGCAAAACCACCTAAAATAAACCTCGATACACCAGCATTGTGTATTTCAGCTACTCAATAATTGGGAAACTTCAGTTTCTTAGTATAAGGCGTATTATTCGGCTTATGACTTGGGCGCGTCGTTTTATCTTCTATTAATTGGCGCCCTATGTCGACTAATCGGCCATACTGTACGCCAGATGGGCAACTAGTTTCACAGGCGCGACAGCTTAAACAGCGATCTAAATGTAACTGTGTTTTGCTGCTTACCGAATGTCCTTCGATGATTTGTTTTATTAAATAAATGCGGCCTCTGGGGCCGTCGCGTTCATCACCTAATAATTGATAAGTAGGGCAGGTAGCAGTGCAGAACCCACAATGCACGCAGGAACGTATAATATTATCTGCTTCCTGGCCTAGTGCTGATTTTAAAAAATATTCTGTTGTCTGGGTTTGCATAAAAGAATTAATTTAAAAGTCAGCATACATACGACCTATATTAAATAGTCCATGCGGATCAAAAGCCAGTTTTAATCGTTGATGCAATTTTAATAGAGGTGTGGGTAAAGGGTGAAAGATATCGTTGCGCTCGCCTAGGCTGCGAAACAGAGTGGCGTGGCCGCCTGATAAGTTAGGCTCAGAACGGATTGATTGCAGATCTAGGTCGCTTTTTAACCAGCGTAATGCGCCGCCCCATTCATAAAGATAGTCACCTTCCAAAGGTAAGGCGGGTGTGTTGGATGCTAATGAAATGCGCCATAAAGCTTGCGTGCTATGGAAAAAAGGGTGTGTCTGCTCTGTTACTGAAGTTTCCCAATAATTATTTATGGTAAAATTGAAACTATGCTATTTAATAGAGGTGTGGGTAAAGGGTGAAAGATATCGTTGCGCTCGCCTAGGCTGCGAAACAGAGTGGCGTGGCCGCCTGATAAGTTAGGCTCAGAACGGATTGATTGCAGATCTAGGTCGCTTTTTAACCAGCGTAATGCGCCGCCCCATTCATAAAGATAGTCACCTTCCAAAGGTAAGGCGGGTGTGTTGGATGCTAATGAAATGCGCCATAAAGCTTGCGTGCTATGGAAAAAAGGGTGTGTCTGCTCTGTTATTGATTGCCAGAAATTGTGCGCCTGTTTTAATATTTCTCCTCCGATCGATTGCTGAGCATTATCAATGGCTTTCTCGGTGCCGGACAGGCGAATATAAAGTTTGTCTTGATAAAAGCAGCTGGCACTGATGGGTAAGGGAAGTTGGGACCATTGATGAAGTTTTAGCAGGGCTGCATCTATGGATGTTTGTTGCATAAGGGTTATTTCAGCTTCTGGCATAGGCACTATTTTTAGGGAGGCTTCCAGTATTACTCCTAGTGTTCCTAGTGCTCCTGTCATTAGACGAGAAATATCATAGCCGGCAACATTTTTTATGACTTCGCCACCAAAAGATAATATTTCAGCTTTGCCGTTGAGCACAGTAGTACCTAATACATAGTCTCGGGCAGCGCCACTATATGCACGGCGTGGTCCGGAAAAATTACCTGCAAGAGTACCTCCTAAAGTGGTTTTTTCATGATAGGCAGGGGGTTCAAATGCTAGCATTTGCCTATTTTCTGCCAGAACTTGTTGTAATATTTTTAAGGGTGTCCCTGAGCGAGCTTTAATAACCAGCTCTGTCGGTTCATAGCTAATAATGCCCTGGTGTTCTGCAAGGCTTAAGAGCTTATCAGCAGTAACATTGCGTCCATAAAAATCTTTTGATCCGCCGGCTTTAATGGTAAAGGTTTTATTTGTATTGATGGCTTGCAGAACTGTGTCCTGTATCTGTTTGCTTAGGTCGTTTTGAGTGGAATGCATTAAAAACGCTCCAGCTCAGGGTGAGGAAGTTTTCCATCATGTATGTGCATGGCACCAAATTCAGCACAGCGATGTAAAGTTGGTATTGCCTTGCCTGGGTTTAATAAGGATTTAGGGTCAAATGCTGCTTTGACTGCATGAAATTGATTGAGCTCCGTGAGTTCAAATTGCACGCACATCTGATTTAATTTTTCCATGCCTACGCCGTGTTCACCTGTGATAGTGCCGCCAACTTTAATGCACAGCTCGAGGATATTAGCGCCAAAATCCTCTGCTCGTTGCAGCTCGCCTGGAATATTAGCATCATAAAGAATTAAAGGGTGTAAATTACCATCGCCCGCATGAAAAACATTAGCAATAGCAAGCCCATATTGTTGTGACATTTCAGTCATTTCCAGCAATACATGAGCCAGTTTTTTGCGTGGAATAGTGCCGTCCATACAATAATAATCAGGAGAAATGCGACCTACTGCCGGGAAGGCAGATTTACGGCCTTTCCAGAATGTGATGCCTTGCTGTTCATCTCTTGCAGTACGCACTTCAGTGGCACCACTGGTGATTAAAATTTCATGTACTGCCAGGGTATGAGTGTCAACTTCGCCTCGATTACCATCGAGTTCACATAATAAAATGGCAGCAGCATTTTTTGGGTACCCTGCATGGACAAAATCTTCAGCGGCTTGAATAGCTAGTTTATCCATCATCTCCAAGCCAGCAGGTATAATTCCGGCTGAAATAATATTGGCGACAGCTGCTCCTGCTTTGCTTACATCATCAAATGCAGCTAATAATGTTTGCGTGCATTCTGGTTTGGGTAATAATTTTACAGTGACTTCGACAATGACGCCGAGCATACCCTCGGAGCCAGTCATTAAAGCCAGTAAATCATAGCCGGGAGTATCTAATCCATTGCCACCTAGGGTAATGAGTTGACCCTCAATACTGACAATTTTTATTTGCTGAATATTGTGTACTGTTAAGCCATATTTTAAGCAGTGTACACCGCCAGAATTTTCAGCTACATTACCGCCGATAGTGCAGGCAATTTGTGAGGAAGGGTCAGGTGCATAATATAAACCAAGGTGTTTAACTGCTTGTGAGATTTCTAGATTACGTACGCCTGGCTGCACACGGGCAGTGCGGAGTTCCTGATCAATGGAAATAATGTTTTTTAGTTTTGTCAGGCAAAGTAACAGCCCCTGTGCGTGAGGTAATGCACCTCCAGACAAACCTGTTCCTGCTCCTCTGGCTACCACAGGAAGGTCAACTTTATTACATAGGCGTAATATGTCCTGCACTTGTTTTACTGTGTCGGGTAAAACGACAAGCAAAGGTAACTGGCGGTATGCAGCCAGACCGTCACATTCGAATGGCCGTAAATCTTCTTCCTGATATAGAACAGCTTCTGCAGGAAGAATTTCCAGAAATTGCTTGAGTAATTGCTGGAAATTAATGTTTGCTTTTATCGCTGTTTGCTTCATAGCTATAGGATATACTTAAGTTTAATGCTTAGGAATGCGGGTTTAATAATGTCCGAAAGTCTACTCTCTAATGTAGCCTGTATGGAGCTTGCGTAATACAGGAAGAGCGGCGTACTTACTTTCCCGTATTCCGCCAGCTCCATACGGGCTACAAAACGTTTTGGATTTATTAAACTTTGACTCCTAAGGAGTGCACACGGAATAACTTCGACAACTTGCTTGTCTTTTTATACGTCTTCTGCGCCTTAAATATGAATCAAACACTGCGCCAGATGCCTAACTTATTCCGTGCGCGTTCCATAGTGAATTAGTATAGAGAAATATAAAATTAAGATAATAAATGGCTGAATTATAAATTATTTCTGGTAAATTGATCAAAATTCTCATATAGTAGACAAAGCTACAGGTTTTGTAATTGGCAGTAATGGTTGTTCCCACCGTGTTACCCCCTTCTGGTTTCCCCGTTTCACTAGCTGTACGCACACCCTATTTGTTTAATTTATTTTCAGGTGAAAAGTTTCATGGCTACAGGTACAGTAAAGTGGTTTAACGAGGCCAAAGGTTTTGGTTTTATTTCTCAAGATGATGGCGGTGCAGATGTATTCGTTCATTTTAGTGCTATCCAGGGTTCTGGATTTAAAACTTTAAATGAAGATCAAGCAGTTGCTTATGAAGTAGAAGATGGTCCTAAAGGCCCTCAGGCTACGAGTGTTACAGCGGCCTAAGGCGTCACGCCTTAGATACGCAGAACCCCGCTCCGGCGGGGTTCTTTTTTTGTGGCTTAATTTATTTAACCCTCCTACATACTCGCAAAGGGAAAAGAATTGAAAAAACTATTTGTTGGAAATTTGTCTGCTAGCACAAGTGAAACTGATCTTGAGGCTTTGTTTGCTGAATTTGGTAAAGTACGTTCACTTAAACTTGTGACTGATGTATTTTCCGGGCAGTGCAAAGGCTTTGGTTTTATCGAAATGGAAGGACATGAAGCGCGTGCTGCAATTGCTGGGCTTGATGGTAAAGATTTTAACGGTAAGCCGTTAAAAGTTGGTTTCGAGACTGCTAAGGCAGGACGTCGGGGCCGTTAATACAGGCAAAGGCACTATTAGCCCCAGGCAATTTAATTATTAGAGTTAAGAAACTCCAGTAAAGGTTTGGTTATTCTATTTGCGTAGAAATATCAGGCGCAATGAGATTGGGTGGGGCATAGGTGAAATATCCAATCTACAGAGTCTTGTCGAGATACAGGCTATCCCAAAGCTTACATCAGCTGCAAAAGTTCATCTAAAATTGTGCCATTACTGGCTAGAATATGCTTAGGGAATACACCGTTATTACCTTTGAAATCAGTTATCGTACCACCTGCTTCAAGTACGATTAAGGCACCTGCAGCAACATCATACAAATTTAATTCCTGCTCCCAGAAAGCATCAACTTGCCCGTCGGCAACTAAGCATAAATCCATTGCAGCTGAACCAAAACGACGTTGTCCCGTTGTTTTTTGTGCAATTCTGCAAAAGCGTTCCAGGTTGTTTTCTTCCAGATAAGAGCGTAAGCAGGCAAATCCTGTTGCAATCATCGAGTTTCCTAAGTCAGTTTCGCTGGAAACATTGATTTTCTGGCCATTTTTAAAGGCGCCATGGCCTTTTTTAGCGCAGTAATAAACATTTAATGCGGGCGCGTAAACCGCACCAAAAATCAGTTCATCATCAATTTCTAGTGCGACACTGATGGACCAAAAATATTGTCCTTTAGCAAACGAGTGGGTGCCGTCAATTGGGTCAACAACCCATCGTTGAGTCTGGTTTTCGCTTTGTCCGCTTTCTTCTCCCCAAAATCCATACTCAGGGTAATGCTGGGCGAGAGCCTGTTTTAAAAACTTTTCAACGGCGATATCTGCTGCAGTAACAAAGTCACGCGGGCTTTTTTGTGAAACTTCCAGGTTTTGTAGGTCATTAAATTGACTTAGGGCGATTTCTCCGGCCTCGCGGACGATGGTTTCAAGTGTTTGTAGTGATACTGGCATTTGTAGATGGCTCGTGTGAGAGGTTATGTAGGGAAAGTGTAGGACACACTTTTGCATTACTATATGGGGCGCAGGTCTTTAGGGGGTGTAAAAGTATCTGCTTTTAGCCTCAATCCCCCCTTGAGAAGGGGGGATTGAGGGGGGGGGGGCGTATAACAACATATATCAAACCTCCCCTGGCCCCTCCTTAACTAAGGAGGGGGATTATATTGCATACTTTTACCGTCTTTAAAGAACCGTGCTCCATATTATGCTCAAGTGTGTCGTGCGTATTCCTTAAAATAAAGGGAGTAGGTTTTTGCTCGCACTATGTAGCAATGCATATAGGCTAAAGACAACTCCCCGAGGTTAAAAAATATTAATCAGATTATAACATAACAGACTATTGGTTATGCTTGATGCTGTGGGCTGTAGAAAGAACGCGTGTGATTTTTTCAGCAATAGTTTGAATGAAAAAATATTTTAATATATTATTAAGTTGTTATGTAGATTGTTGTCATTTTCAACCTAGAAAAACCAGTTAAACGCGAATTTATAGTGCAAGGTATTGCTTGCACAGTGCTTTAAAAAAATCTTAGCTTCACCCATAGGTTAAGCGGGCATTTTTTTGAAGTGCTGTGGGATCAAAAGCTTGTGCTAGAAACCGTGGGCAACTGATTTTTCTAGGTTTAATGGATACAATGGCAACTGTTTTTAAATTATGGCAATTATTTTTGTCTAAAGGGAGGCAGTAAATGAGTGATTTAAGTGCGGAGAGTTTAGGGTTAAAAAGTGTTGGAAGTGTCTATCATAATTTGAGCTATGATGAGCTTTTTGAGCATGAACTCAATAACAAGGAAGGGCGTGTAGCAAGCAGTGGTACGATAATGATCGATACGGGGAAGTTTACCGGGCGATCACCAAAAGATAAATACTTTGTACAGCTGGACCTTCTCAAGAATACATTGCCTGGGGTGAGGTGAATAAGCCGGTCTCTGTGGAAATATTTGATGAGCTTTATGATGAAGTGATTGATTACCTTTCGGGTAAAGACCTGTATGTAACCGATGGTTATGCAGGAGCAAGTGGTGATACGCGAATATCAGCCCGGTTTATTACCGAATTTGCCTGGCAGTCTCATTTTGTCAAAAATATGTTTCTTCGTCCTGAGCTGCAGGAGTTAGCAAATTTTGCACCTGACTTTCGTGTTTATAATGCCAGCAATCTTACTAATACAAAATGGCAGGGGCATGGGCTGAATTCCGAAGTTTTTGTGATTTTTAATATAGAAAAAAATATCGCTATCATTGGTGGCACCTGGTATGGAGGGGAAATGAAGAAGGGTATCTTCACCATGATGAACTACTGGTTGCCTTTAAAGGGTATTTTATCCATGCACTGTAGTGCAAATGTTTGTGCAGACGATGAAGTAACCATATTCTTTGGTCTTTCAGGGACTGGCAAAACAACGCTATCCACCGATGCAAATCGCCAATTAATAGGCGATGATGAGCATGGTTGGGATGAAAGTGGAATCTTCAATTTTGAAGGGGGTTGTTACGCAAAAACCATAGGGCTCTCTGAAGAGAGTGAGCCAGAAATTCATGGGGCTATTAAACGTCATGCATTGCTGGAAAATGTGGTGGCAGACGATGATGGAGTTGTTGACTATTTTGATAATTCGAAGACGGAAAATACCCGGGGTTCTTACCCTATTGAACATATAGATAACCATCGTCCAGGCTTGAAAGGCGGAATGCCCAAAAGCATTATCTTTTTAACTTGCGATGCTTTTGGTGTTTTGCCACCTGTTTCCAAGCTAAATAAAGAGCAGGCTATGTATTACTTTTTGTCTGGCTATACTGCTAAAGTGGCGGGAACTGAACGAGGGGTTACTGAGCCAAAAGCGACATTTTCTGCCTGTTTCGGGGAAGCTTTTTTGCCGTTGCACCCAACTATTTATGCTCAGTTACTGGGTGAGAAAATGGAGCGCTATGGTGTTCGTGCTTATCTGGTAAATACTGGCTGGGCTGGTGGTGGTTATGGTGTTGGCGAGCGTATGAGTATTCAGGCGACTCGCGCCTGTGTTAATAGTATTTTAGATGGCAGTATTCATGATGCTGAGTTTGAAAATGTGCCGCTATTTAACTTATGTGTACCTAAAACTCTGCAAGATGTCGATGCCAAGCTTCTTAATCCGCGAAATGCATGGTCTGATAAAGCTGCTTATGATGTAACGGCGACCAAATTAGCTGGTATGTTTATAAATAACTTTGAAAAATATAAAGATGCAACGGGTAACTTTGACTATTCCAAAGCGGGACCGCAAGTGTAATTAAATAAATCCACAGAAAGGGAGGGCTAATTATTTACTGAAGTTTCCCAATTATTGAGTAGCTGAAATACACAATGCTACATAGTTTCAATTTTACCATAAATAATTATTGGGAAACTTCAGATTATTTAGTCCTCCCTTTTTTATTGTCTGCTTGAGTGCGAATTCGATAGACGCACCCCTAAAAAATTTGTTATAGTTTCAAGAATTTTCGTGCATCTTTAGTGCATGAATAAACCTTTTACATTTATCTTTTGGAGAAAACTTGATGGCGATTAAAGTTGCAATTAATGGTTATGGCCGTATTGGTCGTAATGTTGTACGTGCTATATATGAAGCAAACCGTACAGGTGAAGTTGAAGTCGTTGCAATCAATGATTTAGGCGACGCAGAAACTAATGCACATTTAACGCAATATGATACTGTGCATGGAAAATTTCCTTTTGAAGTCAATGTAGAAGGCGATTATATTGTTATTAATGGCGATAAAATCAGAGTTTTAGCGGAAAGAGATCCAGCAAAACTTCCGTGGGCTGAGTTAGGTGTTGATGTAGTACATGAATGTACTGGTTTTTTTGCTACTAAAGAAAAAGCTTCTGCGCATTTAGCTGCAGGCGCTAAAAAAGTCATTATTTCTGCGCCAGGCGGAAAAGATGTTGATGCAACCATTGTTTATGGTGTTAATCATGAGATTTTAAAAGCATCTGATACTGTTATTTCTAATGCTTCTTGTACAACTAACTGTCTTGCTCCGTTAGTTAAGCCATTAATTGATGCTATCGGAATTGAAAGCGGCTTAATGACCACGATTCATTCATATACGAATGATCAGGTATTAACTGATGTCTATCATCCGGATTTACGCCGTGCACGTTCGGCCACTCAATCAATGATTCCTACAAAAACAGGGGCAGCAGCAGCAGTAGGTCTAGTGCTACCTGAAATGGCTGGTAAATTAGATGGTTTCGCAATGCGCGTACCTACTATAAATGTATCAGTGGTTGATTTAACTTTTGTTGCTTCAAGAGAGACAACTAAAGAAGAAATTGATCAGTTATTAGTGGCTGCATCAGAAGGTCCTTTAAAAGGTGTATTGAATATTAATACTAAGCCTTTAGTCTCAATGGATTTTAATCATGATCCAGCTTCATCTACTTATGAGTCAAGCTTGACTAAAGTAACTAATGGAACATTAGTTAAAGTACTGGCCTGGTACGATAACGAATGGGGCTTTTCAAATCGTATGATCGATACAACAATTGCCTTGATGAACGCAAAATAAACTTCTTATTAGAAGAAACGGGGGGCAGCAGTCCCCCTGTTTTTTCTGAGCTTAATTAACCCCCCGCCTTACAGTAGCTAGAATATTCAACTGTTTCTGTAGTTGAACTCCTGTATTGTCATAGATAACTTAAATAGCCACTCCCTTTTATATGCCTGAAATTAGAAGAACGAAAATATTAGCAACCCTTGGACCTGCAACAGATAAAGAAGGCGTTTTAGAAAAACTGTTCTATGCAGGGGTTGATGCCGTACGCTTAAACTTTTCGCACGGTGTTGCCCAGGATCATATAGATCGGGCGAATCAAGTACGTGCTTTATCTAAAAAGACAGGTCGTAGAGTGGGGATTCTGGCTGATTTACAAGGTCCAAAAATTCGTATTGCTCGTTTTTCTGAAGATAAAGTCTGGCTTGATGAAGGGCAGGACTTTGCACTTGATATGAACCTGGATGTGAATGTGGGTGATAATAGAGAAGTCGGCATTACTTATGAAGCGCTAGCAAAAGAAGTTGTAAACGGAAGTCGTTTATTGCTTGATGATGGTCGCGTTGTTTTAGATGTTGTTGATGTTGTTAATGGCCGTATTAACTGTACAGTGATTGTCGGTGGTAACTTATCTAACAATAAAGGTATTAATCTATTAGGTGGTGGCTTATCAGCTGCAGCGCTAACGGTTAAAGATAAAGAAGATATTATCACTATCGGTAAAATTAAAGCTGATTTCGTAGCGGTCTCTTTTCCGCGTTGTGCGGAAGACTTAAATGAAGCGCGTCGTTTATTAGCCGATGTTGATTGTTATGCAAGCATTGTTGCTAAAGTAGAGCGTGCAGAAGCTATGGTGCCAGAAGTAATGGATGAGATTATCCTTGCGTCTGATGTGATTATGGTTGCGCGTGGAGATTTAGGCGTAGAAATTGGTGATGCTAATTTGCCTTCTGCACAAAAGTTTCTTATTAAGCGTTCAAGAGAACTAGATCGAGCGGTAATTACTGCTACGCAGATGATGGAATCAATGATTGAAAATCCGATTCCAACTCGTGCTGAAGTATTTGATGTAGCCAATGCAGTGCTTGATGGTACCGATGCGATTATGCTGTCTGCAGAAACAGCCGCGGGACGCTATCCGGTACAAACGGTTGAGGCAATGGTACGTGTCTGCATACAGACAGACAAACAGCGTGCTGCCAGACGATCTAAGCATCGTGTTGATGCGCGCTTTAATCGTAAGGATGAAGCGATCGCAATGGCTGCAATGTACATGGCGAATCACTCTGATGTACAAGGCCTGGTGGCATTAACTGAGTCGGGTGCAACACCTTTATGGATGTCGCGTATAAGATCAGGTTTGCCTATCTTTGCATTTAGTAGCCATGAAGAAACTCTTGGTCAGGTGACTTTGTATCGTGGTGTCATCCCCATTTACTTTGAGCTTAAAGATCAGGATCATGCGCAATTGAATAGGGAAATTGTTGAGTTGTTAAAAAAATTCAACTATGCCGAAAAAGGAGATACCTTTATTATTACTAAAGGAGATCTAACGGGGCAGAAAGGCGGTACCAATGCGCTTAAAGTGGTTACTGTGGGTGAGGGCCTGATTCCTGAATAGGTTGCTGATTTATAGGTGGAACGTGATTATTGTAAAGCAATAATTACGTTCAATCGGAGCAGTAGTTGAAATTACCATAAATATTATAAGGCATTAATATTTAAAACTAATCATTTTTTATTTGTGGTATCATAAAACAATGCGTATGTTTTTATTATGCATTAACACTATAATAATCATTTACATAAGGTGAAATCTAAGATGGGTTTATTGAAAAAATTAGTACTGGCTTTTTTTGTTAGCTTTGCAATGCTTGCAACAGCTCCTTCTGCAATGGCAAAGCCAGCAGGTAAAGTAGCTAACCAGACTCAGGCAGAAGTTGAGCAGTCACTTTTAGATACTATTGCAGTGGCAGAAGAAACGTTAGCAGCTATGAAAGATGGTACAGATAAAGATACTGTTGTAGCAATGTTCAAGAAGACTAAGCAAACTGCTAAAACTATTGAAAGTTCTGTTGTTTTAGCTGATCGTGATAGAGCACTATCAAAAGTTTCTAAAGCTCGTTCAGCCTATAAAAAAGATCAACATGAAAAAGCTGAAGAATTAATGACTGATGCTGTTCAGCGTTTCAAAAAAGTTAATGAAAAATATCATAACTTCTAAACAAGTTGTTTATGGTGTATTGATTTAAAACATCAAATCAATCCAAGGCCCATTACTGGTAAGGTAATGGGCCTTTTTTTATGTCTGCAGCTTATTTGTATATTTCGGGTGGTGAGCCCAGACGCTAGGTGGTTTTGTGGTATCCACTATAAATTTTGTGCCTCCCTAAAATTTATAGTGGATACGGCTGATCAGAATGCTCGAAAATAATAGGGTACTGGTTAATAATAATTTATTCATTTTATTATCCTCGGTGAGTTTTTAGAAATAATATTCGTTATTGATTCCCTGTACTTAATCCGAATGAACTCTGGATTATTTCTTAAGGGAGTTTATATGATTACCTATAAAAAGAACCAGAGATACCTCACAAATATCGAATTTTGTTGGTAGGGTATTTGCCGTAATTACGTATGTAACTTATTGAAATAAAAAATTCTTAGTGCATTTGTCCCGTATTCCGCAAGCTTCATACGGGCTACTTCTTGCAGAGGTGGATGTGAATACTTTCACAGCCTTTAACCTAGGAAAATCAGCTGCTCAAGTTATTCCAGGTGTTGAACTGTAATTTCGGCATACTTATCTTTTATTTCAAGTATTTGAGGGATAATACTTAAAAATATATCCACCAGAGCCGGTTCAAAGTGTGTTCCTGATTCTTTTTTCAGCTGCTCGATAGCTTCCCCTGTTAGCCAGGCTTGTTTATACGGGCGGACAGTCGTAAGAGCATCAAAAGTATCAGCAATGGCAACTATACGAGCGTGAATGGAGATTTCTGCGCCTTTCAAACCGTTGGGGTGGCCTGTACCATCCCATCGTTCATGGTGGGTTAGTGCAATGTCACGAGCCAAGTTCAGTAACACGGAGTCATGGCTGCCTAAAATTTCAGCTCCCATTTGCGGGTGCCGCCTCATGATCTTCCATTCGTCGGCATCTAATTTTCCCGGTTTTAAAAGGACTTTATCTGGAATTCCGATTTTACCAATATCATGCATTGGTGCCGCATTAAGTAAAAGTTCAGCCTCATCTTCTGACATACCACTGGCAAGAGCTAAAATTTGTGAGTAATAGCTCATTCGAATGACATGCATACCCGTTTCGTTATCTTTATACTCTGCGGCACGACCTAGGCGTTGAATGATTTGTAAACGAGTCTGCTCTAGTTCTCTGGTACGATCCTTAACCATTTCATCTAATAGGCGTTTCTCATCGTAAAGTGATAGCTGTGTATGTACGCGACGTAGGACTAGGGAAGGGCTAACGGGTTTGGTAATGTAATCTACCGCACCAATATCAAAGCCAAGACTTTCGTCGGCTGTCTCACCTTTTGCGGTAACGAAAATAACAGGTATTCTGGCTGTGGTGTAATTTTAATAAGGCAAAAACTCTGGAATCTATTGACCAGGAAAATCTGAATAATGCAGGGAACTCTTTGCAAGAGGCTGAACAAGAGTTTCAGCGATTGATCGTCAGAGAAAAAAATCTTCGAATGTTAACTTACAATGGCTGTTTAATATTGGTGGTAGAACAGTTTGTAATAACTACGGTGTAGGTACTTGTGAGATCACAGGTGGTTTACAGGTGCCTTTGTATTTTATCGTATTGGCACTACTCGGAGGGGCCATTAGCCTGACGCGTAGAGTACCTGAATATCAAAAGCGATCGGCAAGTAATTACCTGTCCATTGCTACTGATAAGAAACCGTATATGACTAAAGGCCAGGTTCGTGAAAGCCTTGCCTTCCAGATCATTCAGTTTATTTCTGCACCTCTGATAGCGATAGTGGCGTATCAGCTTATTGACCCGGGAAATCTGGCGAGTGCCGTGGCACTGGGTTTTATTGCGGGATTTTCCTCGGAAGCAATTCTTATGATGATTCGGCAATTAACCAATAAGATAACTCCGGTAGCAACGGATTCACTTTCTTTAACGGGTTCGGTCACTGGGCAGGTGTGTGAAGTTGCTGGAGGAGGAAAAGGGGTAAAAGGTGCTTCAGTGAATCTGGTTGGTCATAATCAATCAAAACTGATGAAAGCGGTCATTTTTTGATCAAGAATACACCGGTAGGGGATATGGCTATCGAAGTTTTACATAAGGATAGTTCAAGTCAGGAAAGTGCAAAGTTGGTTAAAGTTACTATTGAGCAAGGCATAACGACACAGTGCCCACCCATTATATTTCCTTAGAATATTGGTTTTTTTGTAGGAGGGGGGACTCTAGAGGCTGTGAAAGTATTCAACATAATTCCCCTCCTTAGTTAAGGAGGGGCTAGGGGAGGTTGGATAAATAAAAACTAACCTAACCATAAGGGGTCAGTACCCTTTATTTGTATATAAATGGTAAGTCGCTGAAAGTTAAAAATAATCAAGTGACATAGAGTTTAATCGAGTCTGCCCCTCAATACTGGTGTTACTTTAGAAGCTCTGAATTTATCTAAAAAATTGCTTTATTTGTGGGGTGAAATACCAAAGAAGAAATATGACTGCTGCGGTTCCTAGTACTGCAATGGCGAGGTCTGGATTAGTACGTAGAGTGATTTTTGCAATAGCCAGGAGAGATAATGCAATGAGAAGTTTGAGTAAAGCTAATCCCCAGCCCATTAAAGACATTATGAACTTTTGAAAAGTATTCAATTGTTTTCCTCGCTAAATCTAAGCAAAAAAAAAGGCGTTGCATTTTTACGCAAGGCCTATGTCATCTATGGTACCGAGGGCCGGAATCGAACCGGCACTTCCGAAGAAACCGGATTTTGAATCCGGCGTGTCTACCAGTTTCACCACCCCGGCATAGACGATCTGATAATTATAAGTAATCTTTTTTTATATTGCCAGAAAATTCTATAAAATAGACTGTTTTAATTTTAAGAGTCGTCTAAGCGGCGAATATGGCGTGCATGAAAAAAAGTGATTTTTACTATGAGTTGCCTGATGAATTGATTGCTCAGCAACCTTTGGCCGAGCGTAGTGCAAGCCGATTATTATGTTTAGATAAAAACAGTGATGGGATTGAAGATAGGCATTTTACTGACCTGCTGGCGCTGCTGAATAAAGATGATCTGTTGGTGCTCAATAATACTAAAGTGATTCCCGCTCGTTTGTTTGGTCATAAGCAATCGGGTGGCAAGGTTGAAATATTAATTGAGCGGGTGCTAAATGAACGAGAGGTTTTGGCACATATGCGTTCTAGTAAGTCACCTAAAGCGGGAGCATTGATTCGATTAGATGCAGGTTTTCAGTGTCTGGTATTAGGGCGGGTCGATGATTTATTCCATTTGCAGTTTCAGGGTGAGCTGGCTCTGGCTGATATTTTAGAGCATATCGGGCATATGCCTTTACCTCCTTATATAGAGCGTGCTGATAATATAAATGACCAGACTCGGTATCAAACAGTTTTTGCTCAGAAAAGTGGAGCAGTAGCAGCGCCCACAGCGGGCTTGCATTTCGATGATGCGATGATGGATAAAATTCGTGCTAAAGGGGGTGGTATTGCCTTTGTTACTTTACATGTGGCCAGTGGAACTTTTCGCCCGGTTAAAGTCGAAAACCTGGCTGAGCATGTGATGCATAAAGAATATTTTGAAGTTCCGCAAGAAACAGTGGCGGCTGTACAGCAAACGAAATCGCAAGGTGGGCGTGTCATCGCGATTGGAACGACAGCGATGCGTTCTTTAGAATCTGCTTCTCGTACCGGGGAGTTGCACGCATGTCAGGGCGATACTGATTTATTTATTACGCCGGGCTATCAGTTTAAAACGGTTGATGCGATGCTGACTAATTTTCATTTGCCTGAATCGACTTTGTTAATGCTGGTTTCCGCTTTTTCTGGTTATGAGCGGATTAAAAAGGTTTACCAGCATGCCATTGCACAAAAATACCGGTTTTTTAGCTATGGTGATGCGATGTTTATTCAGCGTGAATAGGTGTAGAGCGTAGCTTTAGAGGCGGTGAAAGTATTCAACAAAATTCCCCTCCTTAGTTAAGTTGGGGTTAGGGGGGGGGGGATATATTAAAACTAATCACGCAATATCAATGATATATGTTTTTATATGATCCCCCCTCAATCCCCCCTTCTCAAGGGAGGAGGCTAAAAGCAGATACTTTCACAGTCTCTTTAGCCCGCTATTAATGCCTCTCGGTATATTGACGGGCTAAAGCCACGCCCTTGGGTATTACCAGATTTGTTCCGATATACAGAGTTAGATATGAGTCTCTGCTTTTGTGCATGGTAAACTATTCGTTGTTTTGTGTTATTTAGCGGACTGAAGTTCGCTCTACAGTTTTTGATCTTTTTGGTTTCTTACAATGTCAGATAGTCAGTCCATTTTTTTACCCAAAGTCCCGCATAAAATAAAACAGCCACTATTCTGGTCTGGCTTAACAGGCTGTGCTGATTCATTAGCGATTGCAACGGCGATTAAAAATGAATCCCGCCTATTTGTGGTGTTAACGCCTGATAGCCAGACAGCTTTACGGCTAGAACATGAGTTGTCTTTTTTTCTACAGGACGAATATCCCATTCTGCATTTTCCAGATTGGGAAGTGCTGCCTTATGATGTTTTTTCGCCTTTGCCCGAGATTGTTTCCGAACGCTTAAAGTCTCTGGCTAAATTACCTGAAGTCAGCCGTGGGGCGTTAGTGCTGTCGGTAGCAACCTTAATGCACCGTTTGGCCCCCAGAGAGCATATTTTAGCGAATAGTTTTGCTATCAATATTGGCAGTATTTTTAATCTGGATTTAAATCGTATTAAGCTGGAGGCAGTAGGTTACCAGTGTGTCTCGCAAGTGGTGCAACATGCTGAGTTTGCAGTGCGTGGTGCTATTGTTGATTTGTTTCCTATGGGTAGCAAATACCCATTTCGTATTGAGTTGTTTGATGAAGAGGTTGAGTCGATTAGAACCTTTGATCCTGAAACTCAGCTTTCTATAGAAAAGGTTGATGCAATACAGCTTTTCCCTGCTCGTGAGTTTCCGTTTACTGATGAGGCGATTAATCATTTTCGGCAGGCATTTCGTGAGACATTTCCGGATAATTATCAGAATAATACTTTGTACCAGGATGTTAGCAAGGGTATTACTCCTAGTGGAATAGAAGCGTATTTACCTTTATTTGTTGATAAAACAGAAACGCTGTTTGATTATCTTCCGGCAACGACTGCTTTTGTTTTGCCTGAAGCACTGGAGCAATCGGCACAGCATTTTATTGAAGAGATTGATGAGCGCTTTCAACAGCGTAAATATGATCTTGAGCGGCCCCTGTTAGCACCAGAGAGGCTATATATACAGGCTGATGAATTTATTCAACATATAGATAAATTTCGGCGTATCTATTTAACGACACAGGAAGAGACAGGGGCGTGGCAGGCTGAGAGTATTGCTCTGCCCGAAGTAAGTATAGATCAGAGGCTGCGTGAGCCAGCGAGTCGTTTAAAGGCATTTGTGGCGAATAGCGAGAGTCGAATACTTTTCGTTGCTGAAACGGCGGGGCATAGAGAGGAGTTAATTGATAAATTACGCGGCTATAAAATCAATGTTAAACAATTGGATAGCTGGGGGCAGTTTGTACAGGCTGAGGAATCTCCCTGTATTATCGTTGCGTCTTTAGATCATAGTTTATATCTGCAGCATGCTGGCCTGGCGATTATTACCGAAAGCCAGTTAACCGGAGATAAGGCGCAACAACGGCGCAGACGAAAAAAATCAGCCGCTCGTGAGCTGGAAAAGATTGTTAATAATCTTAATGAACTTTCCGTTGGGTCGCCGGTGGTTCATCAAGAGCATGGGGTTGGTCGTTATCTGGGGCTACAGGTTTTAAAGTTTGGTGATATAGATGCAGAGTTTCTTACTCTGGAATATGCTAATGGAGATAAGCTATACGTGCCTGTTTCGGCGCTAGATGTCATCGGGCGATATACTGGCGTTAACCCTGAAAATGCGCCGTTGCATAAATTAGGCGGGGATCAGTGGAGTAAAGCGAAGAAAAAAGCGCTGGAAAAAATCCATGATGTGGCGGCTGAATTGCTAGATATCCATGCTCAGCGAGCATTGAAAAAAGGCCATGCTTTCATTTATGAGGAAAGTGAATATCTGGCTTTTGCGGATGCCTTTCCTTTTGAAGAAACACCGGATCAGCAAACTTCGATTGATAGTATTCTTGAGGATATGAGTTCAGGCCAGCCTATGGATAGGGTGGTTTGTGGCGATGTTGGCTTTGGTAAAACCGAGGTGGCTATGCGTGCGGCTTTTATCGCTGCACAAAGTGGTAGGCAAGTGGCGGTATTAGTGCCAACAACCTTACTAGCGCAGCAACATTTCCATAATTTTCGTGATCGTTTCGCTGACTGGCCTTTTAGAATTGAGGTGTTATCGCGTTTTGTTACGCCTAAGCAACAAAAGGTAATTATTGCAGATTTAGCTGCAGGTAAAGTTGATATCATCATCGGCACACATAAATTGCTTTCTAAAGAGATTAAGTACCGTGGCCTGGGTCTGGTGATTATTGATGAAGAACACCGTTTTGGCGTACGCCAGAAGGAACATTTTAAATTGGTACGCCAGGAAGTTGATTTATTGACGCTAACGGCTACACCGATTCCACGCACATTGAATATGGCAATGGCAGGTCTGCGGGATGTTTCGATTATTGCAACTCCACCACCGAACCGTCATTCAATTAGAACTTTTATTACTGAGTGGATTGATTCATTGGTTAAAGAGGCCTGTCAGCGAGAGCTTAAACGGGGTGGGCAGATGTATTTTCTGCATAATGATGTTAAGTCGATGGACAAGATGGCGCGAGAACTTGAGAGATTAGTTCCGGAAGCGCGGGTAGAAATTGCCCACGGACAAATGCCAGAACGTGAACTTGAGCGCATTATGTTAGATTTTTATCATCAGCGTTTTAATGTGCTTTTAAGTACCACGATTATTGAAAGTGGTATCGATATACCTACCGCAAACACTATTATCATTAATAGAGCCGATAAGCTTGGTCTCGCACAATTGCATCAACTGCGCGGGCGGGTAGGGCGGTCGCATCATCGCGCTTATGCGTATTTTATTACCCCGCCGAAAAAATTAATCAGTAAAGATGGCTTAAAACGTTTAGAGGCTGTCGAAACCTCGGGTGAATTAGGCGCAGGATTTTTGTTGTCTACGCATGATATGGAAATTCGTGGCGCGGGTGAGTTGTTAGGTGATGGTCAAAGTGGGCAAATTCAGGAAATAGGTTTTACCTTATATACTGAGTTATTAGACCGTGCAGTGAAAGCTTTAAAGTCGGGTAAGCAACCTGAATTAAATGCGCCGTTACATACTGGCACTGAAGTGGATTTACAGACCGCTGCATTAATTCCTGAAGATTATTTGCCGGATATACATGCACGATTAGTATTATATAAGCGTATTTCCAGTGCCGATAGTAAAGAGGAATTGCGCGATTTAAAAATAGAAATGATTGATCGCTTTGGCTTGTTACCTGATCAGGTTAAAGTGTTATTTTCAGTGACAGAATTAAAGCAGCAGGCGGATAAGATAGGGGTTAAGAAAATTGATGTTTATAATGAAGGCGGACGGCTGCTATTTAGTGCTGACCCTAAACTGAATATGCAGCAATTATTGATTTTGATTCAGACGCAGGCCCATCTCTATAAGTTTGAAGGCGGCGATAAATTACGCTTTACTCATAAATTCGCGACAACAGATGAAAAAATTGAGTTTGTCAGTGCATTATTGACACAATTAACGGAAGATAATTCATGAAGTATCAACTGAAGGTTCAGTTTGCTGTACTACTTTTTTGCTTTAATAGTCTAGCTCTTGCCGAGCCGCGCTGGTTTCAGGTGGAGCTAATCGTTTTTCAGCTGCAGGCTCCTAATTCCGAAATTTTTGATCAAATAGAAACAGAACTTAAACCTGTAGCGCGGTATGCGCAAGTTAAAGAAGGTAACAAGACTCTGCAAAGTACTTTTAATCGGCTACAAAGGTCCAGTATTTATCAGCCATTTTATTATCAGGCTTGGCGAATTTCTGTAGAGAGTGGTAGTGTCAGTTTACCTATTGAGGTTTCTGGTACTGGTGTGGATTTAAATGGCTGGATTAAGGTTCAGCGAGGACACTTATTGCATGTCATTGCTGATCTGGAGTTCAGTCCGGCTGAGTCTGAAGGTGTGATATATCGGTTAAATGAAAAAAGGCGGGTGCTTTTAAATGATATGCATTATTTAGATCATCCAAAGTTTGGTGCAGTGGTGAAAGTATCACCCGTTGAACTGGAGAGTTTGCAATGAGAATGAGAAATTTATTGGTTGTGATGATGCTGATTCTGGTTAGTGCTTGTCAAAATACGTCTAAAAGACCTAGTGATTTAATTGATTGCCCAGAAATAAGGCCGCAAGTGTGCACCATGATTTATGCGCCTGTCTGCGCAATGGAAACAAGCGGGCAGTTCACTAGTTATTCAAGTGACTGTACAGCATGTAGTCATGAAGAGGTGATTGGTTATCAGCCAGGGGTATGTGCTCAGGAAAAGTGAAGTGGTTCAAAAACAAAGCCTCTAAGCATTTTAATTTAAAGATATTATTGATAGGTTAAATTTAGAATGTTTAAAAAGTACCCTTTAAAAATTTTACCTTGATGGTGATACTATCATTTAGTATTATCAGGGGATGAATAGCAAACAAAGAAAAACTCTGGAAGTTATTTTTTCACATCCAATACCTGGAAGTCTTAAATGGCGTAAAATTGAAGTTCTATTTGTGGCTTTAGGTGCTGATGTTATCGAAGGGGATGGCTCACGAGTTTCTTTCATCATTAATAATGAAAAAGGTGACTTTCACAGGCCTCATCCTGAAAAAGAAGCAAAGCGTTATCAAATACGGAATGCCAGGGATTTTTTATTAAGAGCAGGGGTGAAACCATGAATACAATGAGTTATAACGGCTACACAGCAAAAATTGAATTTGATCCAGATGATAATATTTTGTTTGGCAATATTATTGGAATTCGTGATACTGTCGGTTTTCATGGTGAATCAGTCAATGAATTAAAAGAAGCTTTTCATGAAGCGGTTGATTTTTACCTTGAAAGTTGTGAAAAAGCAGGAAGAGAGCCTAATAAGCCCTTTTCTGGCAAGTTTGTGATTAGAGTAAAATCCTCGTTACATAGCGAAATAGCTGAAGCAGCTGTTCATTCTGGAAAGAGCCTTAATCAATGGGTTTCAGATACGCTTGAGCAAGTAATTCATACCCCTAACCAGTGCAATCAGTAATCAAAATGTCCTGTGTAGTGGTATTTATGCTTCAGGTATAGGTCTACTATGCATTGATCCTTTCTGATAGATGGTTGTCAGTAGCGTGTGCAATAAAGAAAAATAAAGCGATTTGACTAGTAGTAATTAATGGGGGAGTACAATAATCTATATGGACTAAAGCTTACTCCCCCTATGTTTAATTTGTTTTTACAATAAATGCTTTATAGCTTTACGTTCATCTTTTAATTCTTGTACTGATGCTTTAATGCACGATTTGCTAAAGTCATCTATTTCCAGCTCTTGCACAATGGATACTTCTCCTGAGCTTGATACTTGAACTGGAAAGGAAAAAAACAACCCTTTTTCTACGCCGTAACTCCCATCGGATATAACCGCCATACTAACCCAGTCGCTCCAGTCGCTGGTTTCTGTACCAAAAACCCAGGAGCGCATCTGACAAATCGCTGCATTAGCTGCTGAGGCGGCACTTGATACTCCACCACGTTCTTCAATAACACTGGCCCCTCTATGTCGTACAATGGGGACAAACTCATTCTCAATCCAGTTTTCATCAACTAATGTTAAAGCACTTAAACCTTTGACCGTTGCATGAGTTAAATCAGGGAACTGGGTTTCAGAATGATTTCCCCAGACAATTATATTTTTGACATCTTTTGAGCGTACGCCACATTTTTTTGCTAATTGAAAGATTGCCCGGTTATGGTCCAGCATACTCATGGCAGAAAAACACTTGGGACTTAAGTCCGGAGCATTACGCTGGGTGATCAATGCATTGGTATTGGCTGGATTTCCAGTAATTAGTACCTTAACATTTCGGTGTGCGACTTCATTTAACGCTTTGCCTTGTTCTGAGAAAATGCCTGCATTACTTTCTAGTAAATCCTTTCTCTTCATGCCTGGGCCACGTGGTCTCGCTCCCACTAAAAAGGCATAGTCTATATCTTTGAATGCGACTAAAGGGTCATCGGTTAGAATGACTTTTTGTAAGAGAGGGTAGGCGCAATCATTAAGCTCCATCTGAACACCATGCAAACGATGTAAGGCAGGAGTGATTTCCAGTAATCTCAAGACAACGGGTTGATCAGGCCCAAATAACTCGCCTGATGCTATTCGAAACAGTAAGGAATAACTAATTTGCCCAGCGGCTCCGGTAACAGCAATATCAATGGGTGTCTTCATTTATCATCCTTTCTGTGATTATTGTTTGTGTATAGACTTATATTGTTGCGAGATAATTTCAGCGCGACAAAGCAGGCTTAACTTTTTTTATACGGTATAATAGCGCGATTTTATATTCGTTTAAACGCATTATTGTCATAAACTTTAAACTGCCTCATGAAGAAACTGATTTTCCAATTTGATACTGATAGATATCCTTCTACTTTTGATACTGTTGTTGCTTATGATGGCGGTGCTGATCATGTCATTGGCCTTGGTGATATCACGCCAGATAATGTGAGATCTTTGGTTGAAGGGACTATTTTTACCCGGCCTCCTAAAGAGAAGAAAAACACTGCAATTTTTGTGGGTGGTAGCGATATTGTGGCAGGGCAAGCTCTATTTAAGGCAGTGCAATCTTATTTTTTCTCTGGCTTTCAGGTATCGGTGATGCTGGATAGTAATGGTAGTAATACTACCGCTGCCGCTGCGGTTGCTAAACTGGCTGTCAGCGGTACTTTAAAGGGAAAAAAAGCGGTAGTGCTTGCTGGTACAGGGCCTGTTGGGCAACGAGCTGCTGCTATGCTAGCGCAGGAAGGAGCAGAAGTAACGATCGTGTCGCGACACATAGAAAGTGCCGGGATAGCCTGTTTAAGTATGAAAGAACGCTTTAATGTAGATTTAACTCCGGCTATTGCGGTTGATTCCGATGCGCGTGGAGCGGCAATCCAGGATGCTAATATTGTGCTGGCAACAGGCGCGGCAGGAATTGAATTGTTAAAACCTGAGCATTGGCAGAATAATAGCAATCTGGAAATGCTCGCTGATGCAAATGCTACGCCGCCAGTAGGTATTGGCGGTACCGATATGATGGATAGAGGTGCAGAACGACATGGCAAAATAATATGGGGTGCAATTGGTTTTGGTGCTTTAAAGCTAGCCTTACATCGTGCCTGTATTGCTAGGTTGTTTGAAGATAATAAGCAAGTACTGGATGCTGAGTTGATTTATAAATTAGCTAAAGAAATGGCTTGATAATACACTGTATTCTAATCTCCCTTAATATGCCAAAAAAGAGTGTAGGGCGTGGCTGCTGCCCGCCTTTAATATTCTTTGGCAACGCGGTTGGGTTGAAGCTAAACCCTACAGACAACAGAAACCCCTGGTTCCAAGTTGCTAGCTGATCTACGCAAGGATACGCAGCAGATTTTTCAGGCAGGCATTAAAGCGGCTGATCCTTATCTGGCCGTTAAAAAGTATTTGCAGTTTGATGAAGGCCAGCTGGTTTGTAGATTAGACTTGAATGATAAAGCTATAGTGCGCAAAAAACAGTGGCAAAAATTTACCTTGTTGCCTTTGGTAAAGCGGCATGTACCATGATAAAAGCGGCACAAGAAATTATTCCAGCACAGTTTTTAGCAGGAAAGGCTATTGCGGTAACAAATTATGCCAATGTACAAAAGATAGAAAATATTGACGTAATAGGTGCTGGGCACCCATTACCAAATCAAGACGGCCAGGCTGGGGCGCAGAAGATTGTAGAGCAAGTGATGCTAGCACAACAGGGAGATCTGGTGTTAGTACTAGTCTCAGGTGGAGGTTCGGCATTGATGCCAGCACCCGTTTCTGCTATCAGCCTAGAAGAAAAAATAATGACCACCGAGTTATTGCTTGGCTCTGGGGCAACGATTAATGAAATAAATTGTGTGCGTAAACACCTATCGATTTTAAAAGGTGGGGGGTTAGCAAAAATGATTGCTCCTGCTGATTTGCACGCACTAATTTTATCAGATGTGCGGGATGATGATCTAGGTACAATTGCGAGTGGACCGACTGAAGTGGATAGTAGCACTTTTGCTGATGCGCTAAAGGTTTTAAACGATAAAAAGTTATGTGATAAGGTGCCTGCAGCTGTACAAGACTACCTGAAAAAAGGTAGCTCAGGGCAGGTAAGTGAAACTCCAAAGTCAGATGATCCATGCTTTAATCAGGTGACGCATACGCTTATTGGCAGTAATGCAATCAGTTTACAGGCTATCAGACAAGCATCGGCGAGCTTAGGCTATGATGTTTTTATCTACAGTGAGCAATTAGCAGGTGAAGCGCAGAAGGTGGCTGAGGAATTGGCATTGTATGCTAAAAACGTAATTGATAAAGGTATCGATAAACCCTGTGCGATTCTAGCGGGTGGTGAAACTACCGTGACTATACAAGGTACAGGACAGGGAGGCCGCAATCAGGAAATGGCACTTGCTTTTGTCATCGCTGCAGAAAAATATCAACTCAAGGCTGAATGGTGTTTTTTAAGTGCTGGAACTGATGGCCGCGATGGACCGACCGATGCTGCCGGAGGGTTAGTTGATACTAATGCCCTGGAAAGAATGCACAAGGCACATATTGAAGCAGGGCTTTATTTAGCTAATAATGACTCGTATCATGCGCTACAAATATCAGAGGATTTGCTAATGACAGGTGCAACGGGAACAAACGTTGCTGACTTGCAAATTTTACTAATTCAACCAAACACTAAAATATCTCAACCAGGAGACCAAAATGTATAAAAGATCTATGTCTATTAAAGGCTTTGATGACGAAATATTTCAAGCTATAGAAGAGGAGCACCAGCGTCAGGAAGACCACATAGAGCTAATTGCTTCTGAAAACTATACTAGCCCTCGTGTTCTGGAAGCCCTCGGCTCTCAGTTAACCAATAAATACGCTGAAGGCTACCCTGCTAAACGTTATTATGGTGGTTGTGAGTTTGTCGATAAAGCGGAACAACTGGCGATAGATCGTGCCAAAGAATTATTTGGTGCTGATTATGCTAATGTGCAGCCGCATTCTGGTTCGCAGGCTAATATGGCTGTGTTTATGGCATTGATTCAACCGGGCGATACTATTTTAGGATTGAGTCTGGTTGATGGCGGGCATTTAACTCATGGAGCTAAGCCAAATTTCTCCGGAAAAATATACAACTCTATACAGTATGGTTTACACCCTGAAACAGGTGAAATTGATTATGATGAAGTGGAAAGGCTTGCTATAGAACATAAACCTAAAGTATTGGTTGCAGGGTTTTCTGCTTATTCACGTATCTGGGATTGGCAGCGTTTTCGTGATATTGCCGATAAAGTTGGCGCTTATTTATTTGTTGATATGGCGCATGTTGCTGGATTAATTGCGGCTGGCTTATATCCTAATCCAGTACCGATTGCTGATGTAGTGACCAGTACGACGCATAAATCATTACGGGGTCCTCGCGGTGGTTTGATTTTATGTAAGAGTAATCCTGATCTAGAGAAAAAATTTAACTCAAATATTTTTCCGGGTATACAGGGCGGTCCTTTGATGCATGTGATTGCTGCTAAAGCCGTTTCATTTAAAGAGGCGATGCAACCTGAATTTATTAGCTATCAGGCACAAGTCATTAAAAATGCACAAGCGATGGCAAAAGTATTTATTGATAGAGGCTTCGATGTTGTTTCAGGTGGTACGGACAATCATTTAATGCTGGTTTCTTTGATTCCTAAAGGAATTACCGGTAAAGCTGCTGATGCTGCATTAAGTAAGGCACATATCACGATTAATAAAAATGCCGTGCCTAATGATCCAGAGTCACCTTTTGTAACAAGTGGTATACGCGTCGGTACACCAGCACCAACAACTCGTGGTTTTAAAGAAGCTGAAGTGTCTGAAATAGCTGGTTGGATGTGTGATGTGATGGAAAATATGGAAGATGATGCAATGATTACTGCAATACGAGAAAAAGTAAGTATTTTATGCTCTCGTTTTCCTGTGTATAGCGACTAATAAGAAATCCGTAGCTTGGGTTGTGTTTTTATTGCTGCGCAAAAAAATCTAATCCAATCTACACGTATGCGCTATAGATAACATTAAAATAAAGCCTGTTTCATCGCGAATCAGGCTTTTTGCGTTTATTGAATACTTAGGGTCGAGAATTCAATAATACCCGAGTCTGACTTGTCTTTTGACTCCACAGCCGCCCTAGAAAAATAGTTGCGTAGCTTGCTATGCGCCTATTTTCCTAGTACGAATGTGAAGGCAAAATCCTGCGCCATACTTTCGGGTATTATTAAATCCTCGCTCCTTATAATCTGGAGATGTAAGCATGTCTGACATTGAAATTGCCCAACAAGCAAAAATGCTGCCTATTATTGATTTAGCAGCAAAAAAACTGGCAATATCTGCTGAACACCTAGACCCCTATGGTCATTACAAAGCCAAAGTATCTTTGGAGTATATTGACAGTTTAAAAGATCAACAGGATGGTAAATTAATTTTAGTTACCGCGGTCAGTCCTACCCCAGCGGGTGAAGGTAAAACCACGACCACCGTTGGTTTGGGAGATGCCTTGAACCGCTTGGGAAAAAGCACCATCATGTGTTTGCGAGAGCCTTCTTTAGGTCCATGCTTTGGTATGAAGGGTGGTGCTGCAGGGGGCGGGTACTCACAAGTTGTACCTATGGAAGATATAAATCTGCATTTTACCGGTGATTTTCATGCTATTGGTGTTGCGCATAATTTATTATCGGCGATGATTGATAACCATATTAATCATGGTAATGAGTTAGCTATTGATTCAAGGCGTATTAAATGGAAGCGGGTTGTCGATATGAATGACCGTGCTTTACGTGAAATTATTGTTGGACAAGGCGGTCCCGCTAACGGTTATTTGCGTGAAGACGGTTACGATATTGTGGTGGCTTCGGAAGTGATGGCGATTTTATGTCTGGCGACCAGTCGTGCCGACCTTAAAGAGCGTCTAGGGCGTATTGTTATCGCGTATAAAACTGATAAAGTGACTCCGGTATATGCGCGTGACCTAAATGCACAGGGAGCAATGGCTGCTTTATTAAAATATGCGATTAAACCCAATCTGGTGCAAACTCTGGAAAACAATCTGGCTATTATTCATGGTGGTCCTTTTGCTAATATTGCCCATGGATGTAACACGGTAACAGCAACCAAAACAGCTTTAAAACTGGCTGATTATACTGTAACCGAAGCGGGTTTCGGTGCTGATCTAGGTGCGGAAAAATTTATCGATATAAAGTGTCGTATAGCGGGCTTAAAACCATCGGCAGTTGTACTGGTAGCTACTGCTAGAGCATTAAAATCGCATGGTGGTGTTGCAAAAGAGGATTTAAATAATGAGAATCTGCCGGCTTTGGATGCGGGTTTTGTCAATTTAGAACGCCATTTGAACAATATTACGCAACACTTTGGCTTGCCATGTGTTGTCTGTATTAATCATTTTACTTTTGATACTGAAGCGGAAATTGCTTTAATCATAGAAAAATGCGCTGCGCTGGGTGCTAAATGCGTTGTTTCTAAACATTGGGCTGAAGGTGGAGCCGGCGCTGAAAATTTAGCTAAAGAAGTATTAACTATTGTCGATAATCGTGAGCCTGGCTTTAGCTATGTTTACGATGACAAACTTCCACTCTGGGATAAAATTGAAGCGGTTGCGACAAAAATATATGGGGCAGCAAAGATCACTGCCAGTCCAAAAGTAAAAGCCGAAATTAAGGAACTACAGGGGCAATACGGGCACTTTCCAGTTTGTATAGCTAAAACGCAAATGTCTTTTTCCACTAACCCCGCAGTAATAGGCGCACCGTCAGGCCATACTGTAGAAATTACCGAAGCGAGGCTGGCCAACGGGGCGGGATTTATTGTAGTGATTGCCGGTAATATGATGACTATGCCCGGTTTACCTAAAGTACCTGCAGCGGAGCGGATAGATATTACTGATTCAGGTGTGATTACGGGGCTATTTTAATTAAATTGCTTAATAGAGCAAAGGATTTTATCTAATGGCTACTCCCTCTATACGTATTCATTACTTTACCGATGTATTGTGTGTCTGGGCCTATCTGGCTCAAGTTCGGCTTGATGAGTTGATTAAGAATTATGCATCAGATATAGAATTAGTTATCATTTTATGCCAATCTTCGCCTGTACCGAGCACAGAATAGGGGAGGGCTGGAAAAATAAAGGGGGTTATGAAACTTTTGCTAATCATACGCATAGTGTCTGCACGGCATACCCTTATTTGAATTTGCATAAAGATGTGTGGCAAGTGAATGTGCCGAAAACATCGGCGACTAGTCATTTGTTTATTAAGGCGATCCAGTGCCTGATAAATGAAGGTGTGATAAATAATGATGCCAAGACTGACGTTCAGGGGATATCAATATTTGAAGAGTTTGTCTGGCGAGTTCGGCTCGCATTTTTTCAGGATGCCAGGGATATAGGAAATAGGGCAGTATTAATGGAAATTGCCTACTCTTTGCAATTACCTATTGCTGAAATAGAGCGTGTACTAAATGATGGCTCTGCCTTAGCTGCTTTATTTCGGGATGTTGAATTAAGGGATGAATTCCGGGTTGAGGGGAGTCCGACCTACATTCTTAATGAGGGACGACAAAAGCTATACGGAAATGTTGGTTATCGTATTATCGAGGCTAACTTACATGAAATATTAAAGCAGCCTAAAGTAGAAGCAAGCTGGTGTTAGGACGTGCTATTTGAACCCCAATGCTGAACTTTTTTATAAATAGGTATAGTCTCTGAACACTGAAGTTTCCCAATAATTATTTATGGTAAAATTGAAACTATGCTACAACTATATGAAAAAAATAGTCTTTTCATTCGTTTCAAATGCTATTGCCTAAGGGGAATTAAGTAGGGGTTTGCTATAAACATGGCAAAACCACCTAAAATAAACCTCGATACACCAGCATTGTGTATTTCAGCTACTCAATAATTGGGAAACTTCAGTCTGAACATAGCCGCCTGGCCTATCTTTCTATTATTTTCATCAATAATATTCCATACAGTGGCTGCTTTAATTTGAAATCGTCTGCCAGTTTTGGATATGCGTATTCCTGAATAATTATCGGCATAGCCTTTTGCTATAACTTCATTTAATAGCTGTTCCCGCTCCTGGCGGTTTTGAGGTTCCGCAGAATATTTTGATTTGAGTTGGGTAAACTCATCCCAGGACATTTCAAAAAGTTCCAGCCCCTTTTTATTTGAATATTGGAAAACAGGATCAGCCGTCGCGTTATGCGCTATAAGTACATAAGGCGCATGGAAAACCTGCGTTGCCTGCTCTTCCATGCTGAGAGAAGAGTCGACAAGTTCCACTCCTTTAAGCTTTTTCAAGCTTTGTATCATTCGATACACCAATAAGGGGTCAGTACCCTTTTCTGGGCAATTCTTTGGGCGACCTCTTTTAGCATAACCAACTGTCATACCCAATAATTGTTCAATATGCTTCTTAAATCCGTCATCTCCGAGGGGCGTATCCGTTTGAACGACTGCGCGTAAGTCATTGATTAACGAAGGGTGCAGGAACTGTTTAAAGCTATCTCGATAATAATCAATACGCTTATTTTTGTCGCTATCTATCGCAAGATATACAGCATGTGGTTTGATTAACTTATCTTTTTCTCCATAAGCATTGTAGGCATAACTTGACCATTTCCAGTCTTCTGGTTTTGTAACCATATTTGCTCTGACGGGGTTAAGTTCTATATACCTATAGCAGCAGAGTATATATTGCTCACTTTCAATCATGCTACTTTTAAACCGACCTTCCCAGAGTGTTCCGGATTTTCCATATTTATGGTTAAAGTAGGGAACATATTTTCGACCAATATGCTGCATAACTCTAGAAATATGAGATGGATCATTAGCACTCAGTAGTAAATGCACATTCACCTCCTCTTTCTCGGTAGCTTCTTTTAGCCAGTCTAAATAAGCTTTTCTATCTGAATCTTCAGTAAAGACTGTTTGCCGATTATTTCCTCTTATTACGACATGAACAGGTATATTGGGTCAGAAAAAATCGTGGTTTGCGAGGCATTATTAATTTCTTAAGTGTTGTTGTTTTACCAATAATTGTTCAATATGCTTCTTAAATCCGTCATCTCCGAGGGGCGTACCCGTTTGAACGGCTGCGCGTAAGTCATTGATTAACGAAGGGTGCAGAAACTGTTTAAAGCTATCTCGATAATAATCAATACGCTTATTTTTGTCGCTATCTATCGCAAGATATACAGCATGTGGTTTGATTAACTTATCTTTTTCTCCATAAGCATTGTAGGCATAACTTGACCATTTCCAGTCTTCTGGTTTTGTAACCATATTTGCTCTGACGGGGTTAAGTTCTATATACCTATAGCAGCAGAGTAAATATTGCTCACTTTCAATCATGCTACTTTTAAACCGACCTTCCCAGAGTGTTCCGGATTTTCCATATTTATTGTTAAAGTAGGGAACATATTTTCGACCAATATGCTGCATAACTCTAGAAATATGAGATGGATCATTAGCACTCAGTAGTAAATGCACATGGTTATCCATTAAAACATAAGCATGCACATTCACCTCCTCTTTCTCGGTAGCTTCTTTTAGCCAGTCTAAATAAGCTTTTCTATCTGAATCTTCAGTAAAGACTGTTTGCCGATTATTTCCTCTTATTACGACATGAACAGGTATATTGGGTAAGAAAAATCGTGGTTTGCGAGGCATTATTAATTTCTTAAGTGTTGTTGTTTTAGAGTAACACTGACCCCTTTAACACTTTTATGCGCAGTGCGGTGTTTTTCTTATCACACACTACTGCACCAAATTGATTTTCAGCTAAGTTCAGAGAATAAATCTGCCAATTATCAGCTTTACCGGCTAGGTCAGGTACGCGCAAAAATGTGTTTAAATCATCGGGGTTAATCACGCACTGATTTAAGCCTAAGCTAATGCCTTTACCGACTGCTTTTACAAAAGCTTCTTTTTTAACCCAGAACTGATAAAAAACTCGACTCCGTTCAGCCTGGTCCAGGCTATACCAAAAATCAGATTCTTCAGTTGCAAAACACTTTTTTACCAGACCTTCCCAGGTGTTTCGTTCTTTGTAGCACTCTACATCAATCCCTAATTGGCATTGGGAAGTGACCGCAATGGCTAAAACATTACCTGAATGAGACATATTAAAACTAAGTTCAGGGTGGTCAGGTAAAAAGGGTTTGCCAAACTCTGTTTTTTCAATTCGTAAATCTGCTGGAGATTGATTAACATGCTCTGCTAATGACTGGCGTAGGATGCCATGGCAAATAATATAACGTTCCCTTAGTTCGGTGTGCTTAAACCGTGCCGTAATCGCTAATTCATTTTCATCTAATGTCTTTAAATAGTCTGATAGGTTACCTGTAAAACCTGATACAGATGAGGCGTAGTAAATATCAATATCTAATTTAGGCGTGCGCATAGTGACAAGCACTTAAGTAATCCTTATGAATTTTCGCATAACAGTTAAAGCTCTTACGCTTTATCGATCCGGTAATTATCAAATTACTCATTAATCTGCTGTATCTTTGCCAAGCCTTCGCCGCGATGGTCGCTGGCGGCTGATAAAGTGTTAGTGGATTTATTAAGTTGCACAGCCTGCATATTACCGTAGTTGTATGTTTGTTTAAGGTGATGACCCAGAGATTGCAGGCTTATTATTTCCTCTGTGCTTAAGCCCTGTTTTTCGTACAAAATATGATTGGGTATATATTGATGATGAAAACGTTTTACCTTGACCCACGACTCGGGTGAATTACCTGCGGCAAAATCCAGTGTTGCCAGTAATACCATGGAAATAATTCGGCTACCACCGGGTGTGCCTAATACTGCAATGCGTTCATTATCTTGCACAAAGGTAGGCGTCATACTGGATAACATGCGTTTTTCCGGGGCAATGGCATTGGCATCACCACCTACTAAGCCATAACCATTAGCACTATTTTTAGCACTGGCAAAGTCATCCATTTCATTGTTTAGTAATACCCCAGTACCCGATGCGACGAGGCCGGCACCAAAGGGAAAGTTAATGCTTAAAGTGGCAGCAACACGATTGCCTTCATTATCAATAATTGAAAAATGTGTAGTATTACGACCACCTTGTTCTTCCTGAGTGTGCCCGGTTAAATATTCTTTAGGTAGCGTTTTATCCGTGCGTATGGTGCTGGATAAACCTTGTGCATAGTGCTTGTTAATCAGACGTTCGACAGGGACATCGATAAAATCAGTATCCCCTAAATATAAAGCCCGGTCATGATAGGCACGCCGCATCGCTTCAACAATAAGGTGTTTTCGAGTGATATCATCAACGGCTTCAAGGTCGGTATTTTCCAGAATATTTAAAGCTTCAATCAAAACGATACCACCTGATGAGGGGAGGGAGGCGCTGGTGATTTTAATTCCTTGATAGCTTCCTGACACAGGCTGACGCTCGACAATCTGATACTTGAGTAGGTCTTCCAAGGTCCATAGACCACCCTCTTGTTGCACTGCATTAACCAGTTTATGCGCAACAGACCCTTGATAAAACCCAGCTTGTCCTTTCTCTGCTAACTGTTTCAAGGTCTGCGCCAGGTCAGCTTGTTTAAGTAAGCTGTTTTTAGCTGGAAGCTGCCCATTGGCTAAAAAAATATCAGCAGTTTCTGAATGTTGTTCTAGAATGTTTCTGCGAAAGCTTAATAATTTTTGGTGTCGAGTACCGATAGGAAAGCCTTGTTCGGCATAACGAATGGCGGGTTGCAAGCTTGTTGCTAAAGGGAGGTTGCCATACTTTTCTGACAAATGAACCAGCCCTGCAGGCATGCCAGGAATTCCCGCTGCTAACATTCCATTTAATGAGAGTTGTTTATTCGGCTCACCTTGTGCATTGAGAAACATATCTTTATGTGCTGCTAAAGGGGCTTTTTCTCGACCATCAATCATAATATCCAGGTCATCACTTTCTCGATGTAATAACCAGAAGCCGCCACCACCTAACCCTGAACCTGAAGGCTCAACAACTGCTAAAGCCGCACTCACGGCAACAGCGGCATCATAGACATTACCGCCTTGTTGTAAAATTTCAAAGCCTGCCTGTGTTGCTAACGGATGGGCTGATGCAATTGCTACCTGGCGTGGTTGTTTTATACTACAGCCTGTTATACTGAGCACAAAGAGTAGCAGGCTGGCGAGACCTGTATATTTTACCGATTTAATTTGCTTCCCAAAAGAACTTAACATGACTGTACCCTTTACAAACTGAAGTTTCCCAATAAATATTTATGGTAAAATTGAAACTATGCTACAACTATATGAAAAAAATAGTCTTTTTATTCGTTTCAAATGCTATTGCCTAAGGGGAATTAAGTAGGGGTTTGCTATAAACATGGCAAAACCACCTAAAATAAACCTCGATACACCAGCATTGTGTATTTCAGCTACTCAATAATTGGGAAACTTCAGTACTTTAACTGATCTCTATCAATTAAATAGTGAAACAACGCCCGGGCAGGGTGCAGATATTGTTGTTTGCGGTAAAGATGAATCGATAAGCTGGGATAAATTATCTACAGCGACATTGAATTTACGTGCGGGAGCAGAGTTTATTGCTACGAATGGCGATACTACTCTGCCGACTGAACTTGGACTAATACAAGGTAACGGAGCAATTTTAGCAGCTTTACATGCGGCTACGGGGTGCACGCCAAAGGTGATAGGGAAACCGGAGCCGATTATTTACCAGCAAGCTTTGGCATTATTAGGTAGTACTGCTGAAAATACGATTGCGATTGGTGATCGATTAGATACTGATATTTTAGGAGCGGTACGTACCGGTATGCGTAGCCTAATGGTATTGACTGGCGCATCAACTGAAGAGGATATAGAGCGGATTGATTACGCACCTACCTGGATTATGCAGGATTTGCAGGCGGTAACAGAGGCGTTGCGCGGCTTGTAGTAAAACGCCAGAGGTAGGGCAGGCTTCAGTCTGCGATTCCAAATGAATTCTGGCGGATTAAAGTCCGTCCTACAGTTTTTCTGCCAGGATTTGTTTTAAAAAAGGTACTGTCAATTTGCGCTTGGCAATCAGAGTGGCCTGTTCCAGCCTAGGTAAAAGACTCCATAACTCTGGAAGGTCACGTGCATAATTTTTGCTTAGAAAATTACCCACCTGTGGCGAGATTTCAAAACCCAGGTTTTTTGCCTTAAAGGTGAGGGCGGCAATTTGTTCAGCATCAGAAAGTTCCTGTAGCTTTAAGGTTAAACCCCAGTTCATGCGAGTTTTCAAATCGGGTAATTCGATTGCAAGATAGTTAGGTGGACAATTTGCTGAGATAATCAACTGGTGATTATTTTCCCGCTGTTGATTATAGAAATTAAATAAGGCTGATTCCCAGCCGCTATTTCCCGCGCACAATTCAATATTATCTATGCAAATTAGATCAAGCGTGTCCAGCCCCTTAAGAATGTCAGGAGCAGGGAGTTTACTACTCTCTAAGGGCAAGTAAAAGGCACTTAATTTGCGTTGATGAGCGCGTAGGCAGCATGCCTGTAATAAATGGGACTTGCCAGCCCCCTGTTTGCCCCAAAGATAAAGTTGTTGTTCGCCTTCTCCACTCGCTGTGTCTGTTAGGTGTTGAATGGTTTCCTGGTGGCTTGCCGTATAAAAGCTAGCAAAAGATAATTCAGCCTTTAGATCAAACTGGATGGGGATTTGTTCCGCCATTATTTGCGGCTTCTTCCTGAATGACGTACAAAAAGCGTGCAACCAAAAAACAGCATCAAACTGAAAAGTACTTCCAGAGCAGGTAATAACTTATCAGCTCGGGCATAGGCCTCAATACTTCCGTGGATAAAATAAGGCATACTTAGGTAGGCCATCCATGAACAGCTTTTTAAATTACCTTTTAGAAAGCCCCTGAAAACGAATAACAAAGGACTGACTGTAATAATAAGCAGAAAGGCGACTGGTAGCTTTTCAGGAGGAGAGATAAGGGTATTCCAGAGCATAAGCAAAGTAAATAAACCGATATATCCAGATAAAGCAATAGCGTAATAATGACGTGCATTCATGATGATTTTAATTTTATAGCAGTTTTGGCTAAACGAGCACCTAAGGCAAAGCAAAGTGATTTTTCATCTTTACTTAATGATTGCTGGCTGTGAGATACATGGCTAGCTCCATAGGGAGTTCCTCCGGTCTGTGTTTCGCGTAAGGCATCTTCGCTACTAGGTAAACCTAATAGCACCATGCCATGGTGAAATAAAGGTAGCATCATGGATAGTAATGTTGTTTCCTGGCCACCATGCATACTACCAGTAGAGGTAAACACGGCTGCTGGTTTATTACTCAGTGCGCCACTAAACCAGAGCTCAGTGGTATTATCAATAAAGTACTTTAACGGTGCTGCCATATTTCCAAAGTGTGTTGGGCTGCCTAAGGCTAGGCCATCGCAATGCTTTAAGTCATCCAGTGTGGCATAAATAGCACCCGACTCAGGGATGTCATCTGCTGTTTTTTCACAGATAGTTGAAATTGCGGGTACGGTACGCAACGTCGCTTCGGAATCTGAAACAGACTCTATTCCACGTGCGATTTGTTGAGCCATTGCTTTAGTTGTGCCGCCGCGACTGTAATATAAAACCAGAATAGTGACCATGCATTTAATTATTAATAGCTAGTAAAAGTTCTTTTAGAAAGATCAGGTAGAGCGTGGCTTTAGCCCGCCTTAATCAAATGTAGTTACGCACTAAAATCATGCTCTGCCCGCGTAGGTAACTACGAACTTATAATATTTCCAGCACACTTTCGGGTGGGCGGCCAATTGCGGCTTTGCCATTAGCTAAAACAATAGGACGTTCAATTAATTTAGGTGTATTAACCATTCCTGCAATTAAGGCATTACGATCCAGGTCAGGATTGTCCATGCCGGTTGCTTTATATTCCGCTTCTTTAGTGCGCATTAATTCACGTGGTTGAATATCCAGTAATGTTAATATTTTATCTAATTCGGCAGCTGTTGGTGGTGTTTTTAAATACTGAATTACCTCAGCTTGAACACCGTTATCTTCTAATAATTGTAAAGTTTGACGTGATTTACTGCATCTTGGATTATGGTATATTTTTACGCTCATAAGCTTCATCTAGGCTGAAATAAAAAAACATATAATAGCATATAGCTAGGGCATGGCTTCAGTTCGCTTTTAACTGGGTTTCAAAGGAAGATTGAGGTTAGGTTCTGGACGTTTTTGAAATATACTGGTTGGATCATCAGGATAGTGAAAAGCTAAAAAAATACTCCGTTTGTAATATAAATAATAGCCTACCATTATAAGGCTGCGAAACAACATGAATAATGTCAGAGCTAACCATAGGCCATGATTGCCTAAGCCTTGCGTGTAATACCATGCTGGTAAAAAAATCATAAATAACGACAATAAAATGCCATCTCGCATTTGTCTGGACAAAGTCGCACCGATAAAGACACCATCCAGCAAAAAACTGACAAATGATATTAGCGGTAAGGCAATCAGCCACGGTAAATACTCATAGGCAGGGCTACGAACCTCCGTTAAACGAGTCAGGCTGTCAATAATGCTTTTACCAGCGTAGCTATAAAGCAGAGTAAATAACAATGCAATCAGTAATGACCATAACCCCGTTGTCCTTAGGGTGCGTAAATAAAGATCTTTATTTTTAGCGCCCAAGGCTCGGCCGATTAAAGCTTCAGCAGCATGAGCAAGGCCATCCTGCGCATAAGCCATAAAGGTCTGAAAGTTCATTAACACGGCATTAGCTGCCAGAATAGCACTACCAAATTTTTCACCTTGAACAGTAAAAAAGCTAAAGGTAAAAATTAAACATAATGTACGTATAAACAGGTGACTGTTCATAGACAACATAACTCTTACCTTATCTAGCTGTAACAAAGTAGATAATGATAGAGGGCGAGAGCCGTGGGGTAAATTTCTGATTAAAAGTATAACCCCTAAGACTAAACCAATATATTCAGCCAGCACAGAGGCTAATGCGACCCCCTCGGTATTCATGTTGTAATGCGTAACAAATAAGAGGTCTAAACCAATATTACATAAATTAGTTGTTATTACGATTAACAAAGGGACTTTAGTGTTTTGTCGGCCTAAAAACCAGCCTAAAATGACATACTGACATAGGGTTGCAGGCGCACTCCAGATGCGAATATAAAAATACTGCTGCGCCAAAAATTCGATATTTTCATGACTATTAATCAGATAAAAACTAAAAGAGGCAATGGGCTGCTGACATAATAAAATCAGCGAGGAAATGCATATAGCAAGAAAAATGGCGCGAACTAAAATAGCCTTCAATTCTAATGAATCATTAGCGCCAAATGCTTGTGCGCAAAGACCTGAAGTACCCATGCGTAAAAAGCCAAAGCCCCAGAAAAGAAAGTTGAATATTAACCCCGCGATGGCTACAGCAGCAAGGAAATTAGCGTTATCCAGGTGCCCCATTACTGCAGTATCAACCAGACCGAGTAAAGGCGTAGAAATATTGGCAATAATCATCGGCAAAGCGAGCTGCCAGACCTGCCGATGATTAAAAGTGTAGTTTTTCAAAAAAGGTTATTTAGCTCTGTACCGGGTTAACACCAAAAATTCTGCGATATAAAACACCTTGTAAAGCAACAAACATCGGGATAGTCCATATCAAGCCCAAACCAAGTGGAATGGTACTAACCAGGTAAATTATCATCATTAGCACGCCAGTGAAAAAGAATTTAAACCAATGCTGGGTGACGGCTTTACGAGAAGTTTCCATGGCCTGCCAAAAATCCATGTTTTTGTCGATAATAAGCGGCAAGGTAAACATATAGGCTATTGAAAGGTAAATTCCAGGAAGGACTAGTAGAAAAAAGCCTAAAATAATCATAATTGACATGCAGATACTGGCAATAATAATGGGCAGAGTGTAGCTAAAATATGAAAATGCCATTTTATAGCTGACAGATGCATTAATCGCGCGATGTAAGCCCATCATAACTATGCCAGCAATAAATGGGTAGCTGAGTATAGAAATGATAAAGTTAAGAGTGCCAGTAATCAGCACTAAAAAACTTTCATCAACTAAAGGAATTAAGTCGAAAAATAATATAATAGCAAAACTTATCGCTATAAGCGCTGTAAAGATAAGTGCACCAGCACCGAGAACAGGCCCCTTTAATCCTGATGTTCGTTGCCATGCTTCTTTAATAACGTCCATAATCTGGAAATCATAGGGCGCAGCAATTCCCTCTTGCATGCTACCTGATTGAGAATTAATAGGTTGATCTGTTTGCATAAAAATCTCCTGGGTAATAACTAACAACAGAATTTAAAGTGTAGTGCAAAATACTGAAAAATAAACTGTCATTTATACCAGTGGTAATATCATAGCCTATATTTTCCAGACCCAGAGACAGGGAAATCAATAAACATTAAAAAAAGCTTGCAGACATAGAAATATTTTGTATAATAGTCGGCTCTTCTTAGGGTCCTTAGCTCAGCTGGTAGAGCACCGCACTTTTAATGCGATGGTCGCGCGTTCGAATCGCGCAGGACCCACCATGAATTCCTAATTAAACCAGCAATATAGCTGGTTTTTTTATGCCTGAAATTTAGCTATTACTTTGTGACTGTAGTAAATTTGTCACATTGTTATTAGAATTGTTTGCATATTCTGCAAGATGATCAGCTGATAAATGAGCATATTTCAAAACGATTTGAATATCTGCCCAACCACCTAAGTCCTTAAGTACATTTAAAGGCGTTCCATTCTGCACATGCCAGCTTGCCCAAGTGTGGCGCAAGTCATGCCAACGGAAATTTTTAATTTCAGCACGAATTAAAGCTTTACGCCAAGGGGAAACCCTCATATAACGAATCACCTTAATTGATAATCAGTAAATCATAAGATAAAACACGATTCCCAATTAACAAAATGGATTTTTCAGTATCATATCGAGTCGATATCCATATCATGTCATCTACATCGTCATCGGAATTGTATAGGTGTTAGTTAGTTGTTAAAATTTTTCCGGTTTTTCAAAAACAGCACCCGGTTACCAGTTTTAATATGTTTATTGATTGGCAAGCTGACTCTGAAAGTGGACAATATTGGACGCTGATTGACTGTAAAAGGGTATTACTCGTGATTTACTCAAGTTTATAATATTTCGTACTGAAGTTTCCCAATTATTGAGTAGCTGAAATACACAATGCTGGTGT
>NZ_BDMN01000081.1 GCF_002189065.1 Bathymodiolus platifrons methanotrophic gill symbiont
TTCGTTTTAAAAACACTGGAGCAATATCCCTTACTCTGTGCCAGTCGTCTTTATGCCATGGTCAAAGAACGTGGTTATACCGGTGGGCCAGATCATTTTAGACATCTGATTGCAGAACATCGCCCCAGAAAAATCCCTGAAGCTTTTCAGCGTTTAAAAACATTACAGGGCGAACAGGCACAGGTTGACTGGGGACACTTCGGACATCTGACAATCGGTCAGGCAAGACGTCCTTTAATGGCGTTTGTCAGGGTCTTAAGCTGGAGCCGTAAAATCTTCCTGCGTTTCTATCTTAATCAACAAATGGCCAACTTTCTACGCGGTCATGAAGCCGCCTTTGAATGCTGGCAGGGATTACCTAAGGTTCTTTTATATGACAACCTCAAAAGTGCCGTACTGGAGCGACAAGGCGATAGCATACGCTTTAATCCACAGTTATTAGAATTTGCCAGCTATTATCATTATGAGCCCAGACCCGTTGCTGTCTATCGCGGCAATGAGAAAGGACGTGTCGAAGGCGCTATTCGTTATGTTCGCGATAACTTCTTCGCAGCCAGAGACTTTATTGATATAGATGACCTGAATGCACAGGCTGATGCCTGGTGTCAGGGGCAAAGCGCTGACCGGCTTTGCCCGGAAGATAAAACCATGACAGTGAGAGACGCCTTTGCAAAAGAGCAAACAACACTACTGACGTTACCTGATAATCGTTGGCCTACTGATGAACGAGAGGAAGTCAAAGCCGGTAAAACACCCTATATACGCTTTGATAAAAATGATTACTCCATCCTGCATACACAGGTGCGCAAAATACTGACGGTGACGGCAACACTCAAGCAAGTCCGCATACTGGATGGACAAACCGAAATAGCCAATCATTCTCGTAGCTTTGACAAAGGCGAGCAAATAGAAAATCCGGAACATCTTGAAGAACTGATTAAACAAAAAAGCAAAGCACGACAACATCGTGGTCAGGATAGATTAATCCATGCCATTCCTGCCTGCCGTCAATTACTCGATGAAGCCGCACTGCGAGGAGACAGATTAGGCACCATCACCTCGACACTACTGCGATTATTAGATCGCTATGGAGCGGATGAGGTCACTATTGCCGTACAGGAGGCACTCGAAAAACAAGTGCCACACCCGAATGCCGTGCGCCAGGTCCTGCAAAAACGGCGTGAAGAACGCATGGAGCCCCCGCCCATAGCCATTCCCTTGCCTGATGATAAACGGGTTAAAGACCTGAATGTTAAAACACATGCACTCACAGGCTATGACCAGATCAATGCGACGGCTGATGATGATCAACAGCGACAACAAGCACAACCAATACAACCCTCCACAAACCAGGGAGGCAAGAAGTAATGAATGCTATAACGGCACCTCAGGTTGAACAGCTAAAAAAACGGGCAAAAGCACTTAAATTATATGGCCTTATCAATCAATGGGAAGAAACACAACGTCACTACCGTTCGCTGGAACGGCGACTCAGTAGTGCCAAATTGGGGCGTTTTAAAATGCTGGCGGATTTTGACTGGGACTGGTTGAAAACCTGTGATCGAGGAGCGATTGAAGACTTAATGACACTGGAATTTTTGAAGGATGCGAGCAATGCCATATTCGTCGGTCCAAACGGGGTAGGCAAAACAACGGTCGCTAAAAATATTGCCCATACCGCTATCTTAAAAGGGAAAAAAGTGCTGTTCACAACGGCTGCAAAGATGCTTAATGAACTGGCGGCCTGTGATGGAGACATGGCTTTACAAAGGCGATTGAGGTTATTACAGCACACCTGATGTATTGTGTATTGATGAAGTAGGTTATCTTTCCTACAGCAACCGCCATGCTGACTTGTTATTTGAAATAATTAATCGTCGATATGAACAAAAATCCACTCTGATCACCACTAATCGTCCCTTTTCAGAATGGGGCGAAGTCTTTCCGGGCGCTGCCTGTGTCGTATCCCTGATTGACAGACTAATACACCATGCTGAAATCATCTCTTTTGAAGGTGAATCCTATCGTCTGAAAGAAGCAAAAGAACGTGCCGAGAAAAAGCAGAAAAAAAGAACGGAGAAAAACAATGAAAAACATTAAATTACCTGATTATTGGACACCAGAGCAGGCAACAGCAGTATTTGAGTTTATTGATGAAATAAGAGAAGCGATATTGATACAGTACCGGTTACAACTAATGGAGCAAATGCAGCTTGAACGTTGTACCGAGTTTGAATCGACCGAGGATATTGAAAAACGGGATATTCCTTTTTGAAACTCGAATTTTGTGAGAATTAAGAAAAAGGGAGAGGTGATTTTTATGCCTCTCTTTTTTTAGAAATAGTATTCGCCAATTTTATGCGGAAATGCTCCGCCGTTAACACCTACGAGAACCTAGATGAATTCAGACAGTTTTGCTATTTCCAACGTAACGAAAACACAAAAAAAAGGCACCCTTAAAAAGAAGTGCCGTTTTTTAATAAACTTTATTCAGCTTACAGATAATTGTAAGCTTAGCCTGTGATTACATTACATAGCCATCATTGCATCATTATCCATACATTCACCATTTGGCATCATGTGTTGATCTTCTTCGCAACCCTCAGCAGTCATTCATCATGGTCATGCATCATTGGCAATTTATCTAACCATGGCTCTATATCACCAGCATCAACTATTGCAGCAGTCTCTTTATCATAAAGATAGACTTTTCCACCTTTTGTACCCAGGAAAAATCCAGGATATTCACGAACATAATAACCTAGCAAATAAAAAGACTCAGAGTTACCAGGAAACAAGTCACTGTATTCAGTCTCTGCCCAGTCAAATAGTGCATCCGCAGTTTCTGCAAATACTACTCTAACCTTAATTGTATTATTGTAGCGTGTTGGGCTTTCTGGATTATCACACATAGGCATACTACCCATACCTGCTATATGACACATCGAACCTTGCAGACTAATATTAATATTATTCGCGTCAAATCTCACTAAGTCCTTATTGTAGAAAGACGGAGCAAACTGATCTTCAACACTAACATGCAGTATGTCAGACATATTATCAGCAGTATCTGAAAAACTGAAACCCACCGGATCCATATGCATATACTGATGAGCCATATCCTGAAAATAAATTGAGGTAAAAACCATTTTGATTTCACGCTCATGAAAACTAACATCCCACAACTGCGTTTCTTCATTCACGCCATGAAAGCCAGCAATATCAATATGCTCCATATCACTTGCAGTTACGTCCTGTTCATTTCTTACAGCTAAAACCTCGGTAACATCCTCTGGGCTCCAGATTTCAAATTTAACATTAACATCCTTGCCGTCAAATGAGCCTTGAGCCAATGCAAGTGGAGATACTACCAGACTTGTTAGTAATAGTGATGGAACTGTTAGTTTTTTTATTAAGCTGTTCATTATTTTCTTTCCTTTATTATAAAAGCGCAGAGTAATATTATCAAATAAGCACGAATTAATACAGTGAAATTACAATATATTTCGCTATTATGTCGATTAAATCACATAATTTCGCCTAATTGATTCTAACTAATTAAACAGTGTTATTTAACGCTTTTTTTATTCTATTTGTTAGCTCCACAGCCTTAAGGTTCGATTTCTTCGGTCACTATATTTTTTCAAAAATAATTCCAGATAAAAACTATAATAAATTTAATGGTTTGGCAATAATGAATATTACTACTTGTTTTGGTTAGTAGAAATTAATAACTATATGTCATTAATTAACTATGTTAAATAACCTATTCGCTATAAATAACAAACTCTATTCAGCGATTTTCTGATTAATTGCCTGAGCTTGTTGAAATTGCATTATTGCAAGCTTTGCATCTGGTAATTGCCATTGAATAGGGTCCCTCCCCTTACTCAATAAATATTCATTCGATCGAGAAAAAGGCTTTTGACCAAAAAAACCTCTATACGCAGAAAGTGGTGATGGATGAGGCGCTTTTATCACCAGATGTTTCGTGGTATCGATAACTGCACCTTTTTTCTGTGCGTAACTTCCCCAAAGCATAAAAACGATATGCTCTGCATGCTCATTAAGCTGTGCTATTACATGATCGGTAAACTGTTCCCAGCCTTTTCCCTGATGTGATGCGGCATGTTTTTTTTCGACACTCAACACACTGTTTAATAACAGCACACCCTGCATAGCCCAACTCACTAGACAACCATGTTCTGGGCGCGGAATAGACAGATCACTGCTTAATTCTTTATAAATATTCAGTAGTGATGGTGGTGGAGAAACGTCAGGTGGTACCGAGAAGCAAAGACCATGCGCCTGCCCTGGCCCATGATATGGATCTTGCCCAAGAATGACGACTTTAACCTTATTAAATGCTGTTATATTTAAAGCACTGAAATATTGGTTTGCTCGTGGATATATAATTTTACCCAACTGTTTTTCATGTCCCAGGAATTCACGTAAATCCTGCATATACCCCTGAGAGAATTCATCTAGCAATAATTTCTTCCACGAAGCTTCCAGTTTTACCTGGTTAAAACTTTCGACATTTATGCTACTCATTGCAATCTAGGCTGTATGTTTACGATATAAAGTCATTTGCAGACAGCATGCCCCTATTCTTTATATCTGATTATTGGAGGACATAAACCGTGCAAAAAGAATACAGGGCCCTCGTTTATAACTATGTCAGGAATGCATCTTCTATGCCCCTGCTGCCATTAAGTTAAGGGTTATATTTTCTTAATAGCAGTAAGGTGAAGCATAGAATGACAAGGTGAGCTGAAAGTATAGGCAATCAGAATGTATTGATAGCCTACCCTCTTCAGTTGTTACATTTCCTGATGACCTGCACCCGCGCTTCCGGCTGATTGCGTATCATCTTCAACAGTTTCGGTTTCAGTATCGAGCTCTACATCAACTGATTCTGTCACTTCATCTTCTTCAGGCTCATCCACTGGTGGATCTAATTTCTCTCCATTCAATAGCTTTTCAATCTGAAATTTGTCGATTGTTTCCCAATCCATCAGGGCATGTGCCATATTGTGCAATATATCAATATTATTATTCAAAATATCTTCCGCACGTTGATAGTTTTTATCTATTACAACCCGGATTTCATCATCAATAACTTTTGCCATTTCTTCCGACATTGGTTTTGCCTGTGAGCCCATATAGCCTTCACTATCACCATAGTCCATCGGCCCAAGTTTATCCGACAAACCCCATTTGGTAACCATATTCCGAGCTAGCTGAGTTGCTCGCTCAATATCATTAGAGGCACCCGTGGTCACTTTGTTTTTACCGTAAATGATTGCCTCGGCTATACGCCCACCGAATAGTCCTGAAATCTGGCTTTCCAGCTTATCTTTACTCGCACTATATTGATCGCGCTCAGGTAAGAACATAGTAATACCCAAAGCACCTCCACGCGGCATAATACTGACTTTATACACTGGGTCATGCTCTGGCACATTCTGACCGACAATTGCATGACCCGCCTCATGATAGGCTGTCATCAATAAATCTTCTTTACGCATAACCATGGACCGCTTTTCAGCACCCATTAGTAATTTATCACGCGCACGATCCAGGTCATCCATGTTTACGATACGTTTGTTATTTCGTGCCGCAAGCAATGCGCCTTCATTAATTAAATTAGCCAATTCCGCACCTGAAAAACCGGGTGTACCACGCGCTAGATCTTTAATATTAACATCTTCAGCCAGTGGTATTTTTTTACTATGAACTTTCAATATTTGCTCACGCCCCTTAATATCAGGCAGTCCTACATGTACTTCTCTATCAAATCGACCTGGTCTTAATAGCGCTTTATCCAAAACATCAGAGCGGTTAGTTGCTGCAATAACAATAATACCTTCATTGCCACTAAACCCATCCATTTCAACCAATAGCTGGTTTAAAGTCTGTTCTCGCTCATCATTACCACCACCTGGGCCAGAACCACCACGCTGACGCCCAACGGCATCAATTTCATCAATGAAGATAATACAAGGCGCACGTTTTTTTGCTTGTTCAAACATATCACGTACACGTGATGCCCCTACCCCCACAAACATTTCAACAAAGTCAGAACCTGAAATAGAGAAAAAGGGGACTTTTGCCTCGCCTGCTATTGCTCGTGCCAGTAGGGTTTTACCCGTTCCTGGCGGTCCCACTAAAAGCACACCATGTGGAATCTTGCCACCAACAAATTCGTATTTGGAAGGATCTTTCAGGAAATCAACCATTTCCATAACATCTTCCTTCGCCTCTTCTACCCCTGCAACATCAGAAAACCCTACTTTAACCTCATCTTCTTCTAGTAATTTTGCACGGCTTTTTCCCATTCCCATTTGTCCACCGCCACCAGCACCTTGTTGCTTGCGATAAAAATAAACCCAAACGGCTATAAGCAGCAACATCGGCGCCCAGGAAATAAAAATCTGCATCAACATCGATTGTTTCTCCGGTGTCGCTACTTTAATTTTTACACCATATTCAATCAGATCATCAATCATATGGCCATCATCAGGATTATAGGTAACAAAACGCTCGCCATTAGTTCGCTTTCCTTTTACCGTTTCACCTGTAATAGTTACCTCAGCTACCGCACCATTACGAATATCCTGAATAAAATCAGAATATAGAATTGTGTAGTTTTTCTCATAACCAGGCTGCATTCTGCCCATTATGCTAAAAAACATAGCCCCAATCACAATAAACATTGCGACTCTTATAAGAATTTTCATTATTTCATTTCTCTATATTATGGCGAATATTTTTTATTCTTTGAATTTTCTGTATTCTGCCCGCCCGTTAGTGGTATAAAATAGCACAAAAGCATCAAGCTAACATTTTTATACAATCACAAGGAATTATACTATGCCTATTTCACCCGAACTTGCTGAAGAACTTAATATCCTGGCACGTTATAAATTAACGTCGATACAGGAAGGTATTAAAGTTCACAATACAGCCGCTACTGAAACTATTGCTGCTATCAAACGTCTACATGATAAAAACTTAGTCACCCGAGATGACGGCGGCTACTTAACAGATTTAGGCATTGAAACAGCGGAGCACGTCCAAAAAGCACTGACTATCTTAACATCTAAATAAAGTAGTGACGCTATTAAAAGCTAGTATATTAGCATATCATTATATATATTTTTCTCTTACATTAAGAAATTAATTTTATTCACTCTATATTTAAGGATGACTATGAAAAACTATCTTTTTATAATTATCATATCGATTTTTATACCGGGCTGTTCATCACTCACTCTCAGTACTGATTACGACCAGAGCATTGATTTTTCCGGATTCAAAACTTATCGCTGGCATGCTGACAATGAGCATAATTCAGCCAGTTTAAGATACTTGAACGAGATAGTGGATAAACGTATTCGATCAACTATAGATCAGCAACTTCAGGGCCAGGGCTTTACTAAATCAGGCAATGAAACCGCTGATTTTTTAGTGAATTACAGTATCGTTGTTGAAGATAGAACCGATATACAAACCTATAATAATTACAATGGTATGTATCCAGGATATGCTTATAGAGGTGGATATGGCTATTATGGCAGAGGCTATGGAGCCGTCTATAGCTCCAGCACTGAAACTCAAGTTACCCACTATAAATTAGGGACTCTTATTATCGATATTATCAACCCTGAAACAGACCAGCTTATGTGGCGTGGCGCTGCCGATGGACGATTACCCAAGGGGGCAGACAGAAAAGAAAGTGATGAACTTGCCCAGAAGTACGTCTCTAAAATACTATCTGAATTCCCACCTGAGAAATAGCTAATTTATTGAGTGCCGTATAAACCTACTAGAATTATACGACACTCAACTCCTGCTACTCCAATGGTAAGCCCGCGTTTTTCCAGTCAGGAAAACCACCCCGATAATAAAACACTTTTGTCCAGCCCCATGCAACGGCTTTTTTACTGGCAATTGCACTGCGCTGACACATATCACCATTACAATAAAAAACCACAGGTTGATTTTTTTTAACCACCGATAACAAAGACTCTTCCGTTAAATCCAGCTTTAAATCTAAATGTTCTGCCCATTGAATACGACTCGTTTGAAAATCAGTCACTCGACGGACATCAATAAATATCACCCCTTGATTCATCAATATTTTAGCACGTTTAGTGCTAACTGTCGTTGCGCCGTCTACCTGTGTAGGTGCTGGAGATTTTGCCCAGACCCCTTCAGCCATCAATACAAATACAAATAACATAAATAAAGATCGTACTTTCATTACGTAAGCGTCGATTCTTCCCACCTAGACAAGCTACGCACTTACTTTAAAGGCTTGATTTTTTCAGTCAGGTTCCAGGGTAAAAACTGATCCAATGCCTCTGGCTTATAGTGCCTACCAAGCTTGGGTAGTG
>NZ_BDMN01000082.1 GCF_002189065.1 Bathymodiolus platifrons methanotrophic gill symbiont
TCGCTGAGCTGAATTGCTTTTTGTAATAACTGAAAATATGCGGCTTGATATCATGGGCTTTGCAATACTCGACCTGAGTTAAGCTACTGGCTTGCCATTGCGGTATAGGGTCTTGCATAGCCGATTTATTTTGAGATGGGCTCATTAATGCCTCCTGAGTTAATTGGAAGCAATAGTCTGCCATTTTTTAGGTTGGTTTAGAATGTGTGGTTTAATTGACGCTTACTTCATTACAGTCTCCTGACACTTGTGGATTAGGTTTATGTTGTACCATATTAAGCATAAAAAAGGGCCAAATCATTAATAGACTTTAGTCTGGCTAGTTACCCTAAGTTATATCTAAAAAAATAATGAACGCTGTTTATATTGCAAATAGCGGACTAAAGTCCGCTCTACAGGCTATTCCATGCTTTTTCTAGCCTTTTTGCCGATACCGGCATGGCTGTTTTTAATTGCTGGGCAAACAACGATACTCTAAATTCCTCCAGCATCCAGCGAAATACTTCCCGCTCAGGATTAACCGTTGCATCTTTCTGACGTTTTTCAATACTTTGCCAGTACCATTGCTGGAATTTAGCTATTTCCTGCATTTTTTGCTGATCTTTATCAACCTGATGTAGCATGTTTTGTAAGCGTATTTCTATCGCTTGAAGATAGCGCGGATAATGTTTTAAATAGTCATCAGCGGTTGTCATCAGAAAGCCTTGATAACACAAGCGAGCTAATTGAAGCTGTACATCAATGACTGATTTATCCTGTTGCGGTAATCCATCAACTTGCTTTTTGATTTGCGTGTAGAGTGATAAAGCTTTAATAACATGCCCGCCAATTTTATTAGCTGTATTTATAAGTTCCGACTTATTATCTTTCAGGCATTGCTCAAACTGTTGCTCACTGCGTATCGTATGCCCAAAAACAAAAACAGTTCTAATAACCAGACCAAGCATGTCTTCTTTATAACTTTGAGACATAATATCCCGACTTAGATCAGGGTGTTTGCTCAAGCGGTTATAAGCTAATTCAGACTCGGGTGAAAACGGCAGGTTTTTAATAATATATTTGGCTTCTTTTTTTAACTGCAACTGAAATAAGCGTGACAGACCTGCCGCATGCTGTAAATCAGATTTTTCCTGAGTATCCAGAATACGCACTCCAACCGCATCACCTTCATCAATAATAGCTGGATAACCAATAAAGTTTTGTCCGTTTTGTTCAAATTGATAAACTTCAGGCAGCTCACCGAATGCCCATTTGATACAACCCGTATAATTTAATTCATCTTCTGCCAGTTGATTAAAGCTCTCCCCTGCAGCTTCATTATATTTTCGCTGTAAAGCTTTTAAATCACGACTATTATCCAAGTGCTTACCTTGCTCATCTATGACTCGAAAATTCATACGCAAATGATCGGTGATCAGCTCGGTATTCCATGATGTTAAAGGTACGGACTCCCCAGTAAGTTTGCGTAAACGCATGGTTAGCCATTCATATAATGAGCCTTTGCCGTCGGGTTCCACTTCCAGGCAGCGTTCCACCATACTGGGAACAGGGACAAAGTGTTTACGTAACTGTTTAGGTAAGCCTTTTACCAAGGCGATTAGTTTTTCCTGTAACAAGCCAGGAACCAGCCATTCAAAGGCTTGCTCGGTCAATTGATTTAACTGATGGACAGGAATAACAACCGTAACACCATCTTCTTCATGACCAATTTCAAATCGATACTGTAAAGGCAGGGTTAAACGGCCAATTTGTTTCTCATCCGGGTATTCCCAAGAACTGATATGCCCTTCATCCTGGCGGGTTAAGTCTTCCTTGGTTAAAAATAATAACTTTGGTTGTTCGCGCTCTACTTTTTTACGCCATTGATCAAAAGTGACTCCGTTAACCACCGTATCGGGAAGCTTCTGATCATAAAATTCATACAACCATTCTTCATCTTCGATTAAATCAACACGCCGTCCTTTGTGCTGAATATAGCCAACTTCTTCTAATAGCTTCTCGTTCGCCTTAAAAAATGGCGCGCGAGTTTGATAGTCATGCTCAACTAAAGCATGGCGAATAAACATTTGACGTGCCGCTTTTGCATCCACATGTTCATAAGGTATTTTACGCCGCGCCTGTAGAGTAATACCAAACAGCAAAGTACGTTCAAAAATAGCCCCACGTCCGGCTTTTTTCTCCCAATGCGGATCAAAGTGGTTTTTCTTGACAAGATGCTCGGCACAGCGCTCTACCCATTGTGGCTCAATTTTCGCCACGCAACGACCATAGACTTTACTGGTTTCTACCTGTTCAGCAGCCATGATCCATTTAGGACGCAACCTATGCTGTCCAGAGCCGGGGAAAATAAAAAACTTTAGGTTACGTGCGCCTAGGTATTCATATTGCTCATGTTTAAAACCAATATTGGATAATAATCCAGGTAATAGCGCCTGATGCACTGCTTCATATGAAGCTTCGGTACTATTCAATTTGAGTTTTAATTCCCCTTTTATGACCTGCAATATTTGCGTATGTACATCCTGCCATTCTTTTAAACGTACATAGGAAAGAAAATGCTGCTTACACCACTTGCGTAACTGGTTATTAGATAAATGTTTTTTACGCTCCTCAAAGGTATTCCAGATATTGATAAAACTGAGAAAATCCGAGCCTTCTGCAATAAATTCAGCGTGTTTAGTATCTGCCTGTTGCATTTTATCTGCTGGTTTTTCACGCGGGTCCTGAATACTTAAACCAGAAACAATAATAGCCACTTCGCTAAGACAGGACATCTCATCGGCAGCAATCAACATACGTGCTAATTTAGGATCAACCGGGAGTTTAGCTAATTTCTGTCCCACAGACGTTAGTTTTCCTGCTTTATCCAGCGCATTGACTTCCTGCAAGGAATTTAAACCATCCCGAATCATTTTATCTTCGGGTGGCTCGACAAAAGGAAAGTCACGTATATCACCCAGTTTTAGCGCTGCCATCTGCAGAATAACGGCTGATAAACTGGTGCGCCTAATTTCCGGTTCAGTAAATTCAGGACGACTTAAATAATCATCATTAGAATATAAACGAATACAAATCCCGTCTGCAACTCGACCACAACGCCCTGCCCTTTGATTAGCACTGGCCTGTGAAACTTTCTCAATCGGTAGACGCTGTATTTTACTGCGATGACTATAACGACTGATACGTGCATGACCCACATCAATGACACTACGAATACCCGGTACGGTAAGCGATGTTTCGGCGACGTTGGTTGCTAAAACAATCCGCCGTTTGCCAGCTTTGGTTTTAAACACCCGCTCTTGTTCACTAACACTCAGCTTTGAATACAGGGGTAATATTTCATAGCGACCATGATTATGTTTTGTCAAAGATTCATTGGTTTCACGTATATCTTGCTCACCACTAAGAAAAATCAATATATCGCCGCTAATATCATGCTGCAGTTCATCCACAGTATCTAAGATAGCTTGTTGCACATCCTTAGTGGTTTCATCTTCTTCCTCATCCTGCTCTATCGGACGATAACGCATCTCTACAGGGTAAGTACGCCCTGAAACATTGATAATCGGTGCATTAAAAAAATGTTCGGAAAAACGTTCCGGGTCAATGGTTGCCGAGGTAATAATTAATTTAAGATCAGGGCGACGCGGTAATAACCAGCGCATATAACCGAGCAAAAAATCAATATTTAAACTACGCTCATGAGCTTCATCAATAATGATTGTGTCATATTGATTTAAGTAAGGATCATTTTGTGATTCGGCTAATAAAATCCCATCCGTCATTAGTTTAATTAATGACGTTTCACGCGTTTTATCATGAAAGCGCACTTTATAGCCGACCGCCTGACCGAGAGGTTGCTTCAATTCTTCGGCAATCCGGTCAGCAACTGTGCGCGCTGCGATACGTCTAGGTTGAGTATGCCCAATTAAACCAGCTGCACCACGCCCAATAGATAGACAGATTTTGGGTAATTGCGTAGTTTTTCCTGAACCGGTTTCACCACAAAGAATAATAACTTGATTGTGCTTTATTAACTCTGCTATTTCATCTTTTTTAGCAGAAATGGGTAAATCAGGAAATTCCAGAACAGGAAAACTCTCTAAACGGGCATTACGCTTTTCTATCGATTGTTTAAGCTTTAGCTCCAGATTAAGCAGTTGCTCCTTAACCTTTGTACCTTTTCTTAACTCATTACGTAAACGATCGAGTTGTCGTTTAATGGGCTGGCGGTCTTTATTAAGTGTTTTTGCTAAATTTTTGGAGATTTGTTGAATCAGTTCTTGGGAGGACATAGGGTGTTTTTATAGTTCCCACGCTCTGCGTAGGAATTTATCTAAAGACGCTCTGCATCCCGTGACACTGAACATCATTGACTGCATTACGTGGAGCATAGGAATGATAAAAAGGGGGAAATAGACGGGGGTTACTTACATATCATTCAGTTCCTTCCTTGCGTCCCAATTCCATTAAGAAATCCTTCAGCTTATTCAACTCAGGCACATCATAATCAAAATCATAAATGCGTTTATTTTTTAATGAAGCTTCATTACTGCACTTACGCGCTGCTTGCTTTTTCTCATCCTTAGAGCAACAATCATAACGTTGATAGATATTTATCCAAAACTTGTCAAAATCTTTTTGTTTCAGTTTATTATCCTGCAAACATGCCTGCCATGCATCCAGGCAATCTGCCATAGGAGAGTCTTTACACTTAATCGCTTTTAACAAGGTTTCCAATTCACCCTTACCTGCCACATTTAAAATAAAAATACTAAACACGACATCAGGATTTTCACCAAATACCAAAGCTATTTGTTCTTTAATAAGCGTTCTTCTAGCAACTATTCCTACTTCATCCGCATCAAAAATAACCCCTATTTTATCAATCCCGTCTTTTTTTACCTGACTACGAAGTGATTTTAATTTGTTTTCTAATTTGCCTACCCACCCAAACAATCATACTCATCAATTGAACATACTGGACTATCGATCTTAATTTCGACACTGATATGGGCGACTAAGGCTTCGATAAAATATTGGTCATTTTCACTTTCAACAATTAATAGATTACTCACCGCGATACTTTCCCTGATGGGTCAGTTCATAAGCAAGTTGCTCGTCATCTAAGTCACGCATAAAAATCTGCTCGGTTTTTATGTTTCTCGCCATTTCAAAGTAAGCACTCTGCTTATCACCTAAATCATGCTGTACGTGATTAAAGGCTTCGATACATTCTTTAGAATGTGTCGTGGCAAATACCTGAACATTAAGTTTTGCAGATAAAGTAAAAATAACATTCCAAAGCTCACCCAGTACAGTATAGTGAATACCATTATCCATTTCATCAATAAATAAGTAGCCATTTTCTGATGCATATAATGAAGTGACAATAGAGACTAAATGCCTGACACCATCGCCTAACTCAGTCAACTCCAGGTACTTCCCATTTACTTTACATTGTGGTTTTTCATCAATGATTTTAAATACTTCTATACTGGAATCGAATTCATTTAAGATAATATTTAGTGAAGCTTCGGCATCTTTCTTTTGTAGGGAGGAGTAATAATTAATAACATGACTATTTGACAAGCCAAAATTATCAATAAAATGAATTTTTTCCATATCACTTAATTCAAATGAAAATTCATTAACATTAATTCCTATAGACTCATTATTAAAGCTAAAAAAATATTTTTTGATTCCTTCTTTATTTTCTATCTGATAAGAACATGTATTGATATTTGACCGTACAAAAATACCATTACTTTGTTCAATAAACTGTTGTATATTTCTCTCAATATCACCTAACACTCGATGTTCAAGTTTTTCCATCCCATTGCCATCAAACTCTTACCTTAAGTGAAACCACTGCCGGGGCGAGCCCAAGGGACTTCTACAGTACGAACTTTCCCGTCCGTTGTTGTGATGCGAGGAACAGAGCAATGTAGATAGCAAGAATGCTCAAAGAAGCTCAAGTGTTGCCATTGCCGATCGACTGTATCATGCACTGGGCAGAGAACCCCCGATTCATCAGCAAAACGGGCGCCTGGTTCAAAACCTATCTGCAAATGAAGTTCATTCTGTTCTAAAATATTGTCGTTTGAAAAGATAATTTCTTCCACTTTCCAAGGCGATTGTAAGCCTAAAGCCATACTAAATAAAGATTCATTATTCATGGTATTATTATCGCACTACCCACTAGGATTCACATAGAGCCATTTTTAATATCTTGCGCAGACACATTAACAAAACAAGCTTCCAGAAAAGCCGTTTTACCTACATTATTCTTGCCACCAATCAGATTGACCTGCATAAATCCTTGTGCTTTAAAGTCGGCAAAACATTTAAAACCTTTAATCTGTATGTCTTGTATAAAATGTGTATTCATTGTTTTCTATTGCTTAAAATATGCAGCTAACAACTTAATTATTAGGATAAAAACACTATTTACGCTACCCTGCTGCCACAAAGGCATCGGTAAAAATGTCCCCCATATCTACACCATTCATAAAAGCTTCCATTTTCATTGAACCAACCATATCAGGATGACCACATAAAAATACCCGCCAGCCCTTCCAGTCATCCATATGCGCCAAGGCCGCTTTATCTGCTCTTCCTGCCGTAAAGCTCTCGGGAACATTTTCGCCAGAAACACAGGGAAAATAAGAAAAATTAGTATATTTCTCGGAAAATTCACGTAATTCATCGATTCGATATAGGTCTTCGACACTACTAGATCCATGAAATAGCACGACTGGCCCTGTGTGCCCTTGTTTTAAAGCATCGTCCAGAATTCCAGCCAAGGGAGCAAGGCCTGTTCCTGTACCTACTAACAATAACCCCTGCTCAGCACGCTCAGGAATATAAAAACAGTGTCCCTGTGGCTCGGAAACTGCAATATTATCCCCTATTCGTATTTCATCATGTAGCCATTCACTAAATTGACCATTAGCTAACCGGCGTATATGAAACTCTAAAATCCCATCTTGCTGTGGTACATTGGCAATGGAATAACTACGGATCAAGCCATCATCACGTTGTAAATTTACAAATTGTCCAGCAAAATATTCCTGTATGTCCTGACACTGCACCTTCAATAACAGGGTATTGTGGTTTAACATCTCATTAACAACCACTTTGCCCTGACTAAAAAGCTCTGATTGATCAGGTATTTTAATCTGCATATCCTGTTCTGGATGACATAAGCAGGCAAGAAAGTAATTTTGTAGTTTCTGTGTCTCTTTCAGGCCTTTCTGTGCTGTTTCAGGAGGAGACTGATTCACACTACGAGAAATACAACTGTGGCAGGTGCCCTTTTGACAGGCATAAGAGATATCAACCTCTTCTCTTATCAGAGTATCCAGTACCGACTCGCCCGATTGACAAGTGTATACCTTTTCTCCCAGTGTTAATTTGGTCATTTTAAATTCCACTTTAGATATTTATTGATAGTTTGTATCAACTATTAGATCCATTCCAGACAAAATCATGGCATTTATCATGAAGAGTACAAATGCAATGAAAGTCAGCTTGTTAGCGGTTTCCCTCAATATCTATTGAATAGAAATCCAAAAGAAACATGCAGGAAAACTAATATAGTATACCCTCTATCTCCTTACTGTAAAGTAAGCCTATCCCTTAGACGGAGTTCCTACCTTAACCTTCATCAATCACTTACGTGGCCGCTTGTTTTTATCATACGCAGTTTTTTTATCCGCTCGTCCACGCGCTGGTGGTCGTCTGGCTTCTCTGCTATTTTGCTTGATAGCCACTTTCGCCCTTGGCTTTGATTTAGTGGCTGTCCTTGGCTTAGTCGCCTGTTCAAATCTTTCTGATGGTAAGCCCACAAAACTTAATAAATCATCAAGCTCTTTTGCTGTTAATTCATGAGTTTGCCTGACTCCCAGACCATCTGGTAAAAAGATAGGTCCATAACGTACACGCATTAAACGGCTAACTTGAAATTCCAGCGCCTCCCATAAACGACGCACAAGGCGGTTACGCCCTTCTTTCACTGTTACATGATACCAGCGATTAGCACCTTCACCACCGTTGAACTGTATATCATCAAATTTTGCCAGGCCATCTTCTAATTGCACTCCCTGCTTTAGTTGGGTAAGGTTCGCATCGCTGACTTCCCCCAGAATACGCACCGCATATTCACGATCAATTTCTGATGATGGATGCATTAAACGGTTTGCTAATTCGCCATTATTAGTGAATAACAATAGGCCTTGCGTATTGATATCTAGGCGCCCTACTGCAATCCATCGGCCTGCTAATAACTTAGGCAGTTTTTTAAACACAATAGGCCGGTCTTCAGGATCATTGCGCGTAACGACTTCGCCGGTAGGCTTATGATAAATAAGTACACGAGTTGGTTGTACTCCAAATTTCTCCCATTTTAACGGACGCCCTTTTAATATTAGACTATCCCCAGCTTTAAGACGATCGCCAAGCGTAGCTGGTTCCCCGTTCAATACCAGGAGCCCTTCAGTTATCCAACGTTCAACCTCGCGTCGCGAGCCAACGCCACCTCTTGCTAATACTTTTTGAATACGCTCACCCTCAAGATTACTCTTTGTTTTAATCTCTGCATTAGGCTGAGTTGTATCACTAGCAGACTCCTTAGCATTGACATAAGGTTTTATATTGATAACGGGGGCTTGAGTTTTCACGTATTCTTCTGTTTTGGATTAGAGTTTAAAATTAGACTTCTTACTAGAGATTATCAGTGTATTGAGAACCTGCCAGGAAAAAGATATACCCTCTATGATTTAATTTATCCTAGGTGGCGTATTCAGATATTATGATAACACCATATCAAATAAGGTGAATCATACGATTTATTTGTTTAGGAATAAGCACGAAACAACTTCCCGATATTAATTATTCTTGAGGAATTGCACGGTAATTCCATTTTGGTAAATGTGTATCAAATACAATCGGCATTATTTCTTTGAAGTCAGCGGCATATTTTCGTCCTGTCTCGTATATTTTGTCGAGTATGTGAACAATTGTTGTTAGTCCTTTTGACGTTGATGTTCTAGAAATCAATGTTTTAACTGTTTCAACCGAGTCAAATACAACACCTTCACAAGCACGAGTCACATGAGGAAAAAAACGATGTTCAATGGGATTATACTTGGAGGTATAAGGAGGATAGTGGGCAATCCTAATTTCCAATCCAAGTGCATTCGCAGTCTTTTGTAAATCTTCTTT
>NZ_BDMN01000083.1 GCF_002189065.1 Bathymodiolus platifrons methanotrophic gill symbiont
AGCTTGCTATTAAGCAAGTATACTTCGCACGATAACGGCTGCGTGAAGTACCTGTCAAGGAATGCGGATTTAATATTACCCAAAAGTCTACGTTCCAATGTAGCCTGTATGGAGTTTGCGGAATACGGGCTACATAAAGTTTCGTGTTTTATTAAAATCTGATTCCTAAAAACTTATTTTTTCTTTTTAGCTGTTTGCAGCCTTATCATCTTTAACTTCAGTTCCCCTGAATCCTTTCTGCTTAAAACCGGGTGCATGGTATCGGTAATAAACTTTAACTTTCCATCAACTGTAATTTTTCCTCGCACATTGTAATGATGGCCCAGTTTTATATCATCTGCATTATATTTAATTGCGAAGTAAATAGGAATCTGACCGGCTGGTTCAATAGTAACACTCCCCAGAATAACAGCTGGAACATCCATTAAGGAAACATCTTCTAATGTTGCTTCAAATACTGCATTTTCTGGCAACAAAATACGTTCAAGATAATAAGCGCTACCCGTGAGAATATTCTCTTCAGCAGCCAGAATATTAGAGGTAATACTGATTAGCAAAACTACAAAATACTTTAATACAGACGTAATTTTCATTATTTTACCTTGCTCAAGAGTTCAGGCTGCACATATACGGTCGATTTTTAGCCATCAAACACGACTAAAAATCATTCCAACCTTACTTACCTGCTATATTTCCCCAAAGAATTTTATGTAATTGCAATTGAAATCGTACGGCTAATTGATCGCGCAAAATCCACTCGGCTAATTCTGCTGGATCTTGCTCGCCCATAGACGGGGAGAATAATATTTCACATTGTCGCTCTAACTGGTATTCAGCAATCTTTGCTTTAGACCATGCATAGTCCTCTGCATTACAAATAACAAATTTTAACTGATCTGTTACAGTCAGATATTGCAGGTTTGAATAAAGATTACGCTGCTCTTCTGCCGATGCGGGCGTTTTTAAATCCATCACTTTAACGACACGTGCATCAACACTTGATATATCAATAGCACCACTGGTTTCCAGAGAAACACAATAGTCTTTATCTGCTAATTGCCTCAATAACTCCAGACAGGCGGGCTGCGCTAATGGTTCACCACCAGTCACCGTAATATAGTGCGTTTTATATTGACTAAGCTGCTCAAGAATATCCGCAATACTTCGCGTTTCTCCACCAGAAAAAGCATAGCTGGTATCACAGTACTGGCAACGTAACGGGCAGCCTGTTAAGCGAATAAAAATAGTGGGCAAACCAACTGTTCTTGACTCCCCCTGCAGCGAATAAAAGATCTCACTGATGCGTAAATTATCACTTTTCACTACGGTTACTGACCTATATTCTGTAATTTTTTCTCAGCAATATGTGCTGCAGTACTATCTGCATACTGAGAAGTAATTTGCGTATATAGTTGCACTGCTTTAGCAGAATCATTTTCTTCCCGGTAAATATCAGCTAACTTAAGCATGGCCATCCCTGCTTTTTCACTTTTCGGAAACTGAGTGTATACCGCTTCAAAATTTTTCTGAGCTGCGGGAATATCATTGACAACCTTATAGACAGACCCTAACCAAAAATAAGCATTATCACTGTATGTTCCATTAGGGTAGTCCCGTAAAAACTGTTCGAGTTGTTTAATAGCCTGTTGATAATGGCTATCTTTTACACTGGTAAATGCCTTATCAAAGGCAGATTTTTCCTCGGCTTTCGATCTTGGCTTTGCTTTTTTTACTGGTTTAGGCTTTGCGCGTTGAACAGGAGTTGGGATAGTTGTATTCTGTCGCTTAACCGGTGTATACAAAACTGCTGATTTGCTAGAGTCTATAGATATCCCAGCTCCAGTCTCCAGTTGTTGCAGGCGCATATTCATATCAGTATAAATATTTTGCTGACGCTGTTTTAAGTTATTGATATCATGGTTCTGTTGCTCAATTGTGCCACGTAATTGCTGCACTTCAACCTGTAAAGCTTCCACCCGCACTAACATTTCCAGCATAGGTTGATTTGAAGAGGCCTGACCCGAATAAGCGGCACCATTGGCATAGGTTGAGTTATTAATAATCGGTGGCAATTTTCTGGACTCGGCATAAACTGTACTAGAAATACATATAGCCATTATTAGACATAACTTATTCATTACTTATATACCACTTCTACCCGACGGTTAAGTGCATAAGAATCATCATTATGCTCTAGTGCTACTGGCTTTTCTTCCCCGTAACTCACAATATCAATTTGATTACCCATAACACCAATCAATTTCAACATTTTAAAGACTGACTTTGCACGTTGCTCAGCAAGGGCAATATTGTATTCCCTCGTTCCTCGCTCATCAGAATGTCCCTCAAGGGTAATACGCTGGTTCGGGTTAGTCATTAAATATTGCGCATGCGCTTCTATCACCGCAATAAACTCATTTAAGACCTGGCTACTATCATATTCAAAGTAGATAGTCCGTTTAGATAATGGGCTTGCTGGATCTAAAAACTCAGGACTTTGCATTAAAACTTCAGCAGCACTGAAGTTTTTATCCAGATTAAGCTCCGTTACTTTTGTACCATCCTCACTATAAGCATAGGTTTCGTTATTCGACCCATCATTAACACTGTTAGTGCTATCAGATAGATCATCTTTTACCACATCTTTGCTACACCCTGACAATAAAGCCAGCATAATAAAGAGACTAATCACCGTTTTATTAATTTTCATTTTTTTAAACCTTAATTGAAGATTTTAAATATATCGAGATCTGTATAAATTTATTTACGGGATGCCCACGCTGGCTCCCTAACATTACCTGTCGTATGTTGTATATCAAGTTTGGTTAAACCATCTAGTGTCACCGTCGATAAAATCTGGTTTTGTCCTTTGCGCCGGGCATAAATAATAGTCTGGCCATTCGGCGAAAAACCAGGTGATTCATCTAATGGGCCATTAGTTAATACTGTATTTGTACGCGTTGCTAAATCTAATACTGCTATCCGATAGTTTCCTTGTGCACCTTGCACCATTACTACTGTTTTACCATCGGCAGAAAAAGCTCCCCGCGCATTATAATTACCATCAAAAGAAATTCGCTCCGCGCTACCCTGACCATTGCTTGGCATAATATATATCTGCGCCCGACTACCACGATCCGAAGTAAAAAGTATTTCTTTACCATCTGGAGACCAGGCTGCCTCAGTATCAATCGCATAGGAGCGGGTTAACTTTCTTAAGGATAAATCAGCTAGAGTTAAGATATAAATATCTGAATTACCATCTTTCGATAAAGTAATCGCCAGTTGCTTGCCATCTGGTGACCATGCAGGGGACCCATTAATTCCTTTATATTTAGCAACACTTTTTCGCTCTCCTGTTGCCAAGGTCTGGATAAAAATTTCCGACACTTTATTTTCAAAAGATACGTAAGCGATTTTTCCTCCATCAGGCGACCATGCAGGCGACATGATAGGTTCTTTAGATTGTGCAATTGATGTCGGATTCGCACCATCATAATCAGCTACATGTAGGTTATATTGATGCTTATTTTGAGCCTTAGCTACACTGGTGACATAGGCAATTCGTGTCCTAAAAACACCCGGTATTCCTGTGATTTTCTGATAGATCGCATCACTTAAATGATGTGCCGCCATATTTACTGATGTAGCTTCAACGGTAATTCTTAAGCCTTTTAATTGTTCTTTTTTATAAACATCAAACAAGCTCATTTGTATATGGTAGAGATTATTATCTTTAGTGATAAAGCCAATCACCAGATAATCCTGCCCTATTGCTGCCCAATTACGGAACTTAACCTGGGCGGATCGAGTTGGGTGGGACAACATCTCCTCTCGAGCTAATACATTAAAATAACCACTACCCGCCAAATCCTGGCTGATTATTTGTCCAATATCAGTTGTTAATTTGTCTCCCTGAGGTACAGCAAAAGGAACAACCGCTATTTTATGCGCACTTTGTACGCCCTCTGTAATTTCTATGGTTAATTCAGCATGTAACACATGACTATATGCCAATAGCTGAGAACATATTAGCAATACAGGTATTTTTTTTATTAATTTAATCACTTTTCACTCTTTGAACAAACATTTATAAGTTCGATACTATCCAGGGTATATAAAAGCAGAAGCCTTATCTAATAAAACCTCCCCTAGCCCCTCCTTGTCAAGGCGGGGGACTGAATACTATAAAAGTATTAGCCCTGCTCTCTCTTTCTTAATTTATTAGCGGACTAAAGTCCGCACTATAGGAAACTGAAGTTTCCCAATTATTGAGTAGCTGAAATACACAATGCTGACAAATTTCCCTGCGCCTTCTGGAGACTATCATCCCGTCCGGGGCTGACAGCGGTAGCATAGTTTCAATTTTACCATAAATAATTATTGGGAAACTTCAGTAGGAAATAAACGACGCTTTTAATAGCGTAATTTACATTGCCTGTTAATCTGGTGCAAACTCTAAATTAAAGCTTCTAAATCCTTGAAAAACATTTGGGTCTTTAGGAACGGGTAATGGCGAGGCCTTTCTAACTGCTCGTTCAGCCGACTCATCAAATAACTGGTTACCACTACTCTCTACCACAACAACGGACATAACATCGCCACTAGGAATTAGCCCTATTCTAATTTTGCATCTTAACTTGCCAGATACAGAAACTGGCCGATTCCAGTTTTGTGTTACTTTACGCTTAATTAAAGCTCTAGCATCGGCCGATGCCTTTTTAGCAATTCTGGTATTTTTGGCACGCTGTCTACTTTGCTCCGCTTCCCTTGCTGCAGCTACACGTAATTTCTCTTCCTGTTCCTTTTGTCTTTTTTCTGCTGCTATTTTCTGCTGTTTTGCCGCTTCCTTACGCGCCGCCTCCTGCTTTACCGCTTCTGCCTGACGTTTTTTTTCTGCAATACGTTTAGCCTCTGCCTTACGTTTCTTTGCTATTGCTCGCTTTTTTTCTTCAGCCTTACGTTTCCTGACAGTTTCCTGTTGTTTTTTTTGCTCTAAAACAAGCTTCTTTTTAATATCCTGTAATTTTTTCTGTTCATTTTTTACTTCTGCCTGACGTTGTTCAGCTAGTTTTTTTGCCTCTTTCTCTACCTGTAATCGCTGATCTTTTAATTGCTGTAAATGATGCTTTTCTTGTTCCAGCTTTCGAGCATAATCATCCCGTTGTTGTTTTTGTAACTGCTTTTTATTCTCTTGCTGCTGCTTCAGTTCATTAGCTTTAGCGATAACAACACTCTCATCTAAAATAGTTGCTTTAATAATTTCTGGAGCTTTTTTTTGCTTAGCAGAAGGATCGGGAGTCTCTATTGATGCATTTAAAAAGAACAGAGCAATGATACTTAAATGCAAAGCCAGCGATTGTAGGAAGGGAAGGAAATATTTACGCATAGTCTCTTTAACGGCTGA
>NZ_BDMN01000084.1 GCF_002189065.1 Bathymodiolus platifrons methanotrophic gill symbiont
GAAAAGACTATTTTTTTCATATAGTTGTAGCATAGTTTCAATTTTACCATAAATAATTATTGGGAAACTTCAGTTTAACGGAATACAGGTTAAAAATTTTCCGTCATTAAACCGACATTTGGCACACCCGCATTTTTCAAGGCAGACATCACGGTGACGACTTTCCCATATTCTACTTGCTTATCACCTCGAATATACACTTGTGTCGCCGGTTTATTTTTTCGTACCGCCTGAGTTAATATCAAAACCTCTTTAGCAGTCACTGGCTCATCATCTTCACCATTACCTAAATCTATATAAAACTGTCCAGTCTTAGTAATAGTTATAATAACCGGATCCGGTAGGTCTTCCAGGCTAATATCTTCAGCATTAGCCACCGGTAAATCAACATCAACACCGGATTGAATCAATGGCGCTGTAATCATAAAAATAATCAACAAAACCAGAGTCACGTCTATATAAGGCACGACATTAATTTCTGCCATCGGTTTTCTACGTGCTCGTTTTGCCATTATGAATGCGCCTGTCGCTGTAACAAGACAACAAATTCATCTATAAATAATTCGTAACGCACCATCAAACGGTCTACTCCCGTCGAAAAGCGATTGTAGGCAACAACCGCCGGGATTGCCGCAAATAGGCCTATTGCTGTCGCTACCAACGCTTCTGCTATACCAGGAGCAACTTGTGCAAGCGTCGCCTGTTTGGCAGTAGAAAGTGAACGAAACGAATTCATAATACCCCAGACAGTACCAAATAATCCTACATAAGGGCTAGTCGATCCAACTGTCGCTAAAAAGGGTAAACCTTCATCAAGTTTATCTAGTTCACGCGTTAATTCTATCCGCATTGCTCTTTGTGCATTTTCTACTTTTTCTGAGGCCTGAGCCCCACTCACTTTATGCATCTTCGAAAATTCTTTATACCCGGCAACAAATATTTTTTCCAGCCCCTCTACAGGAGTCTCTTGTACAGAAATTCTTGCATATAAATGACTCAAATCACCACCCGACCAGAATTGAGATTCAAACTCATCAGCCGCCTTGATCGCGTGTTTTAGCTCTGTACGCTTAGCAAAAATAAAGTTCCAGGAAACCAGTGAGGCGCCCAATAAAATAAGCATGACCAGTTGAACAACCCAACTAGCTTGGGTAATCAGATAAAAAATAGATAAATCGTTATTCATAGCTTAGCGCTTGTTTTAGTACATCAGGAATTAGTTTAGGACGCATGGTATCTGAATCCAGGCAAGCAATACGAATAGTGGCGGTATTCAAAAGTTCTTCATTGCAGGTAATTGTTTGCTCAAAAATTAAACTTGCACTCTTTACCTGACTTAAACTAGCACTCACATTTAGTAGCTCATTAAATTTAGCGGGCTTTAGATAATCAAGCTGTACTGAACGGACGACAAATATCACTGCCTGCCGAGTAATTAATTCATCTTGCTCAAACCCCATCGCACGCAACATTTCCGTCCGCGCACGTTCATAAGATTTTAGATAGTTGGCATAAAAAACCACGCCACCTGCATCGGTATCTTCATAATAAACACGTACAGGTCAATCAAAAGTATTGTTCATATCGTTTATATACAACAATTCAGGCTCATATCAGCCAATTAAAAAATCATTCTCACACAGCTTGGTGTAGCACAGGTTTAATCATCTTAAAATAAAGCAAAAAACATTCCATAAAAAAAGTGCCTTAATTAGTGATATCCATAAAACCACTATGGCTAATAATTATCGTATACGATATAGAGTAAGGATGATTTAAACACCTGAGAGAGCATCTCATCAATAGGGAAGTTTGAGATTAGTAGAGTCGATGTACGTACTTAAATGGGTGAACTAAAAAATCTCATTATCATATTTCATTCTGGAGCGAGATAATGGACTCATTAAGCCATTTAAAATGCAGGCTAAAGACCTGCGCCCCGTTTCTAAGTTAAACAGGAAAAGCGGAATTTATTTAAAAAATTATATATATCAGCAATACAAACCCTTAGAAAAAGGTAGGGCAGAGAGATTATCCTGTCATATCAGTCGTTTCTCTCTACTCCACTATTAACTAGTTGCGCTTACTTACACTGCACGTAATCTACTTTAGTGCCTGCTTTTAACATACGTTGATAAGCTTTATCTTCAGCAACTGGTGTTTTCGATGCGTTAACAGTAATTGCTTCTCCTGCTTGCGCTCCATCGATGTAACCTTTACACACATAAGGTTTAGCAAAAGAAGCAGTAGCTATTAACATTAACCCTAAACCAGCGAAAAGTTTTTTCATTTTAATATCTCCATGCCCTATTAAATTATAATTAGCCAGACACTAGGCATATCAATGTCTGGCATTAAATAACAAACGAATTTAGTTATTTTAATACATTATACCTTTAACAATCAAAGGGGTCGAATCAACAAAGGATTCAAAATCTAAATCGAAGAGCAAATACAAACTGATTTATGAGTTATCGAGCACCCGATCTTGATTTCGCATGCCCAAATAATCATTAAAGAAGTACATCTGCTGTAACTGTTTACTATAAGGACGCAATTTACGCATGCTATATAAGCTTTTCCTAGCTAGCTGTAGCTGTTTTTGAGCCAGTAAATCCAGAATAACACGACATTGCTGCTCAATTAAAAACTCACGAAAGACAACAGCCACCTGAGACTTCTTTAAGTTTAATGAAACATCTAGGGCTACTATGCTTTGCTCAACATTTTCAACTAAATAAAACTGTATTGCTTTAGCAAGCCATAATTGAGCACCCTGCGCACAGCGAATTAACGAACTTAAATCTGCCTTACAGCGCGAACAAATACTTCGCTCACGTAGGCGTGCATTACAGCATGGACAGCGCTGCATCAAGATTCCAGATAATAGATAATATCACTCAACTCTGTCATTGGGTCATCTAGTCCTTGAATATCCCTGGCTGCTATACATACAGTTAAAGTTTCTATTAAATCGATCATATCTTCCTTGTCTTCGTTTGATACTTGCTCAAATAAACCTTCAGCTTTAACAATCAATTCCTGTGCTGCTTCAATTTCAGGTGCTACAGATTGCTCATTTTCTGCAGCTGGTTCGTGTTCAATAACACGCGGATCCATTTGTCCTAACAAAGAGTTAATGCGTTGTTTAGCAGCATCTAATGCATCATCCTCAAACTGAGACAAAGCATTTTTAATAGTAATCGATTTTTCCAGGCCGGTATCTTTTTCCTGCGCTGAAACTTGTAGAATACCATTTAGGTCCAGAGCCAGAGTCAAAGTAATAATATTTCCAGCCACCACATCCAGTAGACCTTCAACCCTAAACTCACCTATTTTTACATTACGTAATGCATCAGGGTCCTCACCCTGATAAACGGTAATCTCAACAGCTTCCTGACCATCAAAACTAGTGGCAAATGCATCTGATTTCCGATTAGGCAATACTGTGTTTTTATGAATAATGGGCACAAACATAAAAGGATATGGCTGACCATCCAGTGACCCAATTGCACTGGTTCCATAAGTATAAGGAGTAACATCAACCAGTACCGTATCAACATCCTGCCCCGCGATCATTGCCGCTTGAATCGCCGCGCCCATAACGACACACAAATCCGGATCGACTTCACTATGCGGTTCAAAACCGAATTCATTCAGCAAACGCTCACGAATACAAGGGGTACGAGTAGAGCCACCAACCAGAATAATTTCATCAATATCAGTTGTAGTGAATTTCGCCCCTTTCAACGCAATATGTACAGCATCCAGAGTCGCATTGATATAATCCTCAATCATCTCTTCATAAGCCATTCTGGAAAGTTCATGCGATAGATGTATCGCGACACCTTCATGCTCTAATAAATATTCTTCATCAATTTGCGCATAGGGTTGATCAGAAAGTATAAACTTTGCTTCTTCAGCTGCACGGGTAATGCGCGCCATAGCTTTACTGTGCGTACGCACATCTACTTGATAACTGTCCTGTATATGCTCTAGCAGATATTCAATGATTTGCTGGTCAAAATCATCACCCCCTAATTGATTATCACCATGGCTAGACAGTACTTCAACCACACCAGACTCGATATTAACCACGGACACATCAAATGTCCCCCCACCCAAATCATACACTAGCACATGCTTAGCTTCTGATTGATTGGCATCATAAGCCAGCGCTGCTGCAGTCGGTTCATTAATCATACGCATGACCTCTAAGCCAGCAATTTCTCCAGCCTCACGAGTTGCTTGCCGTTGTGCATCAGAAAAATAGGCAGGTACCGTTATCACTGCCTTGCTAACAGTTTGCCCTAGATAGTTTTCTGCAATAGCTTTTAGGCGTTTAAGAATGATTGCAGAAATTTCCTGTGGCGTATAAGTCTGCCCTGCTAACTCAACATGCGCATCCTGCCCCATCAATCGTTTGATTGATTTAATGGTTCTTTCGGGGTAAACCAGATACTGATTTCTTGCTGTTTCACCCACGATAATCTGGGCGTTATCATCCATACCAACAAATGAGGGCAGCATTTTTTTGTCGCCATTACTAATAACCGTTACTTTACCGTTTTCTACAATGGATACTTCCGAGTTAGTAGTACCTAAATCTATACCTATAATAATTTCGTTCATCTTCTATCAAACCTTGATTTTATTAACTTTCACTTCTGCCAGACGCAGAACCTGACCTTTAAACATGAACCCCTTACGCAACTCTTCTAGCACAATACCGTTTTCAAACTCGGAATCATGACTTATTTCCACTGCACTCATGCTCACAGGGTCAAGTAATTTACCTACACAGTCTATCGCTCTAACCTGATATCTTTGCAATAATTGTTCAAAACGCCTGACAGTCATCAGCTGCCCATCTTTAAAGCGCTCAATAAAGTGTACATCTTTTTTTCGGGAATGTTTGAACAAGGCATTGACAGGGCTATAATTCTGTAAAACATCAACCCCATTGCTTAATCGATCATAAATATCAATCATTTCCAATAGCATCGTACGCATAATATCAGCTTGCTGTTGCTCTAATCGTTGACTATATGCAGCTAATTCAGTCGCTAGTGATTGATTATCATCTTGCACCGTATTAAGCGCCGAGCTCAGTGTATCCAGAGTATTTTTAAATTGCCTGGATTCAGCTTTGACTTCTGTTTTTAAACCTGTCAATTCAACAAGTAGTGTATTTAAATCGGGCTGCTCATCAGCCATATAGGTTTCAGGACGATCCTGCTCCAGATACTTTTGAAAAAAGTCCAGTAATTCAGTTTTTTGTGCGTCTGTGGTCATTATTTCTCGGGGCTGGCAATCGCATTTAATAGAGTGCTGCTATCAATGCTGATGTTAAGTATTTTGTTTAAAGACTCAAAATTCACTTTTAGCTCCTGCTCAGTTTGCAATGCTTTATCAATCACAGTATTGAAATTTGCTACTGGAAAAGTAAACAAATCATAACTGACTCTGCTTTTATGATTTTTTATAGCCGTGTAAGCATCATGAATTAGCTGAAACTGTTGTTGATTACGATCTGGCGGGTTAATTTTAACTTGCTGTAAATAAGCCTGCTTTATTTCATTATCACTGGCACTAACGGCAATGCCCAGAATTTCATAAGGTGTTTGCATAATAGATTAACTACTTAAAAAGGGCAAGGAAATGGGGTTTTGTTGTCGTTAATATCAAACATATTAATGACATCATCAATATCAACCTCAATATTCAGCTTTAACTCATCAGCAGCCCTAAGGATCATCAATGCCGACAATATATCCGGATTTTGCATGATTGCCATAAGAATACCCTCATTATTACCCACTTTTTTCATGACCCCCTGAATAAGCTTTTCCGGTGTTAGCTTTTTCATGATTAACTCTGCTTTTTCATTTAACTTAAGCAACACATCCTCATCAAGGTGTGCAAAAATCTCTTCCATCGGATCGTAAAACTCATCGTCATCGTCGTCGTCAAGGTCAAAGCCACCAAACAACTCATCAAAAATCCCGAAGCCTCCCTGCGGGTTAGCCTCAAAATAGCTCTCCAGGAGCTTATCAATCAACATAGCTGTTGGGTAATCTTTATCATCCCTGGCTTGATCATTAGCAATCTGCAAGCGCTGAATTTGCCAATTTGAGCACTCTCTGGCATCACCGTTTGTATCCGCATAAACCTGGTAATACATCCAGATTGGTTTGTTCCATTTGAGCGGGGTTGACTTCACACAATGACGTAACAATTCAAAATGCCCAATACTATCCAGCACTTTGCATAAATTTAAAAACAACTCCTCGGTGTATTCATGTTCAGAGAGAGATTTTTTTAATGGCGCTTTAATTTTTTCTAGTGCTTTGTGTGAAAATACCTGGTCGTTGTTATCAGTCGCATATTGCCCTATCTGTCTAATAAGTTCAGTCAACTCCTGTGCAGAGAGCAAGTGTTGCTTAATTGACGGCAACTCACGTAAAACAGTAGCAACGGGCAGACCATTTAATTGGGCTTCCATAGTTGCCCGAAAGTGACCATTAACAGGATCTGTATGTAACACTGCTAGCTCTGCAACTATACGTTGCATGCCTTGTTGTTTATCCTCATTAGCAAAACAGAGCAGCGCCCGCATTAAGCGTATTTGTTTCTGATAGACTTTACCAATATTAAGTTTTTCAGCCTGACTAATTTCTTTTTCCACTAAACGATACTTTTTTTCGCGCATCAATCCCCGTGCATGGGCTAAATGACTGGAAAACAGTATTTGTTTTGCAAAGGTATTTAAAGGGTCAATTTTTAATATTTTAGTTGCATATTGGCTCGCTTTTTTATAGGTTTTATTACGCGTTGCCGTTTTAACAGCTTGAGTTAATACTTCAACATCCTGCGGAAATTGTTTTAAGGTAATTGCCAGCCACTTCTTATATTCCTTTTCAGTCTCAGATTGCTGACTATAGTATTGAATAATTTGCAGATAGCTCTGGCGATCGCCAGGGTCATAATCCAGACTTTCCTCAAGTAATTCAGCTCGCCCTTCTTCATCTGATTCTCTTACAGCCATATGGCGTAAGATCAGTGCTCTTTTTAAACTATTATCAGAATATTTATCACTTAATTCGTTAAAGCATAGTCGCCAATAAAATTCAGCATCATCAAAGTTATTATCCTGTTCGAAGCTTAACGCTTTAATCCGGTTTTCTTCAAATTCACTGGATTTAGAAAAATGCTTGTTAAAATCTTTTTTTCCTGCTGGATAGCTAGCCAGCAGGCTCTGACAAAAGCTCTGTGCAAATTCATTCCCTAACAAGGGCTGAAATTGAATTGCCATCTTAAATTGCACCTTGTCAGTCAATTTATCATGCTGCTGGCTATAGTGCTGAATAAAGTCCTGCTGTTTTTTATTTAAACCTCTAATTTCACTAGCCACAGCACATTGTTGATGACTTAGCTGTACTAGCTCTTCAGCCAGTTCCGAACCTTCTTTAGTGCACACGAGCAATATTCTTGCTGCCTGGAAATAGGCTGAATGTGCAGGGATTTTAGTTAAAAGTGATTTCGCCTGTTCCACAGAACTAGGCATTAGCACAACGGCATTCAGCAAGGTGCGAAAGTCTCGAAAGGCCGATCGATAGGGTAACAATTTCAAAGCCTTATTGAGCTTGTTGCTATCATTACCCTGATAAGCCTGCAATGCTGTCTGGACTATTTTGAATTGCGCGATAAAAACAGAATCTTGTGGCAAATACTGCTCAAACTCAGGATGCTCGGTAAGCATTAACAGACCTAATACAGTAGCCAATGAAGGGTATTGTTTATCCAGTTGTTGTGCTGATAAGTCGCCTAAGTTAGTGTGAATTTTGGCCTGGTTACTGGTTTGAATCAACCAGAATATATACTGATCATTTGCATCATAGGGAGCTTGAGTATACTGGACATGATTCTCCCATAACACCAATGCCTCTTTGTACATACCCCTGGTAGCAAATTGCATGGCTCTTTGTACATAACAATAAGCTAACTTTTGTCGCCACTCATCTTTGTCATCTGTTTGTAATAACTTCTTAAAAAGTCTAATGGCTTCCTTGTAATGAGCTGATGACAATTGGACCGATGCCTGGTCTTCAAGGTCATGCTCCTCCATACCGGGAATAGATGTTTGTTTACTCATTTAATCTTGCTGGATTGTATAAATTTGACCGTCCGCCATTATAAAGCATTTACATTTTAATCAGGTATAATCCTTTAGCAATTCAATAAGGAGCATAGCAATGATATTAGCAGGCGATATAGGTGGTACAAAAACAGTTTTAGCGTTATATCGCAAAAATAGCCAGGGAAAAATGCAATGCAAATTTGAACAGACTTTTGTCAGCAATGACTACCCTCAGTTCGAAGATATCCTTTCCATCTTTATAAAACCAGATACCGTCATTGATGCCGCATGTTTTGGTATTGCCGGCCCTATCGTTAATCAACGCTGCCAGACGACTAACCTGCCCTGGACCATAGATGCTCAAGAGCTTGCTGAAAAATTTAATACCAGCAAGGTTAAACTATTAAATGATCTTGAGGCCATGGCAGTTGGCATGTTACATGGGTCAGCAGCCGACCTGGTCGAACTTAACCCAAATGCACAAACTAAAAATGGCAATATTGCTGTTCTTGCTGCGGGTACAGGCTTAGGCGAAGCAATACTTTTCTGGGATGGAAAACAACATCATCCGATTGCAACTGAAGGGGGACATACTGACTTTGCTCCGCAAACAGTACAACAGGATCAATTTCTAAACTATCTGCGTAAGCAGTTCAATGGTCATGTAAGCTGGGAACGCGTGCTTTCCGGAGTTGGCTTTAGTTATCTTTACGACTTTCTGCTTGAATCAGGATTTGGACCAGCCTGCCCCGCTGTGCCCTCAGTTAATGAAGTCAGTCCCTCAGCCGGCGACAGGAATGCTATCATTTCTAGCCTAGGCGTGAATAATAAAGACCCGGTATGCGTTGAAGTCGTGCGCTTATTTGTAGAATTCTATGCAGCAGAAGCAGGCAACCTTGCACTACAGTGTTTAGCAACGGGAGGGGTCTTTATTGGTGGCGGTATCGGCCCTAAAATCCGCCCAGCTCTGGAAAGTGAAAGTTTTTTGCGTGCATTTACCGCTAAAGGCCGCTTTGCGCCATTACTCAACGGTATTTCGATTAAACTATCTCTTAATCCGAACGCTCCACTTATTGGAGCCGCTAATTACTTTTTCTGATTTATAAACCCTAGTCTAGGTCAGATAGATTTCAAGCTCGGTACAAATTGTCTGATATGAGATTCTGAGTAAAAAGCAAGTCATACTAGTACATAACCGTCATACAACTCGAGCCACTATGCAATATTTTAGGCTATGTATGATTATTAAAATTTGAATAAAGTTTATAGACCCTTATGAAATTCACTGGTCAAGCTAAAGAAAAAGCTAACCTATTACTAGTGGCCATCAAGTTATTTGACTGGTTGCTAATTGCAGGCAGTGGCGTGGCAAGCTTTTATGCTTTAGAACCTATTAAGAACTTTCCAGCTTACCTGGGCCTGATGCCGGAACACTATTTAACAGTCCTATTACTCGGATTTTTATTTAGCGCCTGGTTATTTCCTATTTTCAATGTTTATAAAAGCTGGCGCGGCTCGAGTATTGCTGAAGAAGCATTAACACTACTATTCAGCTGGACATGCGCTATTCTGGGATTATTAGCATTTCTATTTTTCACCAAAACAGCCACTGAATACGACACTGGTTTTTGCTATGGTTTGTTAGCGCCTACCTAGGCTTGATTTTCTCCAGAATCACGTTGCGCATGGTATTACATTCAATACGTAACAGAGGATTAAATCAAAGGCATATCGTTTTGGTGGGCGGCAGCCCTTTAAATCAGCAAGTTACTAAAAAGCTTGAATCATCCAGCTGGATGGGATTAAAAATTGCTGGCTATTTTTACCATAATAATGAAAACCAGGATTTAGAATATCTGGGCGATATCGATACTGTTGTCCAATATGTAGAACAACACGATATTGATCAGGTATGGATCACCCTGCCATTGACGCAAATGGATAAAATTGAAAGGCTCAGTCGTCAGCTACACTCAGTGACTGTTGATGTTATGTTAATTCCCGATATCGCCAGTTTACGACTATTAAATTATTCAATTAGCCACCTGGATGGCCTGGCGATTATTAACATGTCAATTTCACCGATGTCTAGCGCCAATGCAACAATCAAATGGCTGGAGGATAAATTTCTTGCTAGCTTGATCCTATTATTAATCAGCCCGATCAGCTTGGCATTGCGCTAGCGGTTAAACTAAGCTCGCCTGGCCCGGTATTTTACAGGCAGGAACGCGTTAGCTGGAATGGTAAAGGCTTTAATATGCTAAAGTTTCGCTCTATGCCGATGGGCACCGACAAACGTACTGGCGGCCCTATTTGGGGTGGCGCAGCTAAAAAACAAACGACCAGAATCGGTCACTTTTTACGTAGCACTAGCCTCGATGAACTACCACAATTTATTAATGTATTAAAAGGAGATATGTCGATAGTAGGCCCACGCCCTGAACGTACCGTATTTGTTGAACAGTTCAAATATGAAATTGATAGCTATATGCAAAAACATTTAGTACCTGCAGGCATTACCGGCTGGGCACAAATAAACGGCTGGCGTGGTGATACCTGTCTGAAAACGCGTATTGACTATGATTTATTCTATATAGAAAACTGGTCGCTGTGGTTTAATTTAAAAATTATTTTCCTGACTTTATTTAAAGACTTTAAACATAAGGAAACAAGCTAAAGCACCTGGAAAAACATAATCAGAAGTCTTTAGCCTTAAACCTTAAACTGTAGTTGCCGACTATTTTACCTAATGCAATTCTTGCTTGCCTCCTTCGCGTGCTGCTAGTTCAACTCGCAACCAATAGTCGTGTGACTGAAGGAGCGAGAAAGCACCTCCGACATAGATTCAAAAATAAGCAAAAATGGCTTATGCTTAAAGACCTCTATTTCACGAAAGCACTAACTATGGTGCCACTTGGGCAAGCTACATGCCCAGGAACTCACCCTGCTGATGTTGCCACATCTGATAATAGCGCCCTTCAAGTGTTAATAATTGCTGATGAGTACCCTGCTCAATAATACGGCCTTGCTCCAGTACAATAATTCTATCCATACGTAAAATAGTAGACAAACGATGCGCAATAACCAGAGCAGTTTTGTGCTTCAACAACTCGAAAATAGCCACTTGAACCTGCTGCTCAGTAAGTGAATCCAGAGCACTCGTCGCTTCATCCAGAACCACAATCGGCGCATCTTCAAGCAAGGCGCGAGCAATGGCAATCCTTTGTTTTTCACCACCCGATAATTTGACGCCCCGCTCGCCCACTTTAGTCTCAAATTGCTGCGGTAATTGCTGAATAAACTCCAGACTTTGAGCTTTGGCAGCAACAGCCTGTAATTCCACATCTGATACATCGGTTCCCATCACGATATTATCACGTACCGAGCGATGAAATAATTCGGGTTGCTGTGGAATCAGAGAGATCTGCTGACGTAATGAAGCCAGTGTAAAATCACGACTATTAATACCATCAAACAGAATTTCTCCACTCTGTGCATCAACAAATCGAAACAGTAATCGGGTCAATGAGGTTTTCCCAGAGCCTGATTGACCAACCAGAGCCACTTTTTCCCCAGCTTTTATATGCAAAGAAAAGTCCTTAAACAATGGCTGGTGCCCTTCGTAGACAAAGTTAATACCTTTAAAACTAACCTGCCCTCTACTAATTGTTTGCGCTTGCGCCTGAGGAGTATCTATTTCTAAATCAGCATTCTTAAACACCTCACTCATTTCCATTGCATCAGCTAATGCAGTGAAGAAATTGAGTAAATTACGCCCAAATTCCCACAGACGTTGAATCAACATTAGCAGGATAGACTGGAACAAAACAAATTCACCTACCTGAAAATCTCCCTCCTGCCATTTACCAATCATCAGATACATCAACAATAATTCAATGAAAAAGATCATCAAACCTTGCACAGAAAAAGAAATAAACATTAGAATCCAGGCTATCTTTTTGCGTCGATACACATAGTCAGAGGCCTGATCAACTCGTTGCTGCTCTTTATCTTCCAAAACAAAGCTTTTAACGATAAAGATATTACTGATAGCATCCGAATATACACCACCCACTTTAGAATCTGCTTTGGCCACCACTTCGTCAAACTTTAGTTTCCACCAGGAAAAACCAATATTCCAGATAAGATACACAACGACCCAGGCTAGAAAATACAGGGCAAACAAAGGCTGTTGCTGATAGAAAAGAATAAAGGCTATACTAATTGCCAGAATATTTTGAAATAGATGAAACAGACACCAGTCCATGATAATTTCAAAAGACCGGGAAAATCGATTGGCCTGTTTAATTAGACTTCCGGAAAAACTGTTTTCAAAGAATATATATTGCTGTTTTTTTAAAACATCAAGACAGCGTTTTTCCAGCAAATTAACGCCCCCGCCATCAACAGGGATAATACCAATTTCAAGCACACGCCATGATAACCATACACCTGCATAAAACACAGCAATCATGCCGAGATTGTGCAACATCATAGAATGTGTTGCAGCAGAGTATTCAGAAGCTAATCCATTAGCAATATTTTTATATAAAACCGGCACATAAAAACTCAGCACCGTTGCACTACTTAAGCCAATGATACAGAGCAGAAAATACCATTTTTTTTGCCAGACCACCTTGCTGTATTCTTTAAAAATGACATGCATAACTGTATTGTTTTTTGTAAGAGCGGACTTATCGTGCGTAAAAAATTATGATAAAAGCACTCTATATGGCACTCAACTATTTTTTTGTACATAAAAAATCTGCTGCTCATCATCTCTAATATATTCGATAATTTCATGCCCTGTCTGTTCGCTATATACACCAAAATCCAGATGTGCCGCAGGATCAGTTGCAGTTACTCGCACTACCTCACCAGACTGCATTTCTTTCAGGGCTTTTTTTAGGCGTAATAGGGGTAAAGGACAATGCAAGCCAGCCGCATCTACTTCAATATTAAATTCAATCATTCTGATTTTAAATTTTCTCAATCATGCTTTATAAAGAGCGCATATAATAGCACCACAACACCTTTTCCGAACAATGAACTTATAGATTTATTATCATTACATGGACTATTTTCCACTTTTTATCGATTTAAAAAACAAAAACTGCCTAGTCGTTGGCGCAGGCGAAGTTGCAGCTCGAAAAGTTGAATTACTCGCTAAAGCAGGCGCGATAATTACCGTGGTTGCGCCTGAAATAAGCAATAATGTTACCCAATTAGCAGCAAACAACCCTAAATTAGAAATCATACAAAAAGATTTTAGTCCTGAAGATATTGCCCAGCAACGCCTGATTATTTCAGCGACTAATCAAGCCACTATTAATGCCCTGGTTGCAGAAACGGCGGACACTCACAATATCCCAGTCAATGTTGTCGACAACCCTGGCTTGTGTAGCTTTATAGTCCCTGCAATTATTGACCGTTCACCCGTTATCGCAGCGGTTTCGTCTGGTGGCACTTCACCTGTCCTCGCGCGCTTATTACGTGCGAAACTGGAAAGCCTTATTCCTCCCGCTTTCGGCAGAATGGCTCAACTCGCTGAAAAATACAGAGCCTTAGTCAAAGAGAAGATTAACCCGCCCGCACAACGCAGAATTTTCTGGGAAAAGATTCTCCAAGGCTCAATTGCTGAGTTGTTCTATTCTGGCAAAGAAGCCGAGGCTGAAGCACGCTTAAAAGATGCCATACTTAATTCCACTGATAAACTGGATAATACTGGTGAAGTCTACTTAGTCGGTGCCGGTCCAGGTGATCCTGACTTGCTTACCTTTCGTGCCCTACGCCTTATGCAACAAGCCGATGTAGTCGTCTATGACCGCCTGGTTTCTGACGGAATACTGGAACTGGTGCGTCGTGATGCAGAAAAGATTTATGTTGGAAAGCAGCGCGATAATCATAGCCTGGCCCAGGAATCAATTAATGAACTTCTGGCACGCCTGGCAAAATCAGGCAAACGCGTTGTCCGCTTAAAAGGTGGCGACCCGTTTATTTTTGGTCGAGGCGGCGAAGAAATTGAAACATTGGTAGAGCAAAATATTAACTTTCAAGTTGTTCCTGGTATTACAGCGGCTTCCGGTTGTGCTACCTATGCCGGCATACCTCTTACCCACCGAGATCACGCTCAATCCTGTACTTTTATTACTGGCCATTTAAAAGACAATACTGTCAACCTAAACTGGCAACAGCTCGCAGTACCCAGACAAACAATTGTTATCTATATGGGCTTAGTTGGGCTGGAGATAATCTGTAAATCCATGATTCAGTATGGTGCCGCAGCTGATTTACCCATAGCCCTGATCCAACAGGGGACAACACATAACCAGAGAGTGATTACCGGTACCTTGAGCACCCTGCCCGACAAGCTAAAAAACCAAAGTATTCATGCTCCAACCTTATTTATTATAGGTACAGTTGTTTCCTTGCATAACACATTAAAATGGTTTCAGGCAGACTCTACTCCTGAAGAGTATTAGGCAGGATGAAAGGAACGGGTTTATAACAAATGATACACTTCGTCGAGACTTGCTTGATCAGAGGTTCTTACTTAGGAATAAGCACGAAACAACTTCCCGATATTAATTATTCTTGAGGAATTGCACGGTAATTCCATTTTGGTAAATGTGTATCAAATACAATCGGCATTATTTCTTTGAAGTCAGCGGCATATTTTCGTCCTGTCTCGTATATTTTGTCGAGTATGTGAACAATTGTTGTTAGTCCTTTTGACGTTGATGTTCTAGAAATCAATGTTTTAACTGTTTCAACCGAGTCAAATACAACACCTTCACAAGCACGAGTCACATGAGGAAAAAAACGATGTTCAATGGGATTATACTTGGAGGTATAAGGAGGATAGTGGGCAATCCTAATTTCCAATCCAAGTGCATTCGCAGTCTTTTGTAAATCTTCTTTAAAAATGTAGTGCCGTGAGCTGTTACTCCCTCCACCATCGCAAAGGATCAACAATGATTTTGCTTTAGGATAATGAATTGTTTTATTAACACTAACACCAAAGAGGAAGAAACCAAATGAAAAAAATACTATTAGCTGTTTCTACAGTTGCTCTACTAAGTTTAAGCGCACAAGCATCTGCTAGCAGCGATATTAAAGTCGGTAAAAAAATCTATGACCGTGCTTTTGGTCGTGGTTGCGGTGCTTGCCATGACATCTCGTCAAACCCACAGTTAATCGCACTTATTAAATCAGGCGACTTAACAAAAGGCAGCTTTGCTACTACTTTGAAAGAAGGTAAAAACGGAATGCCAAAAGCTATGGATGCAATCATGGCAGTTGGACCTGTTAAAAAAGCTGGATACTCAGAAGATGAAGCTATTGATGCAGTTTGGAACTTCCTAGCTCAATAAGCCTTAAACAATAGACATAAAAAAAAGCCGTTCCAGGTTATGCCTGGAACGGCTTTTTTGTGCCTATTAGAAAAGTATCTGGTTAACGATAGCTTAAGAGACCGTAAAAGTATTAGTGCGCTCAAGATAATGAGTCTGTGTAGGCTGGGATGAAGCTTGCGTAATCCCAGCTTTTTTTTGTTGCTGGGTTTCGTACCTCAACCACAGCCTACGATATTTTTTGCTGTTCACTAGAGTTATCTTCCAGTGCATACCGTCTACGCACCCAGACTCCACCAATAACAGCGATCATCAGACCACAAGAAGTAATCAAAAAATGCACTAAACCCTTGAGTTGTGAAACCTGCTCAGCTAAAGCAATAGTTTCAATATTTTTGGGTTGAGGTAAATATTTCTGAGCAATTAAACGTCCCGCGCCTGTTGCAGAATAAGTTTTTAAAACAACTAAATCTTCCTGCAAAGCTTGAATAGTATCTAGACCCGTCTCAGAAATTGTTCCGCTACGCAAAGACTCTTCCAGTATATTTAGCTTACTCTCAATAGACCCACTTACTAAAGCAACTAATTGAGACTTTAGAGCATCCACTTCAGCGGATAAAACTGGATTCATCTGCACCTGAGACAAATCAACCGCTTTGACTGCCTGAGCAGGCTGCAAGGCAAGATCATCCGCTGGCATCAATAATATGCCCATAAAAATAACCATTGCCATCAAACCAACAAGCATTGCTAATACTAGCCGGTTCATTTTCAGTACACTTAACTGTGTCGCTGAATTTAGAACGGTCAAATTACGCACTGATTTATTATTCTCATTATTTTTGCGTAAATCGCTCATTAAAGCTAATCCTCTTCCCCTACAAAGAACTCGAACCTGCCATTATACAAGTTTGACAAAAAAAATCCCGTTCACTTTCAAAGTAAACGGGATTAATTTCAAAACTATTTCAGCCTCTTGGCAGCAATGCGCATTCTTAAAGCATTCAGCTTAATAAAGCCTTCTGCATCTTGTTGGTTATAAGCGCCTTCATCATCTTCAAAAGTAGCAATGGCCTCATCAAATAAACTGTCCGTGTCAGACATACGCCCCACAACATCAACATTACCTTTATAAAGTTTCAAGCTAACTTTGCCATTAACAGTCAACTGAGACTGATCAATCATTGTCTGCAACATTTCACGCTCCGGGCTCCACCAGTAACCATTATAAATAAGCGTAGCGTAACGTGGCATTAACTCATCTTTTAAATGCGCTACCTCACGATCCAGAGTCAATGATTCGATCGCCCTATGTGCTCGCATCATAATCGTACCACCTGGAGTTTCGTAGCATCCACGCGACTTCATACCCACATAACGGTTTTCTACGATATCCAAACGGCCAATACCATTGTCACCACCGACTTTATTTAATTTAGCCAATACTTCAGCCGGTGAATGTGACACACCATCAATGGCAACAATATCACCTTTAGCATATGTCAGTTCCATATAAGTTGCTTTATCAGGCGCAGCTTCGGGCGACACACTCCACAACCACATATCATCTTCAGGCTCATTCCAGGGATCTTCTAAAATCCCGCCTTCATAAGAGATATGTAACAAATTAGCATCCATAGAGTAAGGTGACACCTTACCTTTTTTTCTTTCTATAGGAATACCATGTTTCTCGGCATAAGCAAGCAACTTCTGCCTGGAATTCAAGTCCCATTCACGCCAAGGCGCAATAATCTTAATATCAGGACGTAAAGCATATGCGCCTAATTCAAAACGCACCTGATCATTACCTTTACCTGTCGCTCCATGCGAAACTGCATCAGCACCCGTCTCATTAGCAATCTCGATTAACCGCTTAGAAATAAGGGGACGCGCAATTGATGTCCCTAATAAATACTCGCCCTCATAGATAGTATTAGCGCGAAACATAGGAAACACATAATCACGCACAAATTCCTCGCGCAAATCATCAATATAAATTTCTTTAATACCTAAAACTTTTGCTTTTTCTCGCGCCGGCTCTACTTCCTCGCCCTGCCCTAAATCAGCAGTAAACGTAACCACTTCACAATCATATTCATCTTGCAACCACTTCAAAATAACTGAAGTATCTAAACCACCCGAATAAGCTAAAACTACTTTTTTAGTATCTGACATTGCGCCCAAACTCTAACTAAATGAAAATTTGTCAATTATACTATAAATAATGCTCAGCCCATTTTAATAATTAATCTCTATACTTCACCGCATTCACAAGTGCAATTGTTATACTGAACTGAAGTTTCCCAATTATTGAGTAGCTGAAATACACAATGCTGGTGTATCGAGGTTTATTTTAGGTGGTTTTGCCATGTTTATAGCAAACCCCTACTTAATTCCCCTTAGGCAATAGCATTTGAAACGAATGAAAAGACTATTTTTTTCATATAATTCAGGCGCGCCATGCTACCTCACGAAATTCCGGGACTCCTGTCGCCATAATTCGTTCACCTACGCAGCGGATGGGAGATGCCCTGAACGCCCTGCGTCCGCAACGACTACGCACAAAAGCCGCTTCGTCATTACTACCTCACTGGCTGGACGGCTATTCGGAATGCAATTCTTGCTCCTCTCGCGTGCTGCTAGCACACGTCGAATCAGCGAATTGCCCTGTCGCCTATCAGGGACTAAAAA
>NZ_BDMN01000085.1 GCF_002189065.1 Bathymodiolus platifrons methanotrophic gill symbiont
TGGGGACTACCAGCCCTCGCGTTCGCTCTCCATGGCTGGCAGCGATAGATAATATTTAAAAATATCACCTAAAAAAGGTTGACGACCAAAAGGATAACTGGAATAATAGCGTTTCTTTAGCAAGCCCAGGTAGCTCAGTCGGTAGAGCAGAGGACTGAAAATCCTCGTGTCGACGGTTCGATTCCGCCCCTGGGCACCATGCTAAAGCCAAATAGATAAAGGCCCGATGAGGAAATCCTCTCCGGGCCTTTTTTGTGCCTGACAGATTCTCCTGTCAATCTCCGGTCTGGGTGGTTTAAATGTTTGGAATTGCCTGCTCACGAACCTAACAACTAAATTTCTTAAGCCTCTTTAGCAAATGTGCCTAAAAAGTTACGTTGAAAGCCATCTAAGCTTGGTGTGCTGATCGCGATATATGGTCGAAAAACGGGGTAGTGGTGGTAAAGTATTTCTTTTAGCTTTTGGTTTCCTTTATAACACTTAAGCCAATAAAAAACCTCAACTTAGCACTAAGTTGAGGTTTCTATTTATAACTAGTTAAAGAAACTAAATTTTCTAATCGGTAGGTAATTTACCGAGTATAGCACCAGCATTCTTTGCTCTACTCGGTGTATTAGGACAAGCAGCATGCTCCCAGCCTGATGCATTACTTTTGCCAATTTTTGTTCCATCAATATACATTTCGTCACCAATACCATATTCTCTAAGTGATAAAGCACCTCCGGCATTGTTAAACAAATCTCCTTGTGAGATTGGGCCACGAGGAACATTGTCGAGTTCTAGTGCTTTTCTAATTTTCCATGCAACTGTATGGTCTGTACATGAGGTATCACCAGAGACACCAATCGCACCAACTTTAGTAGTCCAAGAAGTCCATCAGTAGTATACAAAGCTAGCCCACCACCAAATACATTTACACCGCCTACGACTTTTCCAATCATAGGGTCAGTTGCTGTGGCAAAAAGACTAGTATCTGTACCAGGGGCAGAATATGCATTATAGGTATCAACCGGATTACTATGCTGCAAACCAAACAGGCTATTATTACCGGCTCTATGTGAATCCTAGTGGGTAGTGCGATAATAATACCATGAATAATGAATCTTTATTTAGTATGGCTTTAGGCTTACAATCGCCTTGGAAAGTGGAAGAAATTATCTTTTCAAACGACAATATTTTAGAACAGAATGAACTTCATTTGCAGATAGGTTTTGAACCAGGCGCCCGTTTTGCTGATGAATCGGGGGTTCTCTGCCCAGTGCATGATACAGTCGATCGGCAATGGCAACACTTGAGCTTCTTTGAGCATTCTTGCTATCTACATTGCTCTGTTCCTCGCATCACAACAACGGACGGGAAAGTTCGTACTGTAGAAGTCCCTTGGGCTCGCCCCGGCAGTGGTTTCACTCTGCTATTTGAAGCCATGGCATTGGCACTGATTGAAAGAGAAATGCCCGTCAATCGGGTTGCTGAAATGTTAAAGGTGAATCCACAGCGAATCTGGACGATCTTTAATCACTGGATCGGCAAAGCTAAAATAGCGGATGATGTTTCATCCATTACTCAACTTGGTATAGATGAAACCTCCTCAAAAAAAGGTCACAAATATGTCACTTTAGGTGTCGAT
>NZ_BDMN01000086.1 GCF_002189065.1 Bathymodiolus platifrons methanotrophic gill symbiont
ATTCTCTAAGTGATAAAGCACCTCCGGCATTGTTAAACAAATCTCCTTGTGAGATTGGGCCACGAGGAACATTGTCGAGTTCTAGTGCTTTTCTAATTTTCCATGCAACTGTATGGTCTGTACATGAGGTATCGCCAGAGACACCAATCGCACCAACTTTAGTAGTACCAAGAAGTCCATCAGTAGTATACAAAGCTAGCCCACCACCAAATACATTTACACCGCCTACGACTTTTCCAATCATAGGGTCAGTTGCTGTGGCAAAAAGACTAGTATCTGTACCAGGGGCAGAATATGCATTATAGGTATCAACCGGATTACTATGCTGCAAACCAAACAGGCTATTATTACCTTGCACTGTACCGAATAAATTAGCCGTCGATATTGTGTAATAGTCTAGGCTGAATGCATTAGCAGTGTTTGCTTTTTGAGCTGAAATCACACGACTTCCTAACCAGCTCTGGTTACCTACATAAGCTGTTTTATCTAAAGATTGACCTTCTGCAGCTGTATTAATTACATGGCATACAGTGCCGTCTGTATCAACAACAGAAACCCACATTGGAAGATCGAAGCCCCCGTTAGGTGTTTTGTCGCTGCCATCACCGGGTAGTAAATAAGTATCACCAGGCACGATACTTTTGGCAGCAGCAATTAATGCATCTCTAGTTACACCACCACAGAGTTCTTCATCTGCAAGTGCAACGTTAGATAATACGAAAGAGCCAGTAATGGCTAAAGAAAGTAATGTTTTTTGGGACCTCAAATTACCCCTAATTAAATAATGTTTATAGGGCTATTGAGCCTAGTATTTTTTAATATATATGTCAAGTAATTTATAAATATAAGCGCGTAGATTTGTTAATCAGCTTGTAAATTTTTCCATCTGTAAAAAATTAACACTATCAAAAATCAATTACTTAATATTTCTAATTAGAAACGAAAGACTCTGATGGGTGGAAAGTTTAGGATGCTAATTAACAACGCATTATCCTTGTTTGACCAGTTTTAAACTCAAGTGAATCTGCTGATTTATTTATTGACAGATTTATGCGTTCTTTTTAAGGTGTTTCTGGTAGATTCTATGCATAAGCTCCTGTCCCTCTCCGTGTTAATCAGCATGGTAAGTTTTCCAGTTTCAACAAAGAGTTTCCAGCTATGTAACTTTCAATTTCATTACATATCAGCAACTTAAATATACCCTTTGGTAAGAACAGACGCGGTTACGTAGTAAACATTCAACGCTGATTAACAAGCTTTCTAAAAAAAGCTAATCAACCCCAATAGCCCCAGCCATCACATTCGACAGATTATCACTGGTAGCCTGCAAACGCTCATTACTCAAATGTGCATACCGCTCTGACATGTAATGGTCAACAAAAACCGGACACTTTTTTAAGACGCTTCCCTATAACTACTCGCTCAAATTGTAATGGTGATTGATAATCTAGTTTTGAGTGAGTACGTTTGCCGTTATAAAAAGCTACACATCAATAATGCTATTGATTGCTGCTTCTTTGGTTCTAACGCTGAAAATCCTGGAAACGGAGCTTAAGCGAAGTGAAGATTTTTAGTCCGTGATAGCGATAGGGCCGGGTGTTTTCTCGAAGCGTCTTTTTGCGTAGAGAAAATACAAGGCATTCCGACATCGCGTCAAGCCATTTGAGGTAACTAAATAAAAACCCCTCTAGGGTTTTTATAAGTGGACGCAGGGCGAATCAGGGCATCGCAGATTTTAATCAGTCCCGTTAAGCTTTTGCCGCGAACTTGGGCTTGGACGCCCAAAATGAGCTTTCGCAAAAGTAGGGACTCCCCGA
>NZ_BDMN01000087.1 GCF_002189065.1 Bathymodiolus platifrons methanotrophic gill symbiont
GACGCGGTTACGTAGTAAACATTCAACGCTGATTAACAAGCTTTCTAAAAAAAGCTAATCAACCCCAATAGCCCCAGCCATCACATTCGACAGATTATCACTGGTAGCCTGCAAACGCTCATTACTCAAATGTGCATACCGCTCTGACATGTAATGGTCAACAAAAACCGGACACTTTTTTAAGACGCTTCCCTATAACTACTCGCTCAAATTGTAATGGTGATTGATAATCTAGTTTTGAGTGAGTACGTTTGCCGTTATAAAAAGCTACACATCAATAATGCTATTGATTGCTGCTTCTTTGGTTCTAAAGTTGTTGTAATTTAACTCCTCATGCTTAAGACTGCGGAAAAAGCGTTCTGTTGGAGCATTGTCCCAACAGAACGCTTTTCGACTCATACTCTGCCGCATTTGCATAATATCTAGGTGTTGACGATACTCGTAGCTAGCATATTGACTACCTCTATCCGAGTTCATAATGTGAGTGACTTAACGGGTGTCTCTGATCACAAGATATGGCGTGTACTGGATACCTACATTGAGCTAGCCAAGATCGATGAAGATTACAGTAATATAAGCACTGTCGGAATGGATGAAACCTCTATTGCAAAAGGACATGACTACATTACTCTTTTTGTCGACCTGGAAGAGAGAAAAACACTGCATATTAGTGCAGGTAAAGATCATAAAACCGTTGTTGATTTTGTGGAAGTATTAGAAGCTAAACAGGGTGATAGGAATGCAATTAAACAAGTGAGTTGCGATATGTTTCCTGCCTTTATTAAAGGCGTTAAAGAAAACATGCCAGAGGCAGAAATTACCTTTGATAAATTTCATATCATAAAACTTATCAATGAAGCTGTTGACCAAGTGCGTAGAGAGGAAGGGAGTTACACCCCTATACTCAAAGGAAATCGTTATATTTTTTTAAAAAATGAGTCTAATTTAACTGCAAAACAGAAAACAATAAAAGAGGAGTTAAGCATGGCAAAACTGAACTTGAAATCTATCCGAGCCATGCAAATTCGCGAAGCATTTCAACAGGTTTATGTTGCCGAAAGTACAGAGCAATTTGAAGGCTTACTTAATAACTGGTATTACTGGGCAACTCATAGTCAACTGGCCCCCATTATAAAAGTAGCTAAGGAATAAGCACGAAACAACTTCCCGATATTAATTATTCTTGAGGAATTGCCCGGTAATTCCATTTTGGTAAATGTGTATCAAATACAATCGGCATTATTTCTTTGAAGTCAGCGGCATATTTTCGTCCTGTCTCGTATATTTTGTCGAGTATGTGAACAATTGTTGTTAGTCCTTTTGACGTTGATGTTCTAGAAATCAATGTTTTAACTGTTTCAACCGAGTCAAATACAACACCTTCACAAGCACGAGTCACATGAGGAAAAAAACGATGTTCAATGGGATTATACTTGGAGGTATAAGGAGGATAGTGGGCAATCCTAATTTCCAATCCAAGTGCATTCGCAGACTTTTGTAAATCTTCTTTAAAAATGTAGTGCCGTGAGCTGTTACTCTCTCCACCATCGCAAAGGATCAACAATGATTTTGCTTTAGGATAATGAATAATACCCTCGTTTACCCACCATTGAAATAAGCTATCACAGGCAAATTCACTGGTATCATGACTCGTTCCAAGCGTGATATATCCTGTGTTTCGTTTGAGGTCATAAAACCCATGAGGAATAACACTGCCTGTTGCAGAGCTAGGGAAATCATGATCATTCGTTTGAATGGCTGCTTGTGTATAGAGCGATCCAT
>NZ_BDMN01000088.1 GCF_002189065.1 Bathymodiolus platifrons methanotrophic gill symbiont
GCCTCCGGCGGCCCCGATTCGTCCTCGTCACCTCGTCCCGACCCAACGAGGGGTCGGAACATAGGCTCCAAATGACTTGACGCCGTGTCGGATGGCCTTTTATTTTGTCTCCACCTTCGCTAACGCTCAGACTCCGACAAAACAACGGCCCTACGGCTATCGCGGACTAAAAATCATCACTTCGCTTAGGCTACGTTTCCCTGATTTTCAGCGAATGCGAATTGTTTACCCACTTGAAATTCAAAAGAGCCAGTATTATTGATTATCTGGCTTTTTATAATGGTGAGCGAACGCACTCTAGATTGGGTTATAAATCACCCTTAGAGTTTGAGCGTGAGTTCCATAGAAAAACTGCTTAAGAATGTGTCCTGTTTTACTTGACCATTACACTCTATGCTGAACTTGCTAGCCGGCCCTAGAATAAGGTTTTTTTCACTTCCCTGGTTTATCTGCTAGCGAACCCAGTCTTTTAACCGATATTTAAGTAAGGTCCCAGCGCTTTCCAGTATTAGATTTCTTTCGCTATCGATAGAAATAGTTGGTGCACTCGCTAACACATTTCTTAATAATAAATCTACATTTTGCTGCTTAGCTGAACAGCTAGCAACATCAGAATTATTTATATCAATACTAATGTAATCCTCACGTAAAATTGCCTGGCCAGTCAGTTTATTGCAGCCTGTATTTGCAAATACTGTCATTTGCTCAGCAAACTCTAGATAAAGTATATTAGCACTAGTGTTAGTCGATTTTCGCCTGTCCATTAGAATCAAGATAGAAAATTTTTTTGTCTGCTTCGGCTACAGTAATATCTACACCATTAATACTTTCGAGTATCCAGCGGTGGTGCTGTAGGTCCCCTTGAGTCACCATTTCAGGCTGACCACAGAAGCCAAATACTTTAACTATCTCAATCAAACCAGCATAATTAGCAGCAAAGCCAACACGTCGAGATTCTCTATCAATATTACCCTGTATCACCACACAAACGGCCTGATAAGGTTTAATAGTGTGCTTCTTTGACAGTTGTTGTAACTGCTGACGTATTTGTATTTCTGTACTAGGACTTAACCAGTAACATTGAGAATTTATTTCAGGACAAAATATATTGACTTCATGCCCCAATGTATAGCTGCCACGATACCGTTGAACCTGGTCATTTGTGTATCCCGGTAGCGTCCAGACTAATATCAAAAAAAACACTAATTGCCGCATTAAATTAACTCCTGACTGATTAACTTTAACACTTCATGCATTTAACTTAAGGGAGACGGAAATAAATAACCGTCCAATTTTTAAACGTTAATAAGCTAGATTCAATAATCTTTGTGGATAATTTCGACTACCCACTTAACAGGAAATATTGCGGTAGGGTGCGCATCGCATACCTTTCAGAGCTGCTATAGTTTCTCTGAAATTTTCAAGCAATATTCGGAAGCGGGATCTTTAGTCCCGTCCAAGCATGCGGGACTAAAGATCCCGCTTCCGAGCATTTCTGACTGCCCAGAATGTATGGAAATTATTTACCTGAAAGCCTATAGGTATGCGATGCATCAATGGCATTCGCTTAAGCCATTACCCCCTTCGGTTAAGAGCCCGCAAGGATCTTTAGTCCCGTCCAAGCATGCGGGACTAAAGATCCCGCTTCCGAGCATTTCTGACCGCCCAGAATGTATGGAAATTATTTACCTGAAAGCCTATAGGTATGCGATGCATACCCTACACAAAGCTTGTTCCGCGTTAAATTAGTCGTCTAATTTTGGATGATTTAATTTTTCCATTTCCCTAAGTCTATACTGCTATTGATAAGCTGCTTCTTTCATCGTCGTTGCAATAACACCATAGGCAGTCACCCAGGCCTCTTCCACTTCCTCGGTAAAGTGTTCTCCAAGGCCTTGCGCTAAAACCCATAAAAGAGCTGCGCCAACAGTTTCATAATGTGCTGCTTCAACACCATAGATGATGTGTCGTCTTCCCATAGCCTGCAACATCCCTTCTACTTCATGTAAATCATCAAGTGAATTAACTACCACATCCAAAGTAGTCATTAATTTATCACCTTGAAAATCTAGTCTCCCCTTAAATAAAGACTTAACATCAGGATCCAATTCAAATAATCGCTGATAAAACAACTCTGCTGCCTGTTCTTTAATGGGTAAAACCCGCTTCCATGACTCTCTAACCAGGTTTATTTGTTCACTAGATAAAAGGGATGGCTCTTCTTCAATATATTGTCGAGAATATCTAGCCTGATTTTTTTTATTTTGCACTAATAGCAAAACCGCTAGCAAAATAACTACAAACAAAATTCCATACATCATAAATAAACCCTCACTATTTTTTTGTTTTCTGCTTTCAGCGCTCTGCGTAGAAGTATAAAATTAATTGCAAAAGACATTTCTAAGACCAGGTATCGCGTAGAGTAACGGTACGATTAAATACAAATTTATCCACGACACTGTCTTCAGTATCCAGGCAAAAATACCCTACCCGTTCAAACTGAAAACGACTGCCTAGTTCAGCATCAGCAAGACTGGATTCAACTTTAGCCTCGGTTATCACTTGCAAAGAATCAGGATTTAAAGCCTCACAAAAATCATCTTCTGCACTGGGATTAGGTACATTAAATAAACGATCATATAAACGTATTTCAGCATCTAGCGAATGAGTCGCCGATACCCAATGAATGACCCCTTTTACTTTTCGGCCTTCTGGCTTTTTCCCCAGAGTTTTCTCATCATAAGTACATCGTAATTCAACGACTTTGCCCGCTGCATTTTTAATCACTTGATGACATTTAATAACATAAGCACCACGTAAGCGTACTTCACCACCCTCTATCAAACGCTTATATTTAGGCGGAGGTACATCAGCAAAATCATCCTGCTCTATATAAACTTCTTTAGTAAATGGAACTATCCTCTTACCCATTGCTTCATTTTGCGGATGATTACTCGCTTCTAATTGCTCTGTCTGCCCATCAGGGTAGTTTTCAATCACCACTTTTAAAGGATCTAAAACAGCCATGGCACGTGCAGCTGTATTATTTAAGTCTTCGCGAATACAATTTTCCAATACTGCCATTTCTATCGATGAATCTTTTTTGGTCACCCCAATGCGCTCACAAAAATCACGAATAGCTGTCGGCGTAAAACCAGCACGACGTAGACCTGCAAGTGTTGGCATACGCGGATCATCCCAGCCACTGACATGTCCTTCAACAACCAGTTGATTTAATTTACGTTTACTGACAATCGTGTATTCCAGTTCCAGACGGGCAAATTCAATTTGCTGTGGGTGACAGTCTATATCTATATTATCGAGTATCCAGTCATATAATGGACGATGATTTTCGAACTCCAGGGTACATAATGAATGCGTAATGCCCTCAATTGCATCTGAAATACAGTGCGTATAATCATACATAGGATAGATACACCAGTCATCACCAGTGCGTTGATGATGTACCCGACGAATACGATATAAGGCAGGGTCGCGCATATTAATATTCGATGACGCCATATCAATTTTGGCACGTAATAAATATTGACCATCGGCAAATTCACCCGCGCGCATACGGCTAAATAAATCCAGGTTTTCTTCTATACTGCGACTACGATCCGGGCTTTCTTTTCCTGGCTGAGTCAGAGAGCCGCGATACTCACGAATTTGTTCAGCTGTTAGACTATCAACATAAGCCAATCCTTTTTCTATCAATTGCACAGCAAAACCATAAAGGTCTTCAAAATAATCAGATGAATGTCTTAATTCGGCCCACTCAAAACCGAGCCAATGTACATCTTTTTCAATGGCACGTACATATTCAATACTCTCCTTTTCAGGATTGGTATCATCAAAGCGTAAATTACATAATCCCGCATTTTCTGCAGCCACACCAAAATTCAAACAGATAGATTTAGCATGACCAATATGTAAAAAACCATTGGGCTCAGGCGGAAAACGGGTTATAACTTTATTATGTTTCTTTTCTGCCAAATCTTTGGTGACTATTTGGCGTATAAAATTGGTGGCAGGACTATTTTCAGTTGTTGACATTGAGTAGTTTGGATCAATTGTTTGTATACGCACACCCATTATTGTGTGCATGAAAAGGTATCAAGCCTGTTAATTGCCTATATAATCTTTAGACGGGCTAAAGAGTCTGTGAAAGTATTCAACAAAACCCCCCTCCTTAGTTAAGGAGGGGTTAGGGGAGGTTTGATATATTTATACGATCCCCCCTCAATCCCCCCTTCTCAAGGGGGGAGACTAAAAGCATATACTTTCACAGTCTCTAAAGTCACGCTCTACAAAACCATATGACATTATGTGCGCTCAACTTGTGTTATTGCGCATTAAGATACCATAATATAACGCGATAGCAACTATCAATATCCTGCTTATCGCCCTATTCTATCGAGCTTATTAAAATACCACTATGCCAGCCTCCAAAATCACGAAAAAAAAGGTGTATTACAATTCAGGAGAGCGTTTATCCCCCTGGCGAGAATCACTCAACAGTATTATTTTTGGTGCCGAAACTCGTGCAGGGAAATTATTTGATGTAATACTGATCTTTGCTATTGGCATCAGTGTTATAGCGGTAATGCTCAGTAGTGTCGAGGCACTTAATCAACAATATAGGCAACTGTTTTTTTATACTGAATGGACATTCACTATTTTATTTAGTATCGAATATATTTTACGCTTAATCTCTGTTCGCCAACCTCGGCTTTATGCACGCAGTTTTTACGGAATCATAGATTTGCTCTCTATTTTACCTACTTATATAGGCCTGCTGTTACCTGGCATTAAATACCTGCTGATTATTCGCATCCTGCGTTTACTAAGAATTTTTCGTATTTTTAAATTAGCTGAATATGTAGATGAAGCAGAAACGCTAATGACTGCTTTGAAAAACAGTAGCCAGAAAATTCTAGTCTTTCTCTATACCGTACTCACGCTTTCAATCGTTTTTGGCTCTATCCTTTACGTGATTGAGGGTAGTGCTTCCGGGTTTACCAGTATCCCAAAATCAGTGTATTGGGCTATTGTCACCTTAACCACTGTTGGTTATGGTGATATAGCGCCACAAACACCGCTAGGTCAGATTATTGCAGCCGCTATAATGATTATGGGTTATGGCATTATTGCAGTACCTACGGGCATCTATAGTGCTGAATTAATCAAATCTTACCAGCCCACTAAAGTCTCAAATGAGGCCTGCCCTAGCTGTGGAAAAATTGGTCATGATACAGATGCAGATTTCTGTAAATATTGCGGAGGTGCTTTAGATGAAAATGAACAATAGACTTTTGAGCATGTCTTCATTCTTTTTGTTATAGTTAATCGAAGTGATACCATCCCTTGAAGGGATGGTATCACTCTGGCACTTAACTTAATGCCAGCCCCCATATTGCTTAGTTGGGTCACCACGAAATCCTGTTGAGGTCTTATTTGCATCAGGCACATTCACTGTACTACCCGCGGCCATCACCAGGTTAGCATAAGTATACCCCCCTAACTCTTTCGCTTGTTTAGCTATCTTGGTTGTTAACGGGGTAATATCATATTTAGATATCGCCTATGAAATAATCACCGCTCTTAATTTATTTGAGCTACCCTCTGGGTTTGCTGTTAATACAATAGGTAAGGTCGTGCCTGCTGGAATTTCAACACGATAGTTTTTACTATTTTCCAGGCGTGTTGTGGCAACTACTTTGCCGGCACTATCAGCAACTTTAATTTCACCTTCCAGTACAGGGCCTTCTTTATCTAGCACTGCGCCTGTCATTATCTTCAGTTGTTTATATTTTTGCACTGGAACTTTAATGAGAGGCGCTTTTTTCTTCTGATCATCACAAGCAACCAGGAATACACTCGCAATAATTAATGTGAGTAAGGGTTTTAAGAACTTATTATTATAGTTATGCATAACCATCTTCCTATATATTTTATGTATTTGGGATCAGCCAGAGAATAGCATATTATTATATACAAATATAATAAAGCCTCTAATTCTTAGTTACCTTAATAACCTACCCAGGTAATTTTGCACTTATATTAAAACTCACTATGCTGACTTTGAAACTATATCATGAACTTTAATCTTTTTCTTAGCAGTAACGAGAGCAGTCCCAAGTAGCTATATAGAGTAGAATAAGCCCATTGCACAGCGTTTATAGATACCAACGTTTTATAAAAATTTCTGTTGAACTTCTGTTTTATCAACTCAAGTCAGCAGTCCAAAACGACTTTAACACTTACTTATTTAGTAATGGTTCTAGCATTAAAAGCTTATTCAAATTAAAATACCACTCAACTATTATGAATTTAGTGTGACTTTTCAGATTTCACTCTTTTTAACTTCTCATTTTGACCTTGACCTCTATTGATGACTAATCATAAACTGACCCACCTGAAAGAGCTGGAAGCTGAAAGTATCCATATTATTCGTGAAGTAGCAGCTGAATTTGACCGCCCCGTCATGCTTTACTCTGTGGGTAAAGATTCAGCGGTAATGTTACATTTAACACGTAAAGCCTTTTACCCTGGAAAACCACCTTTTCCATTGATGCATGTTGATACAACGTGGAAATTTAAGGAAATGATTGAGTTTCGTGATAAATATATCAAAGAGCTCGGCTGGGATTTAATTGTACATTCAAACCAGGACGGTATTGATCAAGGTATAGGTCCGTTTACTCATGGTAGTAAAAAACATACGGATGTAATGAAGACTGAAGGTCTAAAACAGGCATTGAATAAATATAAATTTGATGCTGCTTTTGGTGGCGCTCGTCGTGATGAAGAAAAGTCTCGCGCTAAAGAGCGTGTCTATTCATTCCGTGATAAAAACCATGGCTGGGATCCTAAAAATCAACGTCCTGAATTATGGAATATCTATAATGGCAGAATTGACCAGGGCGAAAGCATCCGTGTATTCCCTATTTCAAACTGGACCGAGCTTGATGTCTGGCAATATATACATCTGGAAAATATTCCCATTGTACCGCTTTACTTTGCCAAAAAACGTCCTGTAGTAAATAAAGACGGCATGTTAATCATGGTTGATGATGATCGTATGCCTATTGGTCCTGATGAAAAGGTAGAAATGAAAATGGTGCGTTTTCGTACTCTTGGCTGTTACCCTCTTACAGGTGCAGTAGAGTCAACTGCCACCACATTACCTGAGATTATTCAGGAAATGCTATTAACAACAACATCGGAACGACAAGGCCGGTTAATCGATCATGACCAGTCAGGATCAATGGAACAGAAAAAACGCGAAGGTTATTTTTAGCCACCTATGTAATGCAGCATGATAAAGCGGACCAAAGTCCGCTCTACATACCACTTTCGCTTTTATCTTTATTTCTCAGGAACAAACATAATGTCTCACCAATCAGACTTAATCAGTACCGATATAGACGCTTATCTAGCGCAACACGAACGCAAGGAATTACTACGTTTTTTAACCTGCGGTAATGTAGATGATGGCAAAAGTACACTTATTGGCCGGTTGCTATATGACTCAAAAATGATCTATGAAGACCAATTAGCTGCAGTTCGGTCTGATAGTATCAAGTCAGGAACAACGGGAGCAGGAAAAATTGATTTAGCATTATTAGTTGATGGTTTGCAGGCAGAACGTGAACAAGGTATTACTATCGACGTTGCATATCGGTATTTCTCAACAACAAATCGTAAATTCATTATTGCTGACACCCCAGGGCATGAACAATATACACGTAATATGGCAACAGGCGCTTCAACCTGTGACCTTGCGGTTATTTTAATCGATGCGCGTTATGGCGTACAAACACAAACCAAACGGCACAGTTTTATTGCTTCATTATTAGGTATAAAACATATTATTGTTGCCATCAATAAAATGGATTTGATGGACTATAGTGAAGATACTTATGAAAAAATCAAAGCCGATTACCTAGACTTTATTAGCAACCTGGACGGTTTAAACGATGATGTTCACGTTATTCCATTGTCTGCTCTAGATGGTGATAATGTAGTCAACAAAAGTAGTAATATGCCCTGGTATTCGGGAAAATCGATGATGGAGACCCTGGAAACAGTGGAAATTTCTGAAGATGGTAACTTTCAGGATGCTCGCTTTCCAGTGCAGTATGTTAACCGCCCTAACCTGGATTTCCGTGGTTTTTGTGGCACAATTGCATCTGGCATGTTCCGTAAAGGCGATGCTATCACGACCCTACCCTCAGGCAAAACCAGTACAATTAAATCAATTGTCACTTTTGATGGAGAGCTTGAAGAGGCCTATCCTCCTATGGCAATTACTCTAACATTGGATGATGAAATTGATGTCAGTCGTGGTGATACTATTGTTAAAAGCGATAACCTGCCTAGTGTTGCCGATAAATTTGATGCCAATATCGTCTGGATGACTGAAAATGCATTAGTTCCTGGCAAGCAATATATTATCAAACTGGCTACACGCAGTGTCTCAGGCTCTATAGCCAGTATTCAGCATCGTATTGATGTTAATACCTTAGAGCATCATGATGCCAACGAATTACAATTAAATGAAATAGGCTTATGTTCTGTATCCGTTAATGCACCCGTTGTTTTTGATGCGTATACGCGCAGCAAAGGAACCGGCTCATTTATTATTATTGACCGCCTGACTAATGTGACAGTTGGTGCAGGTATGATTTCTGGTCATAGTTCCGATACTGAATTAAATGATGTGAGCACAGAAGAGCGTGCAGCACGCTTTGGCCAAAAAGCGGTTGCCATAGCTTTAAGCGGAACTCATAGTGAACAAACAGCCTATCAGCTAGAAAGGAAGTTATTTGATAATGGTCATGCAGCAACAGTATTAACTGGAACTTTAAGTAATATCGATGAGGCTATTGCGGTAGTTAAACATGCGGGGCTAATTTGCCTATGTACGAGCAATAATGCCTGTGACTTTAGCTTCGATACAGATAAGCAATCTCTGGAGCAAATTCATTTAGCCCTAAAGGAACAAAAAATTATTCAATAAGCCAGCTACTTGTTTCTGTTTATTTAATTTTCGCAAAAAAGCAAAAGGAACTTACATTAATGCCCCAAAAGATCACTAAAGCAGTCTTTCCTGTTGCTGGACTAGGCACCCGTTTTTTACCTGCTACTAAAGCCAGCCCCAAAGAAATGCTGCCTATAGTAGATAAGCCCCTTATTCAATATGCTGTAGAAGAAGCAGTGGCAGCAGGTATTGATACCATGATTTTTGTCACAGGCCGTAATAAACGTTCCATTCCTGATCACTTCGATAAGGCTTATGAATTAGAAGTCGAATTAGTTGCTAAAAATAAGCTGAGGGTTCTGGAGCTTGTAAAAAATATTATCCCGCCTCATGTTACCTGTATCTTCACACGCCAATCCGAGGCTTTAGGTCTGGGGCACGCAGTTTTATGCGCTAAACCTATCGTGGGTAATGAAGCATTTGCGGTTATCCTGGCAGATGATCTAGTAGAAGATGCTGAACGTGGCTGTATGGCTCAAATGGTGCAACAATTTGCACAGCATTCCTGCTCGATTCTTGGTGTAGAGCGAGTTGATCCGAGCGAAACTGACAAATATGGTATTGTGCAAACAACACCCGCTGGTCCGGCATTAAACACCGTCAATTCTATCGTAGAAAAACCCAAACCTGACGTTGCTCCTAGTAATCTGGCAGTCATCGGTCGCTATATCCTGACCCCGGCAATTTTTGAAAAAATTGAAAAAACGGGCAAAGGTGCGGGAGGAGAAATCCAGTTAACCGATGCGATTGCTGATTTACTCAAAGATGAGCAGGTCCTTGCCTATGAATTTGAAGGCAAACGTTATGACTGTGGCGCTAAACTTGGCTTCCTGATTGCGACTGTAGAGCATGGTTTGTTACATAAAGAGTTAAAAGATGATTTTAAGGCTTATCTCAAAAATCTCATTAAAACACTCAATTAGTTGCGCACTTAATGATAGATAAAATAAGCATTCGTGGCGCAAGAACCCATAACCTGAAGAATATTGACCTGAACTTACCTCGTGATCAGTTAATAGTTATTACTGGCTTATCAGGTTCAGGCAAATCATCCCTTGCATTTGATACTATTTATGCCGAAGGACAAAGACGATATGTAGAATCTTTATCTGCCTACGCCCGTCAATTTTTATCCATGATGGAAAAGCCTGATGTTGATCATATTGAAGGCTTATCACCGGCAATTTCCATTGAGCAAAAATCTACCTCACATAACCCACGCTCCACTGTAGGCACCATTACAGAAATTTATGATTATTTAAGGCTTCTGTATGCGCGCGCAGGGGCCCCATGTTGTCCTGAACATGGTCTATCGCTTCAAGCTCAAACTATTAGCCAGATGGTTGACCATGTACTTGAGCAGGAAGAAGGCGAGCGCTGGATGCTATTAGCACCCGTCGTAAACGATCGTAAAGGGGAACATATTCAATTACTGGAAGAGCTACAGGCACAGGGGTTTATACGTGCCAGAGTGGATGGTATTGTTTATGAACTGGATGAACTTCCAGAGCTAAATGGAAAAAAAAAGCATACCATTGAGGTCATTATTGACCGCTTTAAAATTCGTCAGGATCTTAAACTACGCCTTGCAGAATCATTTGAAACCGCGCTAAGAATTGCAGAAGGAATCGCGATTGCTGTTTGTATGGATGATAATAGTAAACAACTGGTTTTTTCAGAAAAATATTCCTGTTCTCAATGCGGCTATAGCATTACAGAATTAGAACCGCGTATTTTTTCCTTTAATAACCCTAAAGGAGCTTGCCCTACTTGTGATGGACTGGGTGTAAAACAGCATTTCGACCCTGAACTAGTCGTGCATAATAACAAACTAAGCCTGGCTGCAGGTGCTGTCAGAGGTTGGGATAGACGTAATGCCTATTATTATCAGATAATCTGTTCGCTCGCCGAACATTACAACTTTGACCCTGAAACCCCATTTAATGAACTCAGTGAAGAAACCCAGAATATCGTTTTATATGGTAGTGGCCGTAAAGCCATAGATTTTTCATTTGTTACAGGCAGTGGCAAAAAACGTAAAAAAAGGCATAGTTTCGAAGGCATCATCGTTAATATGGAACGCCGTTACCACGAAACCGATTCTCAAGTAGTACGTGATGAATTAGCTAAATATCAGGCTAAAAAAGTATGTACTAGCTGCTCTGGTTCACGTTTAAACACTGCTGCACGCAACGTATTTATAGACTCCAGACCTATTTTTAAAATCACCGGTCTCCCTATTCGTCAGGCCCTGGATTTTTTTCAAACATTGAATTTACCCGGTCAACGTGGGCAAATTGCGGAAAAAATAGTCATTGAAATTCAACAACGCCTTGAATTTCTTGTCAATGTCGGTCTTGATTACCTTACTTTAGATCGTAGCGCAGATACTCTTTCAGGTGGTGAAGCTCAGCGTATTCGCCTGGCTAGTCAAATAGGTGCTGGTCTAGTTGGTGTTATGTATGTATTGGATGAGCCCTCAATCGGTTTACATCAGCGTGATAATGATCGACTACTTAAAACCCTTTTTAGATTACGCGACTTAGGCAATACCGTCATCGTGGTGGAACACGATGAAGATGCTATCCGTGCAGCTCAATACGTCGTTGATATAGGGCCTGGTGCTGGTGTACATGGAGGGGAGATTGTCGCTCAGGGAACACCAGAGGAAGTCATTAATAACGAACACTCAATAACTGGGCAATACCTTTCAGGAAAACTGGTTATAACCGGGGCTAAAAAACTAACACCCATTAATGAGAAACAACTGATTACCATCCGTAATGCACAGGGTAATAATTTAAAGAATATCAATGTTAGTTTTCCGATTGGTTTATTCACCTGTGTAACAGGGGTATCCGGCTCAGGAAAATCGACACTGGTTAATGATACTTTATACCGCTATGCAGCCCGCGCTATTAATCGTGCAACAACCCTACCCGCACCCTGTACTGCCGTCGAAGGACTAGATGCTTGCGATAAAGTTGTTGATATAGATCAAAGTCCAATTGGTAGAACCCCTCGCTCTAATCCTGCTACCTATACGGGATTATTCACCCCGATACGAGAGCTTTTTGCAGCCACCCCCGAGGCACGATCTCGTGGGTACACTCCTGGCAGATTTAGTTTTAATGTTAAGGGTGGACGCTGTGAGTCTTGTCGAGGCGATGGTGTGGTAAAAGTTGAAATGCACTTTCTGCCTGATGTTTTTGTGCATTGTGATATCTGTGCAGGTAAACGCTATAACCGTGAAACTCTGGAAATTCGGTATAAAGGTAAAACGATTAACGAAGTCCTGAAGATGACTGTTGAAGAGGCTCACAGTTTCTTTAAACCTGTCCCTGTTTTAGCCCGGAAACTACAAACGATGTTAGATGTCGGCCTAAGTTATATTACTCTTGGCCAAAATGCGACGACCTTATCAGGTGGTGAAGCGCAGCGTGTTAAATTATCCAAAGAATTATCCAAACGTGATACTGGAAAAACTCTGTATATTCTTGATGAACCTACAACAGGTTTACATTTTCAAGATATACAACAACTGCTAAATGTATTGCATACCTTGCGTGATCATGGCAATACTATCATCGTTATCGAACATAATCTGGATGTTATTAAAACAGCGGACTGGCTTATTGACATAGGCCCTGAAGGGGGGGATGGCGGCGGAACAGTCGTTGCTGAAGGAACGCCAGAACACGTATCAACTATTGAACAATCTTATACGGGTCAATATCTACAACGTTTTTTTAGTTAGGTGGTAACTTTCTACGACTATCGCATTTAGCCTCAGAAGTCTCATTATTTTCTATAAGATAAATGGCGTAACCATCTTCTATATGGGAAAAAGTAAAATCAACGTGCTGTCGTGACATTTTGTATAACTCTTGTACCTCTTTTGTTAATGGTATTCTCTTAAATTTACGCATTTTCTTAGACTTAGTAATAAGGGTAGTGGGTTAAATCTGTTATTTCACTTAAATAATTAGGAGAAGTAAAAGGTTTACATCATAATTCCTCGAATGAAATGTTATCAAGAAGTAAGTTGCCACAATTGTCGCTGTAGCACTATCATGAAATCAGGAAAGAATGCTCAAAATATACAGCGGTATCGCTGCAAAAATAGTGCCTGCCCAACTCAAACATTTATGCTGGACTATCGCTATAATGCATGTGTGCCTGGAGTCCAAGAAAAAGT
>NZ_BDMN01000089.1 GCF_002189065.1 Bathymodiolus platifrons methanotrophic gill symbiont
ATTCATTCGCCTACGCAGCGAATGGGAGATGCCTTGGTCGCCCTGCGTCCGTCTCAACTACGCACAAAACCCTGCTCCGTTAAGACTACCTCAAATGGCTGGACGGCTATTCGGAATGCAATTCTTGCCTCCCTCGCGCGCTACTAGCGCACTTCGGATCAGAGAATTGCCCTGTCGCCTACCAGGGACTAAAAATCATCACTCCGCTTAGGCTCCGTTTCCCTGATTTTAAGCGGAAGAAAATGCCCTATGTGCGCATAATTTTGCTGACTGGGCAACAGGTTTATTTACCCAGCCACTTGACTTTTACACGCCAAAAGGGAAAAAAATGCAAGCGTTTATCCTGTCAGTGATTGACAAATATGAAGCATCTCCTGTTCGACTACTAACTATCTTACGAAATATTCAAGCAGAATTTCAGCATATTTCTGCTGAAGCAATAGAATTTGTTGCAATAACCCTAAATATTCCACGCACACAAATAGTCAGTGTCATTGAGTTTTACAGCTTTTTACATGCCACGCCTACATGTAAATATGACTTACTAATCAGTGACTCAATTACTGATCATATGTTGGGCAAACAAGAGCTAATGTCATATTTTGCCAGCCAGTTAAAGCTCACAATAGGTGAACTTCGTGCTGATGGATTAGTTAGCCTAAATAATACTTCTTGCTCAGGAATGTGTGATCAGGGCCCAGCAGGATTAGTTAATGGCTATGCTTTAACTCAGCTGGATCACCCACGAATCGATGCTATCGTTAAGCTCATAGAACAGCAGGTCCCAGTAAAGCAATGGCCAACTGAGTTTTTTACTGTTGATGATAATATTTACCTGACCGGCCTATTACTACAGGATCCAATTGAACCAGGTGATGCCCTTAATGCTCGCTACCTAAGAGGCTTAGTCGAAACCTTAACAGAGATTGATATTTCAGGTTTGCGAGGCCGTGGTGGAGCTGGATTCAAAACCGCAATGAAATGGCGATTCTGTTCTGAAGAAGCAGAAACCGAACGCTATGTGGTTTGTAACGCCGACGAAGGTGAACCAGGAACGTTTAAAGATAGAGTCTTATTAAACAGCTATGCACACCAGGTATTTGAAGGTATGACTTTATGTGCCAGTATCATTGGTTCTGAGCAAGGCTTCTTATATTTACGTGGAGAGTATTTACATTTATATGACAAATTACAGAATATCCTGCAGGAAAGACGCGACACCAGCCTATTAGGCAATAATATTCTCAGGCAAGGCCTTAGCTTTGATATTGAAATTCGTCTGGGATGTGGTGCTTATATTTGTGGCGAAGAATCCGCCTTGATAGAGTCATTAGAAGGCAAACGGGGCATTCCCAGAAACCGGCCTCCCTACCCTGTCTCCCAAGGCTATTTACACAAACCCACCGTGGTCAATAATGTAGAAACCTTTTTCGCCGCAAGCAAAATTGCGCTTGAAGGTGGGCAATGGTTTGCCGATGTAGGTACAGAACAATCACAAGGCACCAAAATACTCAGTATTAGTGGTGACTGCAAAAAACCCGGTATCTACGAATACCCTTTTGGTACTAGTATCAAACAAGTACTGCAAGATTGCGGAGCGGCTGATGTATTAGGTATACAGGTAGGCGGTCCTTCCGGTACTTTTATTAGTCAGGATGAATTCCACCGCACTCTGGCATTTGAAGACCTTGCCACAGGTGGCTCATTTATTATCTTCAATCAGACACGTAATATCCTGGATATCGTCAAAAACTTCACTCACTTTTTTGCCCATGAAAGTTGCGGTTTTTTGCACCCCCTGTCGAGTAGGAACATCGTTATTAAAAAAACAACTCGATAAAATTGTCGATGGCCACGGTTCTGCTGGTGATGTCGCTGCTCTGGAAGAGCTTTGTCAATTAGGAATGTGCACGAAATAACATCCTGAAGCAGCCAAGCTTGAATAATGAAATATCTCCCCTAAATTAAGGTTATCTTAATTTATTACTCAGTGGTTGTCTTATGTCATTTCCTTATAAAAAAAATATCGAAAAGTCGATGAAGAAATTTTATGACTCACTTTGTGAAAAAAATAAGCGACGGTATGCCGCCATTGAAAGTGAAAAATTATCTCATGGTGGCGTTAACTATATTTCAGCTTTATTAGAGTGTGACCCAAAAACTATCCGCCAAGGAAAAAAAGAACTCACCGAATTAGAACTGGATATAACAGGAATCAGACAACCTGGAGGCGGTCGAAAAAAAAGACCTCTACCCCTGAATACAGTGGAATAGATCAAGACTTTTTAGATATTCTTCAACAGCATACAGCAGGCAATCCAATGAATTCATCTATTAGGTGGACTTATCTAAAGCCGCGTGAAATCGTCAGTGAATTATTAAAAAAGGGTTATTCTGTCAGTCGTAATATCGTTCGATATTTATTAAAAAAACATGAATATGTTAAGCGCAAAGCCCAGAAAAACATTACGATGGGTGGTCATCCTGACCGCAATGCTCAATTTGAAAATATTACCCAATTGAAGCAGGACTACCTGGATGCGGGAAACCCTGTTATTAGTATGGATACCAAAAAGAAAGAGTTATTGGGTACTTTTTATCGTAATGGATCGCTCTATACACAAGCAGCCATTCAAACGAATGATCATGAT
>NZ_BDMN01000090.1 GCF_002189065.1 Bathymodiolus platifrons methanotrophic gill symbiont
TTTTTTTTCTAATCGAGAAATGGACGCATCACATCCTGACATTTTAATCGATCATAACCGCTGTATTTTCTGTAATTTATGTGTTCGTGCCAGCCAGGAAAAAGATAATAAAAATGTCTTTGCTATTAGTGGACGCGGCATAAACAAACACCTAATCATCAACTCTAAAAGTGGCCAATTAAAAGACAGCGATATAGACATTAATGATTGTGCTGCACATATATGCCCGACAGGGGCAATTATAATCAAACGTACTGGCTATCAGGTACCTATAGGTCAGCGTACTTATGATAAACACAAGATTGATGAAATTGCTTTAACTAAGGAGAATAAAAATCATGGCCGATAAATTAAAAGTTGCCACAACTTCATTAGCGGGTTGTTTTGGCTGTCATATGTCTCTTTTAGACATTGATGAGCGTATGCTGGAATTAGCTAAGCATGTCGAATTTGACCGTTCCCCCATTACCGATATAGAACATTGCGGCCCTTGTGATATTGGCTTAATAGAAGGTGGCGTGTGTAACTCTGAAAATGTTCATGTACTACGTGAGTTCCGTAAAAACTGTAAAGTTCTAGTCGCTGTAGGTGCTTGCGCTATTAATGGTGGCTTACCAGCGATGCGTAATCATATTCCACTGGAAGACTGCCTGAAAGAATCTTATATTGATGGCCTAGGAGTTGAAAATGCACAGATCCCCAGCGATCCAGAACTGCCATTATTATTAGATAAAGTACATCCAATACATGAGATTGTTAAGGTCGATTATTACATGCCCGGCTGCCCACCCTCGGCTGATGTCTTCTGGTCATTTTTAAGTGCAATTATTGCAGGACAGGAGCCGGCTTTACCTTATGACTTAGTGCATTTTGATTAACACTATTACTTGTAAAGATCATTCACCAAAATACACAATTCTTTTAGGTGCATAGACTTATGTATGAAAATTTAGAAACAGCAGACAAGCAGAAAAATTTAAAACGAGTAGTCGTTGACCCCGTTTCACGCGTTGAAGGTCATGGCAAAGTAACGCTATTACTCGATGAAAATAACAAAGTACAACAAGCCCGTTTACACATCGTCGAATTTCGTGGTTTTGAAAAGTTTATTCAGGGCCGTCCCTACTGGGAATTGCCTGTTTTAGTACAACGCTTATGTGATATCTGCCCGGTAAGTCATCATTTAGCAGCGGCTAAAGCCATTGACCAGTTAGTAGGGATTGACCCAGTTAATTTACCTGTTTCAGCAGATAAACTTAGACGTTTATTACATTTTGGACAAGTTTTGCAGTCACATGCTTTACACTTTTTCCATTTATCTAGTCCTGATTTATTATTCGGCTTCGAAAGCGACATTAGTAAACGTAATATTATCGCTGTTTTAAATGACTATCCTGAAGTCGGCTTACAAGGTGTCAAATTACGTAAGTTTGGCCAGGAAGTCATCCGTATGGTGTCTGGTAAACGTATTCATGGTACCGGTGCTATTGCCGGAGGCATGAATAAATCTCTAACGAAAGAGGAGCGTGATTATTTACTGGCGGATGTCGATCAGATGATCGAGTGGTCTGCAGGATCAGTTGCCTTAATTAAAAAAATACATTGCTCAAATTTACCTTATTATGATGATTTTGCCACCATCGAAACCAACTATTTAGGGCTGACTAAAGCTGATGGCGCTTTAGAACTCTATCATGGTGGAATCCGCGCTAAAGATAAGCTAGGAAATACAATACTCGATCATTTTGATTACTGTAATTATAACGATATTATTCACGAAGAAGTCCGCTCATGGACTTATATGAAATTTCCTTATTTAACCTCATTAGGCAAAGAAGACGGCTGGTATCGTGTGGGCCCACTTGCTAGAGTAAATAACTGTGACTATATTGATACACCTCTTGCAGAAGCAGCACGTGTCGAATTTAAACAACACAGTGGATCCGCCATGGTACACAGTACACTGGCTTTTCATTGGACCCGCTTAATTGAAGTATTACATTGTGCTGAAAGTATTAAAACCTTATTGAATGACCCCGATATTATGGGCTCTGATTTAGTTGCTCAAGGTGAAAAACGCTATCGGGGTATTGGTGTTATTGAGGCGCCACGTGGAACCTTATTTCATGACTATGAAATAGATGAAAATGATATTGTGACTAAAGCAAACCTGATTGTTTCTACCACTAGTAATAATATGGGGATGAATGAATCAGTACGGCAGGTTGCAGCTGAATATCTGTCCGGCCAGGAACTAACTGAACCCCTCTTAAATAACCTGGAAGTTGCAATCAGGGCTTATGACCCTTGCTTGTCCTGCGCAACCCATGCAGTTGGAAAAATGCCCTTACAGGTTGAATTGATTAATGCAGAGGGGGAATGCATCGATAAACTAATGAAGCAAAGTAATGGTGAAATTATAAAGCTCGAAGATTAAAAGTGAAGTAATGTAACACGCAATACTGTAGAGCGGACTTCAATCCGCTATCGCTAAAAATCAGGAAAATGGAACTTAGCGAAGTGATGGTTTTTTATCCCTGATAGGCGACAGGAGCCCCTGAATTTCGTGAAGTAGCATTGGGATGAGTGCGCGCCATGCGCCAGCCCTGTTGTGCATAGCGGACTGAAGCCCGCTCTACAGAAACTATAACCCTGTCAGCACTAATATGCCAAAAGAACCAAAATAGGTCAGGACAAAGTACAACACTGATAAACTACCACCAGTCCGCGAGTCAAAGCCAAAAAGCCCTTTTATCAAGTACGCTATGATTGCGATAGACCATACCATTAAAGCCATGCCAATATAGATTGGATAAGAAGCGAATTCACCACCTTTAGCAAAAATATACCAGAACAGTATGGGCAATCCCAGGACGTAGACAAAACTCTCACAAACAAGAATTGCTGTTAAAAAACGTTCAAAATTATAGGTACTACCATCTCTTAGTAGCAGTGCCCCCATAAAAATAAGTGTAATAAACACTTCGATAAATATTTGCATAAAGGCTTCTATTGGATCACTGATGTTCCCCTGAATAAACAGCCCTAGCAATAAATAGACGCCTAAATTAATAAATAAAAATTTTCTATCAGTGGGTAAATCTTCTGGAAAACCACTAAACCAACACAACTGTAAATAATCTTTTAACATAAGCATTCATTAAATTTAAAAATTATATTTCGCACTTTAGTTTGCAGAAATCATCTATTGATTTTCCGCCGTACGTTATTATTCTCTATCAAGAACACGTCTCGATCCATTTCCTTCTGGTTCACTCACAATGTTTTCCTCTTCCATTTGATCAATCATTCTTGCGGCTCGATTATATCCTACCTTAAAGCGTCGTTGCACACTAGAAATTGAAGCCCTTCCTGTTTCCATTACAAAGCTAACAGCATCATCATATAATGCATCTACCTCATCTTGAACATTTTCAGCACCAGTTGTATTGACAGCGGGTTCTTCCTGGGTAATTTCAGCTATGTAATTAGCTCCACCGTGTGATTTTAAATAATCAACAACAGCATGAACTTCTTCATCCCCTACAAAAGCACCGTGCGAACGTGTCGGAACACTGGTACCTGAAGGTAAAAATAGCATATCTCCATTACCTAGTAATGCTTCTGCTCCACCTTGATCTAAAATAGTGCGCGAATCAATACGCGAAGAAACCTGAAAAGAAATACGTGTCGGTACATTGGCTTTAATCAATCCAGTTAACACATCAACAGAAGGCCTCTGAGTTGCCAGTATTAAATGAATTCCAGCTGCACGGGCTTTTTGGGCTAAACGAGCAATTAATTCCTCTACTTTTTTGCCAACTATCATCATCATATCAGCCAACTCATCGATAACAATAACAATATGAGGCAAAGTGGATAATACCGGAAATGTCTCCCCCTCTGCTAAAGGATCAATCAATTGAAATAAAGGGTCCCGGATTGTCTCACCACGTGCGGCTGCATCTTCAACTTTCTGATTATAGCCGGCAAGATTTCTAACCCCTACCTTAGACATTAATTTATAGCGCCTTTCCATTTCAGCAACAGCCCAGCGCAACGCATTTTGCGCTTCTTTCATATCTGTTACAACGGGAGTTAATAAATGCGGAATACCTTCATAAATTGATAACTCCAGCATTTTAGGATCGACCATAATCATACGTACCTGATCAGGCGTTGCCTTGTAAAGCATACTAAGAATCATGGTATTAATAGCAACAGACTTACCTGACCCTGTCGTTCCTGCAACGAGTAAATGAGGCATTTTCGCTAAATCAGAGACAACAGTCTGACCTGAAACATCCTTCCCTAAGGCAAGTGTTAGCGGTGATTTTGCTTGCTGAAACTGTTCAGAAGAAATAATTTCACGAAAAGACACCAATTCTCGTTCCTGGTTTGGGATTTCCAGACCGATATAAGGCGTTCCTTCAATAATTTCAACGACACGTACACTGGTGACCAACATGGCACGTGCCAGATCTTTTGCTAAGCCACTCACACGACTCACCTTGACACCTGGTGCCAAAGACAATTCAAATCGTGTAATAATAGGCCCTGGATAAGCACCGGCCACTTCTGCAATTACTTTGTAATCCTTAAGTACCCGCTCAACTGTACGTGACATGGTGTCCAGTTCTTCAACTGAATAGGACAGTACCGATTGTTGATGTTCTTCTAATAAATTAATTGCAGGTAATTGGTATTCAGGTTTTTCTTGCGCTTTGAATGACCTGGAAAATCTTTCAGAAAATGAGGAGATAATACTTGCTGCAGTTTGTTCAGCCTGGTCAAACATAGATGGGTACGACGGAGTATTCTCAGTCTGCTTTTCAACCCCGTTTCCAACAATTGAAGCTGCATTTTTTTCTTTGGCTGCCTGCAATGCGCTAATCATAAAATCAGGCTTCTTAGGCAATGTATCAGTATCAGAAGATTCGTTTTCAACTTCTTCCGACTGATGCTCTGATAACTCAGCCCCTGCTATTTTTTCTTCAGCAATGCTACTATCATCTGATATTGAATCAATTATTTTACCCTTAGCAGCTTGCAGGGCCTTAATCATGAAATCTGGTTCATCATAGGTAGGAGCTTTAGCTTTGGATGAATCAGTATCTTCCCCTTCCTCCCAAACTTGAGCACTCAAATCAATTTCACTTCCTTGACTTGTTGGCTCTACATCTTGCCGGCTAGCACCTGTGTTATCTTCAGAAGCTTGCAGCGCTCTAATCATGTAATCAGTCTCATTTGCCAGAATTTCAGAGTTAAAATCTTTCCTACCTAGTTCTTCATCTAGGCCCTGTTTAGCAGATGCTAAGTTAGTTTCAGATTCACCTAACTCAGTTGATAAATCATTAGATTCATTAACTAGAACATTTTCATTGTCCTGGAAAAAAGTATTTAATTCAGTCTCAAATTCATCAAATGACTCCTCTAAGCCTCCATCTTCTGGCAAGACCTTATCCAGTGTTGGTGAAGCCTGATTATAAGAGTTAACAAGGGGCACAATTTCTGTAACAGGCTTTTCCTCGAAAATAGCCGTTGCATCTGCTAGTAGCGAATCTGTATGGTAGGCAGGCGAATTATCGGCAGTATTCTCATTTATCGCCAATACTCTTGGTTCAGAATGCAAATCAACCCGTTGTTGTTCTGTTTCCTGATTATTTTCTAACTCTGTTACAGGCAAATCAAAATTCGTTGTACTTTGTGTTTCTTCTACTATGTGGAAGTCAGAGAAAACGGGGTCAGAGTCAATATCCGGCTGTCTATCAATATTCGGTTCAACCTGGGGAACTCTAAAACTATCAGACTGTAGCTTATGTGCTTTTTCTTTTCTTGCAGGAGTTATACGGTGATTGGTTTTATTAGGCTTTATTCCTAGCCATTTTTTAACATTGACTATGCCCCAGTCAATTATTTTTAAGGTGTTTTTCCCAACCCACTCAACTCCGGAAATACAAGAAATACCTGTGAACTTTTCGAGTGCTGTCAGAATAGCCAGGGGAATTCCAATTAAGGCTAATACGGCAAAAATATCTTCCCCACCCATGGCGGTATCTACTGAACCGCTACTATTACCCACCGACTGAAAAATCCAAATCAAAGCAACTGCGACTATAATAAATAATCCAGAACGTATAAGCCATCGAACAGGGAAGCCGGAAAAAATGGCAAAATAATCTTTTTTAATTGGTTTTCTTCTATTCACAGTCTATCACTATAATATTGAAACAAAACAAGTCTAAGGGACAAGGATTTAAGAATACCCGAAAGTATGACGCAGGATCGGGTATTATTGAATTCTCGTTCCTAAGATAGCCCACTAATCTTTCCAGCCAAACATCTTCTGTATACATAATTTATTCAATGCTTTTGCCCTGCTGTAACTATCTGCTTCTGTATAACAGCGCAATTCAGGTGCATTTCCTGAACCGCGTATATGTACAACATCATTATTAGCTAAAGTAATGCGTACACCATCGGTACTATCAAAGGCAACTGCCTGCTCGATCTGTCCGGAAAATAATTGCGCAAAAGCTGTTGCATCCTGATCAAGTTGGCCCGTTTGGATTCCAGCTAAAATTGATTGACTCAACTCAGAAGGAAAATCTTTAATTCTATCGCTATAAGTGTAGCGCTCAGGCAAGGTCTTTAATAATTGTGAAATGCTATCGTTTTCTTGTCTGGCAGCCAGCAGAATACACAGCGCGACAATGACCGCATCACGAGTTGGTAATGCCGTTAACTGTTTGCCACTCAAAGCAACCGAAGTATTTAATAAAAAGCCTCCATTCGCTTCATACCCCGCTATTTTTTGCGCATCAACAATCGATTGCATTGCTGATATAACATAAGGCGAACCTATTTTTGTACGCACAACCTGAGAAAAACTAGCACATTTTTCTACCGCACTATTACTACTGACAGGAGTAACAATTGCATCAATCTGTAAAAAACGGGCAACTAGAATACCGGCAACATCGCCACGTAACCATTCTCCATGCTCATCACTAATTAAAGGCCTATCTGCATCGCCATCAGTTGAGACGATACAATCCAGATCATATTGAGCCGACCACTCTTTTGCTAGCACAACATCTTCCGCTTTTATGGCTTCAGTATCGACTGAAATAAAATACTCAGAGCGGCCTAATGGCAACACTTCAGCACCCAGGCCTGATAAAACCGTGATAAATAAATCTCGTGCCACCGAGGAATGCTGGTAAACACCAATTTTCATACCCGCCAAGGCATTTTTTGCAAAAAAACCTATATACCGAGCCACATATTGTTGCTCTGCAATCCGGTTAACAGCAGGTAAATAATTACTTCTGTGTAAGCTCTCCCCAACAAACAAAGCCTCATTAAGCTTCGGTTCTTGTGCCAGAATACCCTGTTCATCCTGTTTAAGCACTTCTCCATCAGGCTTGTTAAATTTGATGCCATTGCGATCATCTGGAATATGACTACCCGTCACCATAATCGAAGCTATGTTCTGGTTAATTCCATATAAAGTGAGAGCGGGTGTTGGCACTAAACCACAATTAACAACCTGATAGCCTGCATCAACTACGGCAGCGGCAACAGCATTCATAATTCGAGGAGTACTATTACGTAAATCTCCACCTATCGCTACAGTATGATCAGCTATGGCATCAATAGATTGTAGATATTCCAGAAACGACAGCGTATAGGCGTAACATACTTTATCAGTCATATCATTGACTAAACCACGAATACCACTGGTACCAAACTTGACCTTATTTTTCATTTTCCCTCGTTCTCAAATGCCAGCACACTACTGTAGAGCGGACTTTAGTCCGCTATTAATGGAGCACTATGGAGATTAGCAGACTAAAGTCCGCTCTACATCCTAACTTTTCTTTAGTTTTGCTTCAATTTCCTGCTTACGCTGAACTTGAGCAACTTTATCTAACACACCATTGACATAACGATGACTACCATCCGCACCAAAGGATTTAGCAAGCTCTACACCTTCATTAATTACGACACGATAAGGTACGTCGGGCTTATGTAATAACTCATAAACGCCTATTCTTAAAATTGCTCGCTCAACAGGGTCGATTTTTTCAACATCACGGTCAACAAAATCAGCCATAGAAGCATCAATCTTATCTAAATGCTGCGGAACACCATGAAACAAATCAGAAAAATAGCTCTTTTGAGCATTTTTTAAGCGTTGATCTTCTTTAAATTGACCTTCAATAGCCGTTAAATTTTGCCCGGTCATTTGCCATTGATATAATGCTTGAACTGCACACTGTCTGGCTTTACTCTTTGCCGAACTCATCAAGCTTCCAGGTTATTGAATAAGCTAACCATTTCAATCGCTGATAGAGCCGCTGCCGCACCATTGTTGCCAGCCTTAGTTCCTGCTCGCTCAATGGCCTGCTCTATGCTATCAACGGTTAACACACCAAAACTCACTGGAACATCATATTGCATAGAAACCTGTGCAATTCCTTTAACGCACTCATTTGACACATATTCAAAATGTGGTGTTGCACCACGAATAACAGCACCAACAGCGATAATTGCATCATATTTTTTAGATGCGGCAAGACGTTGTACTACCATAGGTAATTCAAAAGCGCCGGGAGCTTTTACCAAAGTAATATCCCCTTTATCGACACCATGACGAACTAATGCATCAATTGCACCATTTTCTAATTGCTCGACGATAAAGCTATTAAAACGGGAAGCCACAACACAGTATTTACCACCTTGTGCTGTAAAATTACCTTCAATTATTTTTACTGCTGACATATTTTCCTCTCAATATAATTAAGCAAAACTGTAAAACGTACTTTAACCCGCAAATATCACAGCTTACTTTAATTAGCGAACTAAAGAGAAGCTGTGAAAGTATTCAAAAAAATCTCCCTCCTTAGTTAAGGAGGGGTCAGGGGAGATTTGATATATATTTTATACGATCCCCCCTCAATCCCTCCCTTCTCAAGGGGGGAGGCTAAAAGTACATACTTTCACATTCTCTAAAGTCCGCTCTACACATTTTAAACTGGTGCTATATCAACCAATTCTATATTAAATCCCGATAAACCAAAGTAGGTTTTATGTGGGCCTAAAACCTGAATTTTATGCACACCCAGATCCGCAAGAATTTGCGAACCCGTACCAATAGTGCGCCAGGCATCAGTTTTTTTTGCTGCTGGAATAACCACACCATTATCTTGCATTTGGTACTGATGGACCAGCTCTGCCAGAGCCTTATTATTTTCATCTTGACGAATGATGACCAGGACTCCCCGGCCTTCTTCAGCTATCCGTTTCATTGCGTCACGTACAGGCATTTGACAATCGCTACGCGTTGATGAGAAAACATCATCCATTAAATTACGTGCGTGCACACGTACTAAAACTGGCTCACCATCAGTGACATCTCCCATCACCACAGCAAGGTGTACTTTATTATCATTACGGTCCTGAAAAGCCACTAAACGAAAATCACCATATTCAGTAGGCAAAGCACATTCACTGATACGCTCCAGAGTGCTTTCATTTTCGGTACGATAATGAATTAAGTCTGCAATCGTGCCAATTTTTAAATCATGTTTTTTGGCAAAGATTTCCAAGTCAGGTCGTCTAGCCATTGAACCATCATCATTTAAGATTTCGACAATCACCGCCGCTGGCTCTGCACCCGCCAAACGAGCCAAATCACAACCTGCTTCGGTGTGACCCGCACGGTTTAAAACACCACCATCTCGTGCCCTAATGGGAAAAATGTGACCTGGCTGTACTATATCTTCAGGTTTTGCATCTTTTGCAATAGCTCTTTGCACCGTCGTTGCTCTATCAGCAGCTGATATACCTGTTGTTACCCCTTCTGCAGCCTCAATCGACACAGTAAAATTGGTTGAAAATGCTGCATTATTATCACTCACCATCAAAGGCAAACGTAATTGTTGACAGCGTTCCCCTGTTAAGGTTAAACAAATCAGACCGCGCCCAAATCGCGCCATAAAATTGATATCTTCAGGGCGAGCAAAATCAGCTGCCATCAATAAATCGCCTTCATTCTCGCGATCTTCATCATCCATGATAATCACCATTTTTCCCTGGCGTATATCTTCAATAATTTCTTCAGTTGTATTCATTCTGCTTACAAAAACCCACTTTCTTTTAATAAATCTTCAGTAACGCCTGCTGCACAAGTTGCGGCGGCTTCTCCTTTCATTAAGCGCTCCATATAGCGTGCTAACAAATCAACTTCCAGATTAATTTTATCACCTACAACAGCAAAACCTAAGCTTGTTTCTTTTAAGGTATGAGGCACAACATTGACACTAAATACAGCTCCCTCAACGGTATTAATAGTTAAACTAATTCCATTAATACAAATAGAGCCTTTTTCGGCAATATATTTAGCAAGCTCATCAGGCGCTTTAAATTTAAATCGAATTGAACGACCATCGGGCTTTTTTTCAATCAGCGTAGCCAAACCATCGACATGACCACTGACAATATGCCCCCCCATCCGGGTTTGTGGAGTTAAAGCCAACTCAATATTAACCGCTGTACCTGTACTAGCCTGCTTTAAATTGGTACGCGATAAAGTTTCATTAGAAACATCAGCAACAAAGCCATGCTCACTGAGCTCCACTGCAGTTAAGCAAATCCCATTGACAGCAATACTATCCCCAAGATTTGCATCTGCTAAAGACAGTTTCCCAGTGTCAATTGACAAGCGCACATCACCAGCTTTTTGTTCAATCTGTGTTATTTTACCCACGGCTAAAATAATGCCTGTAAACATATTATTTTTGCACCTTATAATCTAGTCTTAAATCCATTCCAATTTTACGCATATCTACAAACTGTAATTGTTTTTTCTCAGCCATCACTGACACATTAGGCATAGCAAATAGCCCTCGTCCACTGGAGCCTAAAATACTGGGTGCCATATAAATAATACATTCATCAATCAAGCCTTGCTCTATTAAAGCACCATTGAGAACACTACCCGCCTCAATTAAAACATCATTAATCTGTTGTTCAGCTAAAAAACCTAATACTTCCGCTAAATCCAGACGCCCCTTTGCATCGGCAGCTAAATGATAAACTTCTGCACCCGCTCCTTCTAACGCCTCCATCTCATTCTGTTCTTCAGAGCAAGTCAAAATAACAGTACGGCCCTCTAATGCCAACACCCTGGCAGTGACGGGGGTTCGTAAAGACGAATCTAGAATAATCCGCACGGGTTGCTCTACATCAACGCCTTCCATGCGTACATTCATACCAGGGTCATCAGCAATAACGGTATCCACTCCAGTTAACACCGCCCCGCTTGCAGCGCGCAATTTCTGCACATCCTGTCTTGCCTGTGCTGAGGTAATCCACTTGCTTTCACCCGAAGCCATTGCCGTACGCCCATCTAAACTCATAGCTAATTTACTAATAACATATGGTTTACCCGTTAGCATTCGAGAGACAAACCCCTTATTCAGTAGCCTGGCTTCATCGTCCAGTACACCGCAACTAACACTTATATCCGCCTGTTCAAGTAAGGCTAGTCCTTTTCCGGCAACTAAGGGATTAGGGTCTTTCATTGCCACTACAACTCGTGCCACACCTGCATTTATTAATGCTTCAGCACAAGGAGGTGTTCTTCCATAATGAAAACAAGGCTCCAAGGTCACATAGACAGTTGCACCCTGTGCATTTTGCGTGTTTTTTAATGCTTCTATCTCAGCATGCCCCTGGCCGGCACGCACATGCCATCCTTCAGCAATTATCTGCTTATCCTTTACCAGAACACAGCCAACACGTGGGTTAGGTTTAGTCGTATAAGTTCCCTGCCTAGCCAAAAACAAAGCACGTGCCATAAAATGACCGTCTTGTTTTCGCGTTTGTTCAAACATTTTTTTGTTTGCTTTGTAATCCGGCAATCATCTCGGTAAATTCACTAACATCCTGAAAACTACGATATACCGACGCAAAACGAACAAAAGCCACATGATCTAATGCACTCAATTCTTTCATGACTTGCTCGCCTATTTCGAGCGCAGCAACTTCTCTATCACCACTTGCCATTAATGCTTTTTTTATACGCGTAACAGCGGCTTCTATCTGATCACTACTGACAGGTCGTTTTTCCAGTGCACGCAAGATACCAGCACGTAACTTGTTTTCATTAAACGGCTCACGTAAGCCATCGCGTTTAACGATTCTAGGTAAATTAAATTCTGTCACTTCATAAGTAGTAAAGCGCTCTTTACATGTCACGCATTCACGGCGACGACGCACTTGATCACCCTCATTCGCTAATCGAGAATCAATTACCCGAGTATCATGGGCAGTACAGAATGGACAACGCATAGAAATATCTTACAGTGCTAGATTAAACAGAAAGCGTGATAAATTAAAAACTTATCAATTTTACAATAAATCAGTACTTAAAGCTGACTTAATTAAAAATTTAATCAACTTGCCAGACTCTGACTCAAAACGCTATCATCATTATTCGCATGAAGGATTTGAAGTTATCAGCTACAGACTTAGTAAAGTTTACGGAAAATGCTCATAAGATAGATGCAATCCCTTATTGTCCTTTCCTTCTCCGCAAAAACCAACCGTGCACTGCCCATAAATCAATGCAATAGCCCCCCCAATGGCATTCGCTTAAATAACAAAGTAACTAAAGATATTTATTCCGCAGCGACAGGAGTCCCGGAATTTCGTGAGGTAGCATGGCGCGCCTATATTTTTTCAGGTTTTATAGAAGGTTGCCCACTTTTCTTATCCCGAACTCAGGTTATTTAGCAACGTGCCGTAAACAAGGTGTCAGTGCAACTTTGGCAATGACTCTTGTGTTCGAGGGAAAGTTGCCTGAATTTTCTTTATAATTTTATTCAACTGTAAATTACGCTGAGTAGTTACAGAATTGCTATGATAAAATTAACTGTTGCAAAGTGTTTGTAACGTTTAACCAAACAGCTTCTAAGGGGTAAAGAACAACCTTAGGTCGACCTTTTCTGGGCATAGGTAATCCCCCTCACCTGGTCTAAAATCCATGAAAACAAATAACTAAAGGCCTGTTCAAAAAATTGAGAGGCAGATTGTTCTTAGTCCTCTGAAATTATTAGTGTCCCGCCTTAGACGGGAAGCCAGATTTCGCAAACGCTAAAAAATCAGGGAAGCGGGGAGTCGCTATTTTTTAAATTAAAATTGAGGTGATAAAATGGAAGATGGATATTTTAGGATTAAATGTGTGATACATAATACAACACTAGAAAAGGTTATATGCACAAACATCGTGTGCGAAAAATTCGATAATTTAGAAATTAATGATCAGATTGATTCAGGTCATAAACTAACGATCTTTACAGCCACCAATAATAGAATCTTTTGTTCTTTCAGAGGAGCAGAGACACTTACTGAGTATAAGTTAGCTATGACATGCCCTAAATCTAGTGGGAATAATGCGTGTGGCTATGGAAACGCTGGGTTACATCCTTATAATAGCCATAAGTTACTTCTCCTTAGATTTGATCTAGGACAAAAAGACCAAGCTGATTGGGACAACGATTTTTCATACAAGGGCGCCGAAGTTCCTTTTGGAGACTGTAGCTAGCTAACTTTGAAAAAGACTACTTGCGACAGAACCATTAATGTGGTTCTGTCGCAAAAAATAAATATTTGTGTAAAAATCAACTGTAACTTGTTTTTATGCGGCAAATGGATAAAACACCATTAACAATAGCAAATATAAAATGGCTTTTTATGCGGGTTTTATTTTCCATTCGCAAGGTTAAAACCTTCGCCTTTCAGGCGAACAGATTTATCTCAAATATTACAATCTAAGGAATGTGTACGAAATAACTTCCTGAAATAAGTTAAGCTTGAATAATAAAATATCTCCCCTAAATCAAGATTATCTTAATTTATAACTTAGTCCTTGTCTTATGTCATTTCCTTATAAAACAAGTATCGAAAAATCAATGAAAAAATTTTATGGCTCACTGAGTGAAAAAGACAAACGACGCTATGCCGCCATTGAGAGTGAAAAATTATCTCATGGTGGCGTTAACTATATTTCAGATTTATTAGGGTGTGATCCAAAAACCATCCGCCGTGGACAAAAAGAACTCAGCGAATTAGAGCAGGATACGGCGGGAATCAGACAACCTGGAGGCGGTCGAAAAAAAAGTTATCTAAGCCCGAATATAAAGGAATAGATCAAGACTTTTTAGCTATTCTTCAGCAGCATACAGCAGGTGCTCCAATGAACTCATCTATTCGCTGGACTTATTTAAAGCCTCATGAAATCGTCAGTGAATTATTAAAAAAGGGTTATTCTGTCAGTCGTAATATTGTTCGGTATTTATTAAAAAAACATCACTATGTTAAGCGCAAAGCCCAGAAAAACATAACGATGGGCGACCATCCTGACCGCA
>NZ_BDMN01000091.1 GCF_002189065.1 Bathymodiolus platifrons methanotrophic gill symbiont
AAAAAATAAATATTTGTGTAAAAATCAACTGTAACTTGTTTTTATGCGGCAAATGGATAAAAACACTATGCAGGATAAGAACAGTCTCATCCCATCATTAAAATTACGATAATATAGTGTAAAAGCCAAGTACAATGTGGTACTCGGGAAAGTAATAGCCTGAAAAATAGAGTCATTTTTAGTTGAGCATGTGAATCTTCTTTGGCTGAAATTAAATCTTATGGTCGTAGGTAATGGGGTGATTTTGTTTTTTGCGACAGAACCTAACAAAGTTATAATATTTCTATAAACTATATGATGAAATAAATAGCACAGAAACCATATTTCCGTGGACTAAATTTAAAGATGACCTTTAGGCTGTGGTCACAGTAAATTTCCCGAGTTCATGTGCTCTGAAATTAAAATTGAGGTGATAAAAATGGCGCATAAAGAATGGAGAATTACACTGACGATACGTAATTACACGGGAGAACCTGTTAGATGCGAAAATATAAGATGCGAAAACATTGACACTTTAGATATTGGGCGTAACATTGAAGAAAATGGTACTATAACGGTTTATTCAAGCACAAATGATAGAGTTTTTTGTTCGTTCAGAGGAATGAAATCACGTGTTCTATATAAGTTAGCTATGACATGCCCTAGATCTAGTGGGAATAATGCGTGTGGTTATGGAAACGCTGGGTTAAAACCTTATAATCCCCATAAGTTACTTAAAGTTGAATTTTATCTAGGGCGGTCAGATGAAGCTGACTGGGACAATCCTAGTTCATATCATGGTCAATCAATTGATTATGGAGACTGCAGTTGATTATGTAGGCAACAGGGAAATTCTTTGATCCTAAGCGCGCAAGAGAGGCAAAGAGTTTCATGTCGAATAAGCGGCCCTCAGGTAATCTTAACTATTCGCGCTACTGTAGGTCTAATGATGGTTTTTTGACTCCATGTCACAAAAAATTATTCGATCTGTGTCCATATAGACTGAACACAAAGCAACTCAGTCTATAGCGGTTCTGTCGCATAAAGTTCACTTTTCCGCGTTACCTGCTATCATGAGTCTCAATTCGAATAAAATAAGGTTCATATGCTTAGTTTTAAATGGCGTCATTTTGAAAAAGAAAT
>NZ_BDMN01000092.1 GCF_002189065.1 Bathymodiolus platifrons methanotrophic gill symbiont
GCGACTTCAGTGATTTAAAATACGTTGAGTGGGGAAGTAGCTGGCCATAAATCTGTTCATTGGTTTGGAGGAAATGGCGACCACTATCGACTACACTGATACAGCGTAATAACCCAAGGCGAATAAAGTCGATATCCTTCAACTCTGGGCATGAACGAGCCCACAAAGGATGACGCTCTGCTAACAGGGCACGTTCCATACTTTCATTGCAGTGTTGGTGAATATGTTCAAAGAGTGGTAGGTCTTTAAGCATGGGTGATATCCGTTTATGAGGTGATTAAAACGGAAATTTTTAGAAAAACTTTTTCGGCAATTGCAAGTTTTATTTGAAATTATTTGTTGTTTTTTTACGGTGCCTACAGAGTATCTATTTGCGGTTATAAGTGATTAAAATCAAAAAGATGGAAATATTCGAGTGGTGCTACCTTCAGGTAGGTTATAGGCTGCTTTGTTTAGGTACTTCTTCTTTCAATGGGAACACTGATGAGATAAATAGTTTTATTGATCCGTCCCACATCAATAATGGCACGAGCCAAGCTAGAGGGGCGTTCACTTTTAAGTAATGAACTAATTCGTTCACTTTTAAGTAATGAACTAATTCGTTCACTTTTAAGTAATGAACGAATTAGTTCTGATGCTTGTATCGTTCCCAGTTTGAGTGAACCAGCAATACGCAGCATATCATCCCAGTGTTTAGTAATTCGGTCTGTTTTCAAGCAATTACTCGCAAGTTCATCAAGATTGCCATAATTGGCATCCATATCGATACGCCAAAAAGACGATTCTCCCGCATCGGCCAATCGAGGTGAAAATTGGTATCCCAATAACCAAAATAAGCCAAAGATCATCTCACTGGAACCCGCCGTGTCGGTCATGATTTCAATAGGATTCAAACCGGTTTGCTGTTCAAGCAATCCCTCTAAAACAAAAATCGAATCTCTCAAGGTTCCTGGAATAACAATCCCATGAAATCCTGAAAATTGATCCGATATAAAGTTGTACCAAGTGATACCTTTGTCCGAACCAAAATATTTTTTATTAGGTCCAGAATTAATGGTCTTAACAGAGGTAACAAAGCGCATGCCGTCAGCAGATGCGACTTCACCACCGCCCCATGCCTGAGATATAGGAATGGTCATGTGGTAATCAACCAACTGACTATTCGCAGCTGTTAAGGTTTCTGCGCGCATATAATTTTGTTTAACCCAATTCAGCCTATGTCGCGTGAGTGCTGGATTATTGTGCTTAATAAACGGATCAATGCCAATATTGCAGGCTTCAGAGAGCAATACCGCACAAATACTGACGGCTAAGTCATCAGCTCGCGAATTAGATTCACTGATATGCGTAAATTCATCAGCAAATCCGGTGTGTGCATGAATTTCCAGAAGTAGTTCGGTAAGATCTATGGGGGGAAGAAAATCAGCCACCTGCTGACGTAATTTAATCAAGCTGGGTAGCTCATCTAATTTATCCAGATTTGTAATAGTGAGTGTCGGTTTTTCATCGACTAATTCAATCCGGACATCACCATTTTTTGAGAAGTTAGCTTCGGCTTGTTGATAGGCTCTATCTAGGGTATCTGTCAGAGATTTTATGGCTTCATCAACACCCAGAGGATGGCCAAGCGTACGACAAATTTTCAGTATAATAATTTCTCTCTAGGATCACCCCAACGATCACTACTTTCAACGTAAATATCTCGTCGTCGCAGTGTATCTTGTAACTTATCCATAACACACAGGGTATAGGCACGTTTGTTAACTTGCTTATCTTGATCAAAGACTAAAATCTCCCAAGATTTAGGAATTATATCCAATGGTACATTTTCTATATTTTTCTTGCGACTTCCTTCTAACTTGCGTAAATAATTAAGAGCCTCAAGCATCTCTTCCCCTGCGGATGCTGCCTTGAAATCAAGTTTATCCAGTAGACGCGGTAAAAACCGACGTACTCGTCCATATTGCTCGACCATTTCATCTTGAAATTTATGATTTGATAAACAGGATAATTCATTAATCGTTGTAATCGATTGTGCTATATTTTCCTGGCTAACGGCAGCAAAGATAGTTTCACGTAAGTCATCGTCATGAGATGTTTCCTTTAAAATAATGGCACAAGCATCAGCTAAAAGTAAGGCTGACTTATCCAAATCCTTCAGTGATCTCAATCGTTTTTGGCGATGAATTTTCTTGGCTTCCATTATGATCTGAGTAAACAGTAGATCAAATACGTCAAGAGCATCATCAAGTGCCGTCCTTTCAAAAACATAAACAAAAGCCATTAATGTTGCAATGCGCCTATCTTCTTGCATACGTAATATTTTATGCATTGAAGTAATGCCAGCATACCGTGCTAGGCTTTTCAGCCTAATAAGCGGGATATGCTTGAAATTAAGCGACTGAATACCCATCGACTTGAATTCCACATAGCGATCAATAGCCGCATTAAACGAAGGCCCGCTAATGGTTGTAGGGCCATGACGTAGAGTATCAAATGGTGAATAATTTGATCCTTCTGGTACCCTTAATAAGGCATTCAATTTTTCTTTCTGATCCATATCCGGTAAGCTTGATAAACGTAAGGATAAGCGATTATTGGTTCGCTCACGAATTTCCGAAATCAAGCGTGATAAGGTGGTAACGCCAGGCAGAAGCACTTTATGTTGAATGAGCCATGCCGTTGAAAAATCAAACATCACACTTGGCCGTTCATTACTAACCCAAGACCGTGTATAAAGTAAGCGACTTAACTTGAATCGCCATAATCCAGCATTAAATTCGTGGTAACCGTATTTATGCTGTATTTCAGCCGTGTGTTCATAACGTACTGACTTACGTTTTATGTATTTCTTTAAGCAACTGATGTCTTCAATGCCAATTTGGTTTGCTATAAATGTTAGTGCACTTTCTGGCACATTGCTTGGGTCAGCAAGGAAAGTGCCTAAGAAACGCACCGTTGCAAGCTGTAGCGCAAAGCCAAAACGATTGTGGTCTCGTCGACGACTATTAATGATAAAAAGATCAGTATCATCGAAATGAAAATATCTGGCCAATTGATTTTCATTGGGCTCACCTGAAAACTGTCTGTATTGACTAGGCTGTTCTTGAGTAAGGAATTCTATTGGCATGGGTAGGAAACAGTAAGTTAAAAAAACGATCGTTTTCTTTACCTGTTAAAAATTATTTTTTTATTTGCTTTTTTAGCAAAAAACAAGATAATAAACTCAGTAAAGAAATCATAGTAAACTATAAATATATTTTAACCTTAATTTAACTATTTTATGCTCATCGGTTACGCCAGAGTTTCAACGCATGATCAACACTTACATTTACAAGAAGATGCCTTACGTGAAATCGGCTGTGAAAAAATATTTGTTGATGAAGTCAGTGGAACAGTTTCCTCTCGACCAGGCCTTGATAAATTAAAAGAACAACTGCGTTCAGGGGATACTTTAGTGGTTTGGCGTTTAGATCGACTAGGGCGATCTATTCGTGACCTAATAGATTGGGTCACAACACTTGAAAATGAAGGTGTTGGGTTTAAAAGCCTGCAAGAATCCATTGATACCACAACATCTAATGGAAAGTTGGTTTTTCACTTATTTGCTGCACTGGCAGAATTTGAACGAAACTTAATTAGTGAAAGAACACGAGCTGGACTGGATGCGGCACGAGCAAGAGGAAAAAAAGGTGGAAGACCAAAATCATTAGATGAAGAAAAGCGTAAATTGCTGATTGAGCTTTATGAGCAGAAAAAAACACCTATTAATACATTATGCGAAATGATGGGTATTTCAAAACCAACGCTTTATGCATATGTAAAAAAAGGTAAATAGTCATCAACATTCATCATTACTTACTACGATAATAAAATGCTAACTCAATCATTACAAAAGAAATTGAATCATATGTTTGTACAGCTTGACCCTGACAATGGTTGTATGAACTTGAAAGAATTAGAAGGGTTTATGCATGCTATTGTAATTACGCCCGACATCATTCAGCCAAGTGAATGGTTACCTAAAATATTTTAGGCTCTATGTGAAATACAGTGGGTAGTCGAATTTTAACTTACCACAAAGAAAGTAAATCATATTGATAAAATTATT
>NZ_BDMN01000093.1 GCF_002189065.1 Bathymodiolus platifrons methanotrophic gill symbiont
AGTAATCAGTTTAATATTAGCGGCCAATAGGGTAATTTAGGATAAAATGCTTAGCGGTAAATAGTAAATGAATAATCCAGAAAAATCATGGGCAACTGATTTTTCTAAAAAAAATAATAACTAAAAAAATACAGGTGAAGCAAGAATGAGTCAGAACCCGGAAGAACTAAAGTATGCAGTGACCCATGAGTGGGTGAAGTTAGAAGCTGATAATGTGATTAAGGTGGGGATCACAGACTTCGCTCAGGAAGAGCTAGGGGATTTAGTGTATATCGAGTTACCTGAAGTAGGGCGTCAATTAGCTATTGAAGAGCAGTGTGCAGTGGTAGAGTCAGTTAAAACTGCATCAGATTTGTTTAGCCCTGTTGCAGGTGAAGTAATAGCCATTAATGAAAGTCTGGCTGATGCACCAGAGCAGGTTAATGAAGATGCATTTAATACCTGGTTATTTAGTTTAAGAATAAACAATGCTGATGAGCTAGATAGGTTGTTAGATGCTGAGGCATATGAAGAGGCAATTTCTTAGTATTTGTTTGCAGTTGAGAAAAGTGTAGTTTAAATCAGTTATTTAGAGACTTTAGAATTATCCACAAAATCTGTGGATATCTTTGTGGATAGAATGCAATAAACGATGTTAAAGGACTGTAATAGTTGCAGTTTTGTTAAATTGGCCAAAAAGTATACATTCATATAAAACAATAACTTACGATAGTTTCTGTCTTGGCTGTTGACGGAATAAATTAATAACTTTTACTTGACAGGAGTTTGTGGAAAATGGCGGGACAAAATGCAAAAGGTTTTAAACGTATCGTTAATGCGTTCTTTTTTTCAGTCGCAGGGTTTAAGGCGGTTTGGAAACATGAAGAAGCCTTTAGGCAAGAGATAATTCTATTGTTAGTGACGGCCCCCTTAGCCTTTTGGATAACAGTCAATAATATCGAGCGGGTTTTACTTGTAGGAAGTATCGTGGCAGTGTTATTAGTTGAATTATTAAATTCAGCGATTGAAACAGCGATTGATAGAATAGGCCTTGAGCATCATGAACTTTCAGGCAGGGCAAAAGATATAGGTTCCGCAGCAGTTATGTTATCGTTAGCGTTAGCAGCTTTTGTTTGGATGATAATTTTAATTTAAAAAGGAAATAATATATGAGTGCATTGATTTGTGGGTCTATGGCCTACGATACAATTATGGTTTTTCACGATAAGTTTAAAAATCATATTCTTCCTGAAAAAGTACATATGTTGAATGTGTCTTTTTTAGTGCCGGCAATCCGTAGAGAATTTGGCGGATGTGCAGGTAATATTGCGTATAACTTAAAATTATTAGGTGAGCAGCCTAAAATTATGGCGACAGTAGGGCATGATTTTGAACCTTATGCGCAGTGGTTGAGTCAATGTAAAATTTCATGTGCGTATATTAGCAAGCTAGATGATCATTACACGGGGCAAGCTTATATCACCACCGATGAAGATGATAACCAGATTACTGCTTTTCATCCTGGTGCGATGAATGAATCGCATACTAACTCGGTACCCGAGGGTGCAGGTATAGAAGTAGGGATTGTTTCCCCTGATGGTAAATTAGGTATGCAGCAGCATGCACAAGAATTTGTTGATGCCGGGGTTCCTTTTGTTTTCGATCCTGGACAGGGCATGCCTATGTTCAGTGGAGAAGAATTATTGGAATTGCTAGGTTTAGCAACCTGGGCAACATTCAATGATTATGAGTCTGAATTAATGCAGGAACGTACTGGCTTAAGCCTGGAACAGATTGCCGAGAAAGTTGAAGCTTTGGTCATCACTTTAGGTGGCGAAGGCTCTAAAATTTATACTCAAGGTGAATGTATTGATATCCCTTCTGCACAGGCTAAACAGTTAAGTGATCCAACCGGTTGTGGTGATGCCTATCGTGCTGGTCTGTTGTTTGGCATTATGAATGAATATGACTGGCCGACAACAGGTCGTATTGCTTCTTTACTGGGTTCAATAAAAATAGAACATCATGGTACGCAGAACCATAGTTTTACTATGGAGCAATTTAAAGCGCGATATCAGGATAGCTTTGGTGAGTCGTTTTAATTCGCTATACCGTAGGCAGGTACACGTATATAAGCAAAATGCTGGGTTACGTTATCTGCGCTGCGCTTGCTAATCTAACCCAGCCTACAATAATTGATAGCTCCAGGCTTCTGATTGATTGGGAACTAAAAAACCATGTTGAATAGCTGTACAACAAAATATATAAATCCAGTCAGACTTTCTGCTTCACTATCAGTAATGCTACTGACTCTGGTGTGCATATCAGTTGCCGTTGCTCATGGTGTCGATGCTGATACACAGCAGTTTTTACAAGCTAATCAGGGTCTGGCAATAGGCCCTTTTTTGTATATTGGTGCTAAGCATATGGTCACTGGCTATGACCATTTATTGTTTCTTCTCGGGGTTATTTTCTTTTTGTTTCGTACCCGGGATATACTGATTTATGTCAGTCTCTTTACTTTAGGCCATAGTTTAACGCTGTTTTTTGGAGTATTGGGAAATATAGCCGTCAATGCCTATCTAATTGATGCGATCATTGGTTTATCCGTGGTATATAAAGGGTTTGATAATCTAGGTGGTTTTCAGAAATTGTTTGGCTGGCAGCCTGATACTAAAATGGCAGTACTGGTTTTTGGGCTATTTCATGGCTTGGGTTTAGCGACAAAATTGCAGGATTTTGATTTGCCTGAACACGATCTATGGAAAAATTTACTGGCATTTAATGTTGGTGTTGAGCTGGGTCAGTTTCTGGCTTTATTTTTTATTTTAATACTCTTGAGTTTCTGGCGGCGCTTCGATAGTTATTTTAGTTTTGCAGTGCTCACTAATACCTTATTGATGGCTGCTGGTCTGGTCTTGTGTGGCTATCAAATGGCCGGTTACGTACTTACTGAGTAATGCTTATGAATGATGTAAATGTACCAGTCCAATCCTTAAAAACGATGATTATTAGTATGATCAGTGCTGTGTTACTTGCGTTTATTATTTTAGTAGCTTTTATTGGCCCTGCTGAATACGGTATTGATCCAACGGGTTTAGGTAAGTCTTTAGGCTTAACTGTATTAGCCCAGCCCTTACAAGAAAGCGTAAAAAAAGTAGAATCATGCCCTACAGGTGTGCAATTAGCAGATTGGCAAGATATAGTGAAAATCACTATACCTGCTAAATCAGGTCTGGAGTACAAATTTTATCTGCAGAAAAATGCTGAAATTATCTACGCATGGAGCAGTGAGGGTATTTTATATTATGATTTTCATGGGGAACCAGCAGGGGATAAAACCGGTTATTTTAAAAGTTATCGTGAAACGACGGCTAGTGTATCAGAGGGAGTATTAACTGCCCCGTTTACAGGGACCCATGGGTGGTACTGGACAAATGATACTAATAAAGCAATACAGATTACTTTAAAAACCAAAGGTCAGTATAGAGTTAAAGGTTTGATATAATTTATGGAAAATAGGCTTAATAGACCACTCATTGCTGAATACACGGCTAAAGCCTACTCCCTGTTTTTGTGTTAAAATCACTTTTTTTCACACGCCCAGGATCGGGTATTATTGAATTCTCGCTCCTTAAGTTTGTGAATTCAGAAAAAATCGTTATAGAGAGAAATAATGGCAGGACATAGTAAGTGGGCGAATATTAAACACCGTAAAGCAGGTCAGGATGCAAAACGGGGGAAATTGTTCACCAAAATCATTCGTGAGATTTCGGTTGCAGCAAAATCAGGTGGAGCTGATCCGGCTAGTAATCCAAGCTTACGGTCAGCCATTGATAAGGCGCTGGGTGCAAATATGAAGCGTGACACCATTGATAATACGGTTAAGAAAGCAACCGGTGCTATGGATGGTATCAATTATGAAGAAGTACGTTATGAAGGTTACGGAACAGGTGGTATTGCAGTATTAGTTGATTGTTTAACAGATAACCGTAACCGTACTGTGGCAGAAGTACGCCATGCATTTTCAAAAGCGGGTGGTAACCTGGGGACCGATGGTGCGGTTGCCTATATGTTTAACAAAGTGGGCATTATAAGTTATGCCAGTGGCGTAGATGAAGATAGCTTAATGGATGCTGCTTTAGAGTCGGGTGCTGAAGATGTTATCACTAATGACGATGGCTCTGTAGATGTGATGACAGCCTGGGAAGATTATTTGAATGTTAAAGAAGCCATGGTTGCTGCTGGTTATGAGCCTGAAGGTGGAGAAGTTACTATGCAGGCAGAAATTTTGAACCAGCTTGATGTAAATGATGCTGAAAAAATATTGCGCTTAATTGATGTATTAGAAGACCTGGATGATGTGCAAAATGTTTATTCTAACGCAGATATTAGTGATGAAGTGATGGCTCAACTGGAAGATGCTTAACAAGTGACGAGAATTTTAGGTATAGATCCTGGTTCACGCCTAACAGGGTTTGGTGTGATAGACGAAACAGCCACTGGCTATCAATATATAGCCAGTGGCTGTTTGCGTATAAAAGGCGATAATTTTCCCCTGCGCTTAAAGCAGATTTTTGCCGGAATCAGCGATATTGTTGAACAATATCAACCGGCAGAGATGGCAATAGAGCAAGTGTTTATGCATAAAAATGCAGATTCAGCTCTGAAATTAGGCCAGGCACGCGGTGCAGCAATTTGTGCCGTACAATTATTTGATATTCCGGTGTATGAATATGCAGCACGACAGGTAAAGCAAGCTGTGGTTGGGAAAGGCTCAGCCGATAAATTACAAGTACAACATATGGTGAAAATTTTGCTAGGGATAACAGGTGAGTTACAGATAGATGCCAGTGATGCTCTGGGCATTAGTATATGTCACGCTAATTTCCAGCAAACACAAAGACGATTAAAGACAGGCATGCCCTCATGATTGGATTTATACGTGGTAAATTAGTGACCAAAACACCACCTTTATTAGTGTTAGATGTGCAAGGTGTGGGTTATGAAATAGAAGCACCGATGACCACTTTTTATAATCTCCCGCCTATGGGTGAAACAGTCCATTTGCATACGCATTTAGTGGTGCGTGAAGATGCACATATCCTGTTTGGTTTTTCCACAGAAGTAGATAGAGTGATGTTCCGTGCTTTAATAAAAGTAAATGGTGTAGGCCCTAAATTAGCGCTAACCATTTTGTCCGGGCAAAGTGCTGATGAGTTTCATCGTTGTATTCAAGATAATGATACGGCGGCATTAATTCGATTGCCGGGTGTGGGTAAAAAAACGGCTGAGCGCTTGATCATCGAAATGCGTGATAAATTACCCGCACGGGATGAATCCAGTATTGATAATACAAGTTCAGGGCAGGGTAGCGAAAATCAACCAAGAAGTAATGCTAAACAAGAAGCAATCAGTGCCTTATGTGCTTTAGGCTATAAAGCGCAGGATGCCAGTAAAATGGTGCAAGGTATCGCGCAAGAAGATAAAAGTTGTGAAGATATTATTCGTCTGGCTTTACAGGGAAAAGCTAAATAAACTTAGCTTCCCGGCTATAAGAATTTGAAATATAGCATTCAATTCGAGAATTGCTTGTAATAGCAAATAAATACAATGGTACAAGTTGTTGTACTAGTCGCTACTTTTAAGTAGTGGATTAATTATATAAAATAAGACTTAATTTAAAATGGCACGTAGACGATATCATAAGAAAAAGAAATTACCTGAAGATCCGGTAAAAGTAACGATTGAATCTTTGGCTCATGATGGCCGGGGAGTAACGCATGTGGATGGCAAAGTTGTCTTTATCGATGAAGCATTGCCAGGTGAGGAGCTAGAATTTATTTATACGGATAGTCGTAAAGACTACGCCGAAGGTAAGGTTGAAACCTTAATCACTCGTGCGCCTGAACGGGTTGATGCTGAATGTCCACACTTTGGGCGTTGTGGGCTGTAGTTTTCAGCATGTACAAAATGAACAACAGATAAAGTTTAAACAAGGCTTGTTAATAGAGCAATTTAAACGCATTGGTAAAGTTGCTATCGCTGAAATCTGGGAACCATTGACTGGTCCGCATTGGGGCTATCGACGTAAAGCGCGTATGGGTGTTAAATATGTGGCAAAAAAAGGTCGTGTATTAGTGGGTTTCCGAGAAAGGCGCAATCAGTTTTTAGCTGAAATGGAAAGCTGTAAGGTCATGCATCCGATAGTAGGTGAAAAACTAATGGATTTATCGGCTATGATTGGGCAGTTAAGCATTAAGGATAAAATCCCACAAATCGAAGTTGCTATTGGTGACGAGGATTGTGTGCTTGCTTTTCGAGTACTGGAACCTGCAACTGATGAAGATAAAGAAATTATGCGTGCTTTTGGGCATCAGCATAATATTTCTATATGTCTGCAATCCAAAGGCCCTGATACTATAGTGCCGATTGAGGGTGAGCCTGAATTGATGCTGACTTATTCATTGCCAGAACAAGGCATTACATTTCGCTTCAAACCCGCGACGTTTACTCAGGTGAATTATGAAATTAACCGTCAAATGGTTAGCCGGGTCATGCAGGAAATGGATTTTAATGAACAGGATCGGGTTCTGGATTTATTTTGTGGCTTAGGAAATTTTACACTACCAATCGCAACGAAAGCCGGGCATGTTGTGGGAATCGAGGTTAATCATGCTAAAGATAATGCGCAATTTAATAAACTGACAAATGTTGAGTTTTTTGTGGCTGACTTAAGTAAAGATGTAAGTGACCAGGTATGGGCAAGACAAAAGTATAATAAAGTGATGTTAGACCCTTCGCGTGCGGGTGCATCAGAGGTATTACATAATCTTAAAAAGTGGGACCCGGAATTAGTCATGTATATTTCGTGTAATCCTTCAACTTTAGCTCGGGATGCCGGAATTTTAGTTAATGAGTTAGGTTATACTCTGGTTAAGGCTGGGGTTATGGATATGTTTCCTCAAACAGGGCATGTTGAATCGATTGCTTTATTTAAAAAATAAAAGATGCTTAATGATGCTTTACCCAATCGATATATCGAAATATGTATCGCGACACAAACGCTAGATCTGATAGAAAATAATACGGTTATCAATAGCTATCCGGTTTCGACAGCTAAAAACGGGGCTGGAGAAAGAATGGGTTCAGAGTGCACACCAAGAGGGTGGCATAAAATAAGAGCAAAAATTGGCGATAAGCAGCCTTTAAATAGTGTTTTTGTTGGACGGCGAGCGACCGGAGAAATCTATGCACCTGAGTTAAGCCAGGAATTTCCGGAGCGAGACTGGATTTTAACGCGTATTCTTTGGCTGGGAGGTATGCAATCCGGGGTAAATCGCTATGGCCAAGTGGATAGTGCCTGGCGCTATATTTATATTCATGGCTGCCCTGATCATTTAATGCAGGGTAAGCCAGAATCTCATGGTTGTATAAGGATGGAAAATGCTGATATTCTACACTTATTTGATCAGATAAATGTCGGTGAATTGGTATATATTCATCAAGCTGAGCAACCTCTTTTAGCCTCGAATATTGCCTGAAGGATTTTTTTGGGGGGGGGGGGCTAAAGAACTGAAGTTTCCTAGAAATTCATCAAGCGACCATGCGTAACAAAACGGTTACCACCGAATTTACAGGGGAGCTGCTGTATTTGGGGCAAACCCTTTCAAAATCCGGGTCCAAAGCAGCTTCGGCAATGATACGCCGGATATCTGAAAAGGCAAAACTGGTCCGCCCCTTTACTTTGTGCTGACGTTCCGGATTGGTTTTTAAACGATCAGCATAAATCCAGGTTAACGTTGTTGCCATCATACAGAAGTTCAGGTGGTTGGTCACTGCCTGCGCATTACGGCACTGGCTTTTCTGGCTACCTATGTCCTGCTTGAGTTCTTTGAACCCGGATTCGATTTTCCACCTTGCCCCGTAATACTCGATAATCTGTGTGATGGATAAATTTAAATCGGTAGTAAACAAA
>NZ_BDMN01000094.1 GCF_002189065.1 Bathymodiolus platifrons methanotrophic gill symbiont
GAAGCCGTTTTGTTTGTATAATCAATGAGTTAACATCTTTTATTATACAGTAAAAACAGGTCTCATTCATCATTAACCTGTTGTTTTTTAAGTAAATTCAAGGGTTTTAGCAAACGGAATGCCAGTGTTATTAGGGAATGCTAATATTTATTAAAAATAAGCACTAACTAATATCCTTATGCTTTAAAAACTAGGAAACTTCAGCTTATTTTACTGTACGGTAGTTACCGCTTTGCAAATGCAGGGCTGGATATTTTCCCTGAATTCGTCCCAAAACAAATCATTATTCAGACCGAGTCTCCTGGCTTTTCTGCCGAACAAGTCGAAATATTAGTGACCCAGCCGATTGAATTATCACTAAGCGGTTTAATGGGGTTACAATTTACACGCTCCGAATCCATACAGGGGCTATCCATCGTCACTGCAATTTTTGATGAGCACAGTGATATTTACCGTAACCGTCAATTACTCACTGAACGACTTTCAGGCTTAAGTTCACAACTACCAAAAGGTGTACATACTCCCATTCCGGTACCTTTAACATCATCTTCTGCGACAGTGCTAACCATTGGACTTAGCTCTACTGATAAAGACCTGATGCACCTACGTAGTTTAGTCGATACCATGCTTGTTCCTCGCTTACTATCGGTACATGGTGTTGCCTATGTAAATATCTTTGGTGGCGATATCAAGCAAGTACAAATCCAGCTAGACCCGGTTAAACTACAGTACGATAATATTTCATTTACCGAAGTCATTGACGCAGCCTCAAAGATAGGAAAAATACAAGGCAGTGGTTTTATTGAAAACAGCAACCAGCGTTTTACTCTACAAGTCACAGGGCTAGCCAGCACTCCCGAACAACTACGCAAAAGCATCATAAAACACAGTAATGAAAGTACGCTCTTACTGGGTGATATAGCGAATATTCAATACGCCGCAGAACCTGCTATTGGCGCGGCTCAAATCATGGGCAAGCCTGGTATAGTTATGATGGTCATTGGTCAATATAATGCCAATACACTGACAGTTTCTGATGCTGTTGAACAGGCTTTAACTGAATTTGAACCCTTATTTGCAGAACAAGGAATTGATTTTCACGCACATTTATTCAAACCTGCTGATTACATTAAAACCTCGGTTAGCAACCTTTCCAGTCACCTGCTTTTAGGTGGCTTATTTGTACTTATTATTTTATATCTATTTTTATATAACTGAAGTTTCCCAATAATTATTTATGGTAAAATTGAAACTATGCTACAACTATATGAAAAAAATAGTCTTTTCATTCGTTTCAAATGCTATTGCCTAAGGGGAATTAAGTAGGGGTTTGCTATAAACATGGCAAAACCACCTAAAATAAACCTCGATACACCAGCATTGTGTATTTCAGCTACTCAATAATTGGGAAACTTCAGTTATTATAACTTACGCACTGCTTTTATTTCCGCTATTGCCATCCCTTTATCCTTAATCAGCGCCATATTAGTGTTGCTCGAATTGGAGATAAATCTAAATATTATGGTATTGGGTGGCCTGGCTATTGCGTTAGGTGAAGTCGTTGATGATGCTATTATCGATACCGAAAATATCTTCCGCCGCTTACGTGAAAATCAATTACTTGCAATCCCTCTACCTACGCATAAAATCGTTTATGCCGCCTCCATGGAAGTACGTAGTTCGGTAGTTTATGCCAGTTTTATCGTGGCTCTGGTTTTTGTACCATTACTCACTTTAGATGGCGTTGCAGGCCGCTTATTTGCCCCTCTAGGTTATTCTTATATCTTAGCCATCTTAATGTCCTTAGTAGTAGCTCTGACGCTGCCCCCAGCCCTGTGTTATGTTTTACTAAAAAAGAATATGCAATTTGATAGCACACCACCTGTCATTGCTTATTTAAACCCACTTTATTCCAGATTATTAAAGTTCATTTCCGTACACTTCAAACTAATTATCATTGCCTGCCTGATTATTTCTCTATTAGCAGCCATGCGCTTCACTACGCTTGGACATAAATTTCTACCTGAATTGCGCGAAGGCCATTATATTGTTCACACCACCAGTATTCCCGGTACCTCACTACAAGAGTCGATACGTCAGGGCATACAAATAACCGAGCAATTCAATAAGATTCCTCAGATTGAATCTGTCTCACAATGGGCAGGACGTGCAGAACGAGGTGCAGATACCTACGGCAGCCATTACAGTGAATATGAAGTACGTCTTAAACCACTCTCGGGTGCTGAACAACAACAAGTCTTACAATCTATTCGAAAAATCCTGATGCGGGGAGTCGCTATTTTTGCGAAAGCTTGTTTTGGGCATCCCAGCCCAAGCAAGCGGCAAAAACTTAACGCGACCGCTAATGCCTTCGGCGCCCCAGACGTCCTGCGTACGTGCCACTTCGCCACTACCATCGTAAACTCGGTGCTGGCTTCGTAACACTCCCTCAAATGACTGGACGGCGTTTCGGAATGCCTTTTATTTTGTCTCCACCTACGCTAGCGCTACGATTCCGACAAAACAACGGCCCTACGCCTTCTGGGGACTACCAGCCCTCGCGTTCGCTCTCCATGGCTGGCAGCGAAAGAAGTTGGGGAGCGGACAAGAGATGTCATTCGTCAAATTTGTGTTCAAAAAGATATAAAAATCATTAGTGGAGTTGTAAGTAAAGACCACGTTCAGCTGTAATGGTGCAGGAGGAGCAATACTCGCTTTCGCCCGACAATGCTTTATACTGATGAGCGAGTTTTTTTGTCGAGTAAGGCAGATTTCGGCAAAATCAGCCGCTAGAAATACACTGTGTAACTGCGTGAAATATAATAAATTTAGTGCTAATTAAATTCAATAAATCGATCAGCTTTTAGCGTTGCTTCCACCCATTGCCCCAAACCGGCAATACGAAAACCATCTGCTACATCATTATCGACTTTCCCTTGCCTCTTTGCTTCATTTGCTTCAAGCAAGCCTCGTCGCTGTGCAGCAGAAATACACACGACCAAATCTAACTTATATCTACGCGCCAAAGCGCTCCAGCGAGCAACTATTTGTACCTCATCATCAGGTGGTGTTACATATCGAAATGCATGATATACCCCTTCTTGATAAAAAAACACACGTATGACTTCATGCCCCATTTCTAGAGCACTTTTAATAAATTGATAAGCGGTTTCTGAGCTATTAGACTGATAAGGGCTACTGTTAATTTGAATGGAGTATTTCATAATTAATGGCTAAGAACCAAGAAAGATAAGCTAACATTAAGTACAATATCACACATTAATATTAACTCTACTAATACAAGAAAAAACCAACTAAGGTGATTGTCGGAAAAGAATATACCAGATTGCGCAGGATTTTTGTTTGTCATCAGTGCTGTAGCAATAGGCGCATAGCTGGCTACGTAATTATTGCTACCGTGCTGATGACGGATAAAAAGGCCAGCAAGGATGGATGATGTGTGTTTCCAGGTGCCTAAGCCCATCGCGTGAAGAAATGTGAGTATAACACTTGATGAAACCAAATAAGAACCTATTGTTTCTTGCTCTGCTTGTGCTCAATCAATTATTTAGCGCTACCTGCACAGCCGAAGAACTACAAATACCCGACATGGGTGATTCAACAGGTGCACTGATCTCGCCTGTTCAGGAAAAAATACTAGGCGAGTCTTTTTTTCGTAGTATACGTTCTCAATTAAAAATCAGTCATGACCCGGACGTGCAAGAATATATTCAATCTATAGGTCAGACACTCGTTGCTAACAGCGACAACCCATCACAGGAATTCTACTTTTTTGTTGTCCTATCCGATGACATCAATGCATTTGCAGGGCCTGGTGGTTATATTGGCATTAATTCGGGGCTGATTTTAAATAGTAACTCAGAAAGCGAATTAGCCTCTGTTATCGCCCATGAGATTGCTCACGTTACCCAACGCCATATTTATCGTGCATATGAAGTAAGTAGCCGTATGTCATTACCTGCTGCAGCTGCCATGATTGCCGCAATTATTATCGCTACTCAAGCCCCTGAAGTAGGTATAGGCGCACTATCCGCCATACAAGCTGGAAGTGTACAAATGCAAATTGATTTTACGCGTGATAATGAGCAAGAAGCCGATAGAATTGGAATAAAAATATTAGAACGTTCTGGATTTGACCCGCGCAGTATGCCAGCTTTTTTTGAAAAATTACAACATGCCGGCCGCTATTATGGTGAAGGTGCGCCTGAGTTTTTAAGGACTCACCCTGTTACCTCATCACGAATATCCGACACCAGAGGACGAGCCGAAAAATACCCTTATCGCCAAGTCCCGGATTCGCAAAATTACCGCCTGACTAAAGCAAAATTACGTATAGGTTCAGAAAATACAAAACTAAATGATTTAGTTAATTATTTTCAAAATAAAATAGACCAGGGCACTGCTGAGCAGCGTGCCGCCATGCAATATGGGCTAGGACTTACTTTTATAAAAAAGCTACAATTCAATCAGGCTGCTGAAATTTTCCAGAGTCTAAATAAGCGCTACCCAAGACAAAGAGAATACCTGACGGCTCTCGCGCAGGTTGCCGTTGATAAACAAGACTTTGCAACAGCAAAAAAACACTATTTACAACTACAAAAACAATACCCCGGGAATGCTGAATACCAGTTTCAATACATTAGTATCTTGCTTAAATCAAATCAGCCCGAGCTTGCCCTGCAACACCTAAAATTAATTGACTACCAGAACCAGCAGCACCCTCGATACTTCCAGCTCCTTGCCCGAGCTTATGGTAACCTTGGGAGAAATGTAAATCTACATCGCTATATGGCTGAATACTTTTATGCTATGGGTTATACAGATGCCGCCATCATGCAAATAAAACTAGCCCAGAATGATAAAGGCCTTAATTTCTACCAGTCAGCGATACTGGAAGATCGTCTGCATTTCTTTCAAGCAGAAATGCAGACTCTTAAAGCATTACAAGAATAGCATTTATTGTCAACGGTGCTCAAAACCCGCCTAACTATGGCGAATATTATCGAATCAGCATTCTATCTGAGTTTTTTACCAGACCATCTCTATTCATCTTGCACGTTATTATTACCCCATAACGCTCTAGAGCTCCATCTATCAAAATTCAAAAAATAAAGTCATATTTCTTGAAGGCGAGTGATTTTGTTACTCTTATCAGATGAGTTCGGGCTTATGAATTATTGATACGCTAGGGTAAATCTGGATGAATTTAAAGCGGAAACTTTACTCAGCAGGCACTCATATGTTGAAGAAAGCAGATTGGTAGAGAACTGTTGTGATACCGGTCAATAGATTAGCGTCAAACGTCCGGCACCACAGCACCCTCCGTGCTTTTGCACAAGCGGTTCAAGTATCGCACTTGTAACGTTTTTTTCCAGTTATCTCTGACTGGAATTCTTATGTGTCGTTCAGCTCGTCTATATAATTGTGTTCGCTGTCCTTGCTAAAATTTGACCCGACGAAGATATTACGCACACTAAGGAATGTGCACGAAATAACTTCCTGAAGCAGCCAAGC
>NZ_BDMN01000095.1 GCF_002189065.1 Bathymodiolus platifrons methanotrophic gill symbiont
AATGCACTTGGATTGGAAATTAGGATTGCCCACTATCCTCCTTATACCTCCAAGTATAACCCCATTGAACATCGTTTTTTTCCTCATGTGACTCGTGCTTGTGAAGGTGTTGTATTTGACTCGGTTGAAACAGTTAAAACATTGATTTCTAGAACATCAACGTCAAAAGGACTAACAACAATTGTTCACATACTCGACAAAATATACGAGACAGGACGAAAATATGCCGCTGACTTCAAAGAAATAATGCCGATTGTATTTGATACACATTTACCAAAATGGAATTACCGTGCAATTCCTCAAGAATAATTAATATCGGGAAGTTGTTTCGTGCTTATTCCTAAAACCACGCCCGCACACAGTTGCAAGTGTTGTGGTGGGGCAATGATTGTGGGACGGAGGCGAATACCCAAGCAGGAAATGATGCATTTAATCATGCCCAAAATTGTACTGGAGCCATCAGCCGTTATGTAAATTAACACACCTCCACCCTGACTAGCAGCGAATTAGATGCTGAGGGAGCACTTGGACTAAAACCAGCGGTTCAGGCTTAAAAGGGTTCCGATAATCGAACTTTGAGAGTTGACTGCAATGGACAACTATCAAAATTCAGCTAGACATGTAAAAACAGGGGCTCGATTAATCAATCGGGCTGATCAACAAAAAGCGTGTTCATAGAGCCAATTTAACAGAAATCCTACTACCATTACCGGGCTTGTCCAACAAACGGTTCAGATTGTGGCTCGCTTCGCGATCACAATCTAACCTTGTTCGTTAGCTTTTTAACTCCACGTTGTTTCCAGCTGCCTGTGTTCAATAGCACAATCCCGAAGATAAAGGTTTATTAAGCTTTGATAAGGAATGCCTTTTGTATCTGCCATTTCTTTAAAATAAGAAATAGTTTCTTCATCAATGCGAATAGTAATTTGTTTTTTAAGGCGTTTCGCATAGGGGTTTTTAACAGATTTTGAAAAATCATAAGATTCACGCATGGATATAGCCCTCATACTGTTTTCGTTCAAACTTATCAGCTTTTCTAGCTGAAATAATACGAATAGTGTGCGAGCTTCTTTCGCAATGACAAACCGTCAGTAACTTATGTTGCGAACTCATACCCATTAAAATAAACCGCTCCTCACCTATAGAACTGAAGTTTCCCAATTATTGAGTAGCTGAAATACACAATGCTGGTGTATCGAGGTTTATTTTAGGTGGTTTTGCCATGTTTATAGCAAACCCCTACTTAATTCCCCTTAGGCAATAGCATTTGAAACGAATGAAAAGACTATTTTTTTCATATAGTTGTAGCATAGTTTCAATTTTACCATAAATAATTATTGGGAAACTTCAGTTATAGAGCTGAAATATAGTTAACGCCACCATGAGATAATTTTTCACTTTCAATGGCGGCATACCGTCGCTTATTTTTTTCACAAAGTGAGTCATAAAATTTCTTCATCGACTTTTCGATATTTTTTTTATAAGGAAATGACATAAGACAACCACTGAGTAATAAATTAAGATAACCTTAATTTAGGGGAGATATTTCATTATTCAAGCTTGGCTGCTTCAGGAAGTTATTTCGTGCACATTCCTTAGTTGCCGAAGAAAAATTGCAGGGGGATGCTGCCAGTGCAAAACAAATGTTTGTTGATACCGGAGGGCGGATCTTAAAGGATTACCAATTAATAGATGATACTGCTGAGCTGTTAATAGATGCGCTATTAGGAACGGGCCTGGATCGTGCAGTGACAGGATTGTTTGCAGATGCAATAGCTCATGTTAATAAACTGTTGATCCCGGTTTTAGCCATCGATATTCCATCCGGCTTGAATGCTGATACAGGTAATATTATGGGTTGCGCGATTTGTGCCGATATAACAATTACTTTTATTGTATTAAAAAAAGGTTTGTTTACCGGGTTAGCGGCAGATTGTTGTGGTACTGTGATTTTTTCTGATTTAGAGGTGCCCAATAAAATTATCCAGGCTATATCCAGTAAGGAACAATTGTTAGTGCCAAGACAACTGACTAAACGTAAAGCTAGCGCACATAAAGGCTTGTTTGGACATGTACTGGTAGTTGGGGGGGGGGTATGGTTATGCCGGAGCCGTACATTTAGCAGCTGAAGCTGCTCTAAATAGTGGGGCTGGCTTAGTCAGTGTTGCTACCCGTAAAGAACATGCGTTACAGGTACATTTATTAAGTCCTGAATTAATGGGGCATACAGTAGAGCAGATATCTGACATTTCTGAATTGCTGTCTAAAGCAACTGTGCTGGTTTTAGGGCCAGGAATGGCTCAGCGGCAGTGGGCGAAAAGAATTTGGCCTGCGCTGATTTCTTTGGATTTACCGCGGGTTATAGATGCTGATGCTTTAAATTTCTTAGCTGAAACTCCTGCTTATTCGGATAACTGGGTTTTAACTCCGCACCCAGGTGAAGCTGCGCGTTTATTACAGTGCTCGACAGTTGATATTTTGCAGGATAGATATAAAGCTGTGCGTACTCTACAAGAAAAATATGGGGGAGTTATTGTGTTGAAAGGTGCCGGGACACTCATCTGTGCCGAGGATGAAGTTTATGTGAATACTACAGGTAATCCCGGTATGGCTTTGGGTGGAATGGGTGATGTTTTATCAGGCATAATAGGCAGTTTGTTGGCGCAAAAATATTCATTACTTGAGGCTGCGAAGTTGGGTGTTTATTTACATGGGCTTGCTGCTCTGATAACGCGGCTATTACAATCGGTGGTGAGCGTGGGCTACGTGCCAGCGATGTACTAAGAATTTTACGGGAAGTGGTTAATTAACTGAAGTTTCCCAATAATTATTTATGGTAAAATTGAAACTATGCTACAACTATATGAAAAAAATAGTCTTTTCATTCGTTTCAAATGCTATTGCCTAAGGGGAATTAAGTAGGGGTTTGCTATAAACATGGCAAAACCACCTAAAATAAACCTCGATACACCAGCATTGTGTATTTCAGCTACTCAATAATTGGGAAACTTCAGTTAATTAATGATGCAATGTTTATTAAATACGCCAGAAGAGACAGAAGCTTTCGGGGCACAATTATTTCAAGTTTTACCTGAAAAATGTGTCATTTTTTTATTAGGTAATTTAGGGGCAGGAAAGACTACTTTAGTCCGTGGGTTTATACGTGCTGCAGGGCATAAAGGCACAGTGAAAAGTCCGACATATAATATTGTCGAAGAATATCAAATAAATAAACGCCTGTTTTTTCATTTTGATCTATATCGCCTGGTTGACCCTGAGGAGCTTGAATGGATTGGTATTGCTGATTATCTCAATGAACAAAGTATCTGCTTTGTTGAGTGGCCTGAAAAAGGCGCAGGATATTTAGGTACACCAGATGTGATTATATCAATGACTACTGAGCAAGAAGGACGTAAAGTAGTGGTGGAAAAATTACCAGCGGGAGTTGAGCTGTACGTTGGTAACTATATTTAAGTATCTCGGCAAAATTGATTTAACCTTTTTAGAAAATATCTTGGTAATATTAATAGGCACGTAGAGCGGACTAAAGTCCGCTACATTGATTCCTTAACTTTCAGGCATCCTTCGTCATCATGGGATTTCTCATGATGATGGTAAGACGATAATACATAGGTTGGAATAGTGTAGCGTTTTCCGGAATTTTTAGTGTTGCCGACGTTATGGGTAATCATGAAATATTATGCGCAAAGGGCAGTGCTGGTTTAGTGGGAAACCTCCTACAATAAAGGTGTTATTGTTGTGGCATACCAGTGAAATCAGTGCTTGTAAAATGAAAGGAATAGTAAATTATTTTAAAGACCATTACTTGCAGTAAGTTGAGTAATGGTAAAGTGCAAACTAGACTCGCTAAGCCTTGCAGCCTCGTTTGCTAAAGCCAGAATCATGATAGAGACAATTTATGCGATGGAATAACTCGTCAGCTACAAAACAGCCGTTTTTAGAGCGTAGTAAAAGCAAACGCTGGCAATTTCGCAGTGTAGTTCAATTTTTCAATGGACCCTTGTTATATTTTTTGTAGTGACATTACCCTTGATTTTAACACTAGTCTATAGTGTCAGAAGTATTCAGGACTATACTGATCACAGTCATACAGCTTTGTTTCAAATAGTACGAATATCTGAAAATAATGAGTCTCTATTGAAGCATTTATTGGTAATGGATCGAAGTATACGCCAATATCAGATACTTGGAGATGCAGCAATCTTTGCTGTTTTTCAATCAAAGCATCAGGAATTTGTTGAAATTGCTGCTCGTACAAGCCACTTTCAGATCCCAGAGAAAATACAGAAACAGCTAGCTAGGCTCAGCCAGAAGGAGCTTTCCTTGTATAATGGCATTCTGTTAATAAAAGACATGGATACAGAAAAATTATCTACTGAAGATGTTAAGAGGTATATTCAATTACGCGCAGAAGCACAGGAGTTGGTGACTCTAGGTAATGGACAGATTTATATTGAAACTGAATCATTATCAGCCTTGGCGATTTTGGTCAGAAACCAGGTAACACATGCTGCACTGGTTTCAGTGATACTTGCACTTTTGCTAGGCTTGTTATTACTGTATCTCATCAACAAACCTATTAAGAGTATTGCCAGAGCTATACACCAGCTGGGGAATGGCCAGTATGATCATTATATTGATATTAAAGGACCACGTGATATACGTGAAGTTGGCCAGCATCTTGAATGGCTTAGACAAATTAACTGAACCAACTTGAGAATAGTAAACAGTATTTTATTAAAACGATTTCTCATGAGCTCAAAACACCATTAGCCACACTTATGGAAGGTGCTGATCTACTTCAAGATGAAGTTGTTGGTGAGTTAAATGCTGAACAGCATAAAATAATAGAATTGTTGCAAATCGCCAACATTAGATTAAACAGTTTGATAGAAAATCTAATTGAATATCAAAAAGCCACTTCTACATTGCTTACAATGAATTATTCATCGTTTAATCTTAATCAGTTAATTCAGCAAATTTGTACAGACTATCAGTTGTTGCTTGATAGCAAACAAATCAATATTGAATTTGAGGCTAAATCCATTGATTTTGTGGCTGACCGAGATAAAATGAGGATTATAATTAGTAACTTATTTTCTAATGCACTAAAATTTTCACCGCATGGTGGTCTTATTAGCATCTGAAGTTTCCCAATAATTATTTATGGTAAAATTGAAACTATGCTACAACTATATGAAAAAAATAGTCTTTTCATTCGTTTCAAATGCTATTGCCTAAGGGGAATTAAGTAGGGGTTTGCTATAAACATGGCAAAACCACCTAAAATAAACCTCGATACACCAGCATTGTGTATTTCAGCTACTCAATAATTGGGAAACTTCAGT
>NZ_BDMN01000096.1 GCF_002189065.1 Bathymodiolus platifrons methanotrophic gill symbiont
AGCCTAAGCGAAGTGATGATTTTTAGTCCGCGATAGCCGTAGGGCCGTTATTTTGTCGGAGTCTGAGCGTTAGCGAAGGTGGAGACAAAATAAAAGGCCATCCGACACGGCGTCAAGTCATTTGGAGCCTATGTTCCGACCCCTTGTTGGGTCGGGACGAGGTGACGAGGACGAATCGGGGCCGCCGGAGGCATAAGTGGTCGCGTTAAGTTTTTGCTGCTTGCTTGGGCTGGGATGCCCAAAACAAGCTTTCGCAAAAATAGCGACTCCCCGAAATATCATCCTGATCTTGTTATCACTGATTTACGTATGGATGAAATGGGCGGGATGCAACTTTGTAAGTTGATTCAACAAGGTTATCCAACCTTACCCATTATCATTATTCGGCGCATGGCACAATCAAGGAGGCGGTTGAGGCGACAAGTGAAGGCGTGTTTGGCTTTATTACCAAACCGATAGATAGTGGCGAACTAATGGATAAAATTGACAAAGCTTTGCGGCTTAGTGCTGGAAACTCTCATAATAAGCAGCAAGAGAATTGGCGTGCTAATATATTGACGCGTAGTCAATTGATGGAAAATCTGTTAAGTGAAGTTAAGCGTCTAGCTCAGGGAGATGCCAGTTTATTTATCCATGGTGAAAGCGGCACTGGTAAAGAATTAATTGCTCAAGCTATACACAAAGCAAGCCCACGACATAATGGTCCATTTATTGCCGTCAATTGTAGTGCAATACCGGAAGACCTACTTGAATCTGAATTGTTTGGTCATCGAAAAGGTGCTTTTTCAGGCGCTTTTGAACATCGGCAAGGTTTATTTCAAGCGGCCGATTCTGGAACCTTGTTTCTGGATGAAATAGGGGACATGTCATCTGCTTTTCAGGTGAAGCTATTGCGTGCTTTGCAAGAACGTCAGATTCGGCCAGTAGGCTCTAACACAAGTATTCCCGTTGATGTGCGCATTGTCTCAGCGAGCCATCATGACCTGGAAAAAAAAGCTAATGATGGTGGGTTCAGAATGGATCTGTATTATCGTCTAAGTGTAGCGAAATTGACCTTGCCTAAATTATCTGAACGTCGTGAAGATATTTCCCTGCTGGCAAACTATTTTATTACCCATTCCGACAGTACATATAGTTATGTGGCTAAAGGCTTTTCCAATCAGGCGATGGAGATTTTACTTAGTTACGATTGGCCTGGTAACGTGCGGCAGTTACAAAATGTTGTTGAACATGTTTCAGCCCTTGCGACGACTCCTATAGTCCCTGCTAATCTGGTTGAGAGGGTCTTGCAAGAAAAAAATAGTACTATGCAGGGGTTGAAAGAAGCAAAAAGTCAATTTGAAAAAGAATACCTTATTAAGTTGCTTCGCTCTGTAGATGGAAATGTTAGTCAGGCAGCACGACTTGCAAAAGGTAATCGTACCGAGTTTTATAAATTACTGGATAGGCATCAATTAAAACCAACGACGTTTAAGTGAGCGCACGTAGAATAAAGTCTATGAGGTGCTGGTGCTTTGAACGGAGATTTAGTAGTTAAATTTGAAGCTTGTGGGTTAAACAATTGATGAGCCTGGGTGCAGAAATGCCCCAGGCTTTTTTGTGAAAAATTACAATTTATTTAAACTGGTTTTTGCACCGTCAATGGCACCATCGGTTCCACTTTCAACGATTGATCCCGTTGCTGCTCCACTTACTGCGCCATCTACAGCACCAGTAGCGCTATCACTTGCTACTTGTGTAGCCATATCAGAAACAGACTTTTCTTTTATGCTATCTGCTTTATCAGACACTTGCTGAGCTGAGTCGGTTGCAGCATTAACATTATTAGCTGCATTATTAACATCATCCAGGCCAAAAGCAATTGCATTTTGTGTGCTGAATAAAATTAGACTTGTAAAGGTTATTATTTTTAACATTGTTTATTCCTTAAGTTATTAATAAAGATACCTGACAGGGGGCTGTTAAGTATTAAAAATAAAAATTAATATAACTCATAAGAAGAATTATCTTTCAATTCCTGTTTTCTAGCTGTACTAGGAATCCAGTAAGTTAAAATTAATTTATATCATTTCAAGTAAAGCATATTTAATGCCAAGTTGTTTATTCGCATAGGACTATCTCTGTTACCAATAACTCTCGACTATATTTCTTCATCCTAGGATATCAAGTAAATTGTGAGCTTAAGCTTTAGCAGAAATCACCTAAGCAAAGATTTTCGATAAAAAACTTCGGGAATGACGGGGTTTGTAATATACAGTTGTCTCATTTTATTTTAGTTATTGCTAATAATATCTGTTTTTTAACACCCATTTCGTCGTGATTTAACGACACTGGGATTTAAAAAGAAAGTCTTTAACGTATAAATAAAAATATACGCCTTCCCGTAAGGAGCCTTTGTCATGATAAAGATTAATTTTTTACAGTCGCATTTGAGAGACAAAGTTTTTATTTTACGTGGAAATAGTAAAAATTGCTGTCACTTACATAGAGACTGTCATCAATTTTTAACATTAACTGTTCATAATGTATTATTTTTAATAAATGAGAATGCAACATGCAAGCAAAGTATTATTTACAAAATCTGATAATGAATAGCGTATTGGCTGATATTCAATACTTAGGCATTGATAGTGCAGTTAGTCCAGAAGTCATAGACTTTATTGCTTATAAGCAGGAAGCTGAGAGCAGTAGGAAAATAAAAGATATGCTAGGTAATGTAGTAAAACTTGATGAACATGAATTAGCTATGGCTAGCTAAGTTAAAGATAGGGTATGCAGGTATATATTTGGAGTATTCAGTACCTGAGTTGGCATCATTATTTTTCTTGATTAACTAACTCAGGCTGAAGCACGGCTGATTAATTATTATCTTTTAAGCAAATAATAAAGGTATTTACAATGTAAGGTCATATTGTCGCCTTCTAACTTTACAACTTTACAGCTTTCGATTTTTTCTCTACCTGGCTGAATTTGTTTTTTGATGACGCCATCTTCGACCGAGTATTTAACATTAACAGCTTTTATTCCGTCCAGTCTTGGGTCATATGCTGTAGATGTCAGAAAGCCGTTATCACGGAAGTTCCATTTATTTTGTACCATTTTCTTTTCTAAATGTAACTGAGGTGTCTCAGCATAAAGCTTCCATTCACCAAGTATTAGTGAATTGTCTTCCAAAGGAATTGTTTTTTCTGCGTGAGCTAACGATGCGAATAGCATGGTAGTTAGAGATAAGATTTTTAGTGTTGTTTTTATTTTTTAGTCTCCAGTCGAGGGCTAATATTAGCACTTTCCATTGTAGCATGATGACAATTTAATCAAACATTATTTCCCCAGGGCTAAGTCAACTGTAGGCAATGAATATTAGTTGTCCTGCATATTCCATTCTTGTTGCTACAATGTTAAAGTATAAAGCTTATAAATAATAATGATAAAAGAAGGGGAATTATGAAACTTAAAATATTTTTTTTATTTGCTTTACTATTTGCTTTTTCCAATCAGTCTTTTGCAGCAAGTGAAGGTAAAGAAGGTGATTGGGATTTAAAGAGTATTACTGGGGACTTAAAGCCAACAGCAGGATGTAAAGATAAATCTATAGCTGAAAAACAGACTGTTCCTGGTAGTTATCGCTTTAAAAAATACACAACTAAACTTTGTAATAACATTGGTTATGGCTGGGGAAAAAGTAAAGTTGTAGAAAATGGCGAGCTAACTTGTGATGCCTGTGAAGGTGAATATGAAGGTAAGGAGAAGTACCGCTGCTATATGAAGGATGTGACTGTGGAATGCAAGATTGTTAGACGCGGTTTCTGATTTTTCACCTAAACTACTGGCTTATTACAAAGGTCGTAGTTGTTGTTTTAAAGAAAATGAAAGATGAGCTTGGTCATCAAGCTCATCTCAATCATATAGGAAGTCCTTAAGTTGACGTTCCTAATTCTGGCTTTAACATAGAAGTACGTCCCACCATAATATCCATCGCCTTTAATAGCCGTTTAAATACTGAATCCTGACGATAAGGTATGCCATGTTTTTTACACACTTCAACAACTTCTGGTTGTACATATTGATATTGGCTTAATGGAATGTCAGGCCATAAATGATGTTCTACCTGGTAGTTCAACCAGCCGTAAAAAAAATCGTTAAAGTCTGAACCTGTTGGGTAATTTACTGAACCAAGAATCTGGCGCAGGTAAAATTCACCACGGCCTCTGCCTTTATCCTCAAACATCATTACATCATCGCCAGCATGATTAGGTACGATAACAAGAAAGCTATGCATATTAGTAAAAGCTTCTGCTAGAATTGAAGTCAGTAATACGCTAGTAGCGGCAAAAGTACCCAGTGGCAAAAACAACAAGGGCAACAATACAAACCTGAAGGCAATATAGGGCAAAATACTCTCTAGCCATAACGCCCGCCCCTGTTTTGTGTATAGACTCCAGGCACCTTTGCGTGTTAATTCAGGTGTGCCTTCGCCTTTTTGGCGTGCCTGGCTTATACGTAACTCTTTATGTGTTCTAGGGGTGTAATATATAATCTTCCAGCCTGCGGTAAAAAAACCGACGATACCAAAACGTAACCACATAGGGATTTTAGATTCCCGTAACCATTGCATATTATGCTGTAAATGGTCAGGGTCCAATTTTTCACCTAGATTATAGTGGTGTAAAATATCGTGTTCTTGATGCCAGCCGGCTGGGGTAATCCAGTCAGGCCAGTCTATAAAACGTCGCCAGCCTTGGGCGAACTTTTTACTGGTATAGCCCTCAGGTATATTCGTTATTTTGTCATATCCCTTATGTACTATGGGATGTGTCATTTGTGTCCAGCGCGTAAAGCTGCCCTGGCTAATTAATAAAGCAGAAATCGGGTTAGGAAAAATCCATGCTGTACCATAGCCAAGGAAAGAGCACATCTGCCCCCAGCGTTCCATCTTTTTTAAATGCTTAAAGTCTTGTTCACCGATGCGGGACAAGGTTTTTTTATGAATCGCATCAAGGTCTTTAGCAAGAGCCTCTCTGTCGACATTTTGGTAACTGTTTAAACTCATAGTATTTTCTCTAAATGACTCGCTTATGCATAGGCGCAGGGGGAGCCAAAAGGCCCTGTATAATTAACTTGCCAGGATAATTTATTTGTAGGGCGCGGCTTTAGAGGTTGTGAAAGTATTCAACAAAATCCCCCTCCTTAGTTAAGGAGGGGGTAGGGGAGGTTTGATTTATAAAATCCTCCTCAAACCCCCATTTTTCAAAGGGAAGATAAAAAACAGCATACTTTCACAGCCTCTTTGGCCTGCCATTAAGTGCTCGGTGGCATTTGCGGGCTAAAGCCACGCTCTACAAATTTAGTTATGTCCCGTCTTAAGTTTGTAACCAATAAACACTTTAATTATCAGCAGGTTAAAATTTAGTGAGATTCCAGCTAAAATTATTCAGGATAACGAATATAGCTGAAAATCACGGGGAATCAGGTAAATCTATGTACCTTAATAATGATACAAATAATAATTATGCGGCAGTTGCACGATAATATTCGAGTGCTGCGGCAACGCCACTTCCTGGAGTAATATCAAAACCATTATCCAGTAATGCCATTTCAACACCTGCAATTGCACCAAGCATAGAAACATCATTCATGTCGCCGATATGACCAATACGGAATACCTTGCCCATCACTTCAGTTAAACCTGCACCTAAAGAAATATCGTATTTGTTGAAAGCGGTAGCAATCACGTCACGTGCATCTTTATCTTCAGGGACAACAATGGCAGAAACCGTATCTGACTCAAGACCTGGCTGAGCGCAAAGTTTGAGGCCCCAGGCAGCGATAGCTTTACGCGTGCCTTCTGCTAGACGGTGATGGCGTGCATACACATTTCCCATGCCTTCTTCTAATAATAAATCCAATGCCGCACGTAAGCCGTGTAACATTGGCGTAGAAGGGGTGTAAGGGGTGTAGCCTAATGCATTCTGAGCCATTTGATCTTTCAGGTCCAGGAAGCAACGTGGGAAAGTAGCTGTTTCAGTTAAAGCCAAAGCTTTTTGGCTGAAGGCTACTATTGCTAAACCGGCAGGTAACATAAAGCCTTTCTGTGAGCCACTGATCGCTCCATCAATACCCCATTCATCCATGCGAAAATCAAGACTGGCGATAGAGCTCACACCATCAACAAATAGCAGTGCAGGGTGCTTGGATGCATCCATAGCTTTACGTACACCACCGATATCACTAGTGACGCCTGTTGCTGTTTCATTGTGAGTGGCTAAAACAGCTTTAATTTCGTGCGTACTATCCTCTTTTAAGCGAGCCTCTAAATGATCTAAAGGGATGCCTTTACCCCATTCAACTTCATGCATTTCAACATCTAACCCTAAACGTTGTGCCATATTCATCCATAAATGGCTGAATTGACCAAAACGATAGATCAGCACTTTATCGCCTGGGTTTAAAGTATTGGTTATTGCGATTTCCCAGCCAGCCGTACCAGTAGCCGGAAATACAAAAGCTTGTCCTGTTTCAGTTCTAAATACTTTTTTTAAGTCTTCTAAAATAGGCTTTAATAAAAGTGGAAATGTGGGTGCGCGGTGATCTTCCATAGGAAGGTGCATGGCACTTAATACTTCATGTGGAGAGTTAGTTGGACCCGGGATATAAAGGTGGTTACGACCAGCCATTGAAATGCCTCTTAAAAGGTTAAAATTATCGGAAAAATTCATCAATCATGACATAGATAATCAAGCACTTCAAGTTGTGAAAATTCAGTAAGTTACTTGTAGAGCGGACTTAAGTCCGCTATTTAGGAATGTGCACGAAATAACATCCTGAAGCAGCCAAGCTTGAATAATGAAATATCTCCCCTAAATTAAGGTTATCTTAATTTATTACTCAGTGGTTGTCTTATGTCATTTCCTTATAAAAAAAATATCGAAAAGTCGATGAAGAAATTTTATGACTCACTTTGTGAAAAAAATAAGCGACG
>NZ_BDMN01000097.1 GCF_002189065.1 Bathymodiolus platifrons methanotrophic gill symbiont
TTAGTATCTATATCTTCAGTGAGGACTATAAGGGAGAGAGAAAAACTAATGAAATATCATGATTTCAATAGTCGTTTTAGGATCATGGCAGGATTTTTAGCTGAGATGGTCATAGAATAGGTAAATATACATACTTTCGTGATACAAGTTACCGTGATATTATTATCGTTTTTAGACAATATTGGATAGCGTAATGAATAAAATTTTGATAGGTGTATTACCAGCTTTTTTAGCTTTAACTGTATTTGATGCAAGTGCTGCTTATGTTCCTTATAAAGGTCAGTCTCAGAAGGCTTCAGTTCACGAGTACGATCAAAATAAAGATGGTTATATAACAGCTGATGAAGTTGAAGTAGAGCTACGAGAAGATGCGATAGAAAAAGCGATTAAAATGCAACAAAAGGGCAAGTCTCAAAAAGCTATTGATCGAGTGATTATGAATATGGAAGATAGTATTGAACAGGATGCTGAAAAAATTATTGATAAACTAGATAAAGATGGCGATGAGTTAGTCGAGCCTGAAGAAATAAAATAGTATTACCTGCTCAGATTCGATCAGGCTGATGCTGTCAGTTTTGATTAAAACTAACCAAGAGCAGGCACTCGAGTGATTATGATATTTAACCACGCAGGACTCGCAAAGACAAAGAGGTAGACTTTTCTTGGTAACAACGAGTTCTTCGTGGTAAATTTTTTTCATTATGTGGTGTATGACTGAATATTTTGCTCTCATTTAATTAAAATATGTGCCTACGAGCGAATGACTTTCCCTAACTCAATCAATCAATTGGTTTGTTTTTTAAATGCTTGATAAACAAACATCGCAAAGGCAAAGACCCCTACAGAGAAAATAATATCCCCCGGTACTCGCGCCCATACCAATCCTTCCATGACAGCACTATGCATAAACTCAGCAGACCGTGCAAATGCATAATAATGTTTTATGCTCGCGTAGGCTTGCCAAAGACCTTGAGGTAGAAGTGATAGAAAGGTCATCATCGCCAGGCCGATATTTAAGCTCCAGAACGAAATTTTAAGTAGATTTTGATTCCAATGATTAATATCTGTCAGACCACGTAAACAAAATAGCATTAAACCCAAACCTAACATACCATAAACACCGAATAATGCGGCGTGAGCATGATTCGCTGTGGTATTGAGGCCTTGCAAATAATACAGCGAAATAGGCGGGTTAATTAAAAACCCGAATAAACCGGCACCAATCATATTCCAGACTAAAACGGCGGAAAAAAACATAAATGGCCAATGGTAATTTTTCTCCCACTCTATTTCATGTTCGATTTTTGAATGGCTATAGGCCTCGAACCCGACAACCATCAGTGGCACGACTTCTAGCGCAGAAAAAGTTGCACCTAGCGCCAATACCGAAATGGGTGTTCCACTCCAGTACATATGATGAAAAGTTCCTAAAACACCTCCAACCAGGAAAATGATAGTGGCAAATAGAATCATAGTCGTGGCAACAGATACTCTCAGCAAACCCATACGCACAAAAATGGTAGAAATGATAGCCGTCGCAAAAACTTCGAAAATCCCTTCTACCCAGAGATGCACTACCCACCACCGCCAATACTCCATAATACTGATATGGGTATGCTGCCCCCACATCAGACCCGCTCCGTAAAGTAACCCAATTGAAATAGTAGAAAGGATAACCAGAAAAATCAGTGAGCCGGATGCTTTTTCTTGTAATGCGGGCCATAATCCGCGTAACACTAAAACGACCCAGAGTAATAAACCGATAAATAGATAGATTTGCCAGAATCGACCAAGGTCAATATATTCATAACCCTGATGCCCGAACCAGAAGTTTATGGTTAAGTCATCAAAAAATCCATGTCTCGCTAGCCATTCCCCGGCAAATGACCCGACCACGATCAGCAATAAGCTAAAGAATAAAAAATTCACACCAAAGCGCTGATATTTTGGCTCATGGCCGGAAAGCATCGGTGCAAAATAAAGCCCGGTTGCCAGCCAGGCAGTGACTATCCATAATATGGAAAGCTGAGTATGCCATGTACGTGTAACAGCGTAGGGAAGATAATCGATCAAGGGCAAGCCATATAGCCCTTGCCCCTCAACAGCGTAATGCGCGGCAATGATACCGAGTAAGACCTGGATAACAAAAAGAGCCGTTACCACCCAAAAATATTTAGCTGTCGCTCTCATTGAGGGAGTGATATGCATCGTTGTCATCATATCTTCCTGCGCATAGCCATGCGCTGGTTCCTGATGCTCTCGCCAGACATCAAATTGGCGTGCGTAATACCAGACTATCCAGCCTATTCCGGCAAGCAGCATCAAAATGGAAATAAGACTCCACATAAGGATGCTGGCAGAAGGCGTGTTTCCTACCAGCGGGTCATGTGCCCAATTACTGGTATAGCTAACATCATCATTGGGTCGATTAGTCACCGCTGCCCAGGCAGTCCAGCAAAAGAATGCAGTCAGTTGTCTGGCATCTTGTTCATTTAACACCGAGTTTAGGGGAAAGGCATAATCCTTGCGTAATTTGAGAGAACTCTCATCCTTAGCTGTGAACAATTTAATGTAATGCCGGGCTACTTATTCTCATAGCCAAAGCACGATTAGGACTGACTATAACGTTGCCTGTGTGAGGGTCATAAGTATTCTTGCGTATCTCATGGCGTAGTGAAACCTTATACATTTCAAGTAGTTGTTCGTCGGATGAAAATTCACTGACAATTTCATCACTGGCAATAAGTGACAGTAGTTCCAAAGCTTCACGGTGTAGCCAATCTGCAGACCAGTCAGGAGCAAGATAGCTTCCGTGTCCCCAGATTGAGCCTTGCTGCATACCCCCAATGGATTGCCAGGTATTCTGACCTCGTTCTATATCAGCACGGGTATAAACAACATTGCCAGCCGATGTTTGAATGGTCTCAGGAATAGGCGGAGCTTTTTTGATAAATTTGACTGCCAAAAAATAATAAGACAGAAAACGATACTAGCAAACTTACTAACAATATTTGCCAGAGTCTTTTAACCGTAAAGGTTGTGTGATAAGTATTCATTTGAGTCTCCCTGCTGATTGCTGAAGTAGATAAAATTGATGCCAACGATTATATTAGTTCCAAAAAAGTAGCTTATGATTGGAAGGTAATGCCAATTGCTTAACCAAGTACAACGGTAATAAACACTTTGTCATTCTTGATAAGAAGCAAAATAAGTGGAATCTTGTACCACAAAATGCTTTCCATGTTGTTTAACTTCATCTTCGGTTTCTCCATATATACATTTTGGGTTCCATTTTGCGGACGCTACACTTAGGCAACGTATCAATTTACCAGGAATGTGCACGAAATAATTTTTACATCATTATATGGGGCGCAGGTCTTGAGCCTGCATTTTAAAAGGCGGACTAAAGATCCGCGCCCCATTGTGCTCAAGTGTGTCGTGCATATTCCTAAGACAATTTATTTATAGAAATCTCAGTACCTGGACCTCGATACTAAACAATTGCTGAGTTCCAGTTTTAGACGTTTAAATATCATTTTATTAATTTATATTGTCCATTTCCCTATGGCTTGATTAATTTGTTTAATGCATGCCATTTGTGTCGTTGAGACATTACTGATGTCAGACATCATTACTGTAATGTCATGTATAGAGGCAACGATTTCTTCGATAGTTAAACTTGCTTGAGTAGCTAATCTTTTGCCATCGGAGGCTTTGTTTAACGAATCATCAATTATATTTTTTATTTCATCGGTAGCTGCAGCAGTACGTTGCTCTAGGTTACGCATTTCTACGGCCACAGCGGCGAACCCCCTACCTTGCTCTCCAAGCACGGGTTGCTTCAATAGAGGTAGTGTGGGCAAGCATTTTAGTCTGGAGCACAATGTCGTTGATGACTGGAATAATGCCTGCGATTTTACGTGAATAATCATAAATTTCATCTATATTGAAGACGACTTGATTGACCACTTCGACACCCTTGTCTGCTATCTTTGATGTGTTAGCGGCAACTTGGGCTGCTTGCTCGTAGGTGCGATGTAACAAATCACCTTTATCCGATACAATTTTTTCATCTCCAGAGTTGATGTTGTCAATTGCTTTCTTGATTTGATTGATGCTTTCTTTGAATTTTTCCACTGTGATATTTGCTTCACCCTTGGCTTGCGCGAAGCTGCCAGAATAATCATTACTGATTATTACGGTTAGATCGTTATGTGACAAAGCATATAGGAGGCGCTGGATATCATTAAGGTTATTTTCAGTGGTTTCCAGAAGCTCGTTAATTCCTTCGCCCAGTTGTTTTAAGAAGCCTTCTTCCTTGACCTGTATTTCGATGCGTTTGGTGAAGTCACCTATGATTGCAGCATTAATAATTGTTTGCACCTCATTTTCTATCGCTATTTCATGCATCAGTGTTTCCATTGAAAGCAACAATAGCTAAGAAACTTAGAGAGTATGCCTTATTTTAGAGGCGGTATGCGATTATCTTGTCCTACTCCCAGATTTTTAATCAATCCTAAAAATTCTTCGCAGGATAAGCACATGGAAAAACAACAAAAAACCTAAAATAAAGCTTGCAATTACGAAAAACATTTTTTTATAATTTTCCGTTTTATAAACCTTATAATCGGAAACTCTCATGTACGAATCCCAGACACTGAATGCCTTTATTTTTGATCACTGCAATAAGAGCATGGACAATGCCGTATCAGCAGAACGTTACCCTTTGTGGAAGCGAGCATGCCCAGGACTAAACGATATTGGCTTTATTCGTCTTGGGATGTTACGTTGCATCAGTTTGGTGGATAGTGGTCGCCATTTTTTACAGGCAGCAGAAGAGGTTCATGAGGAGCAATGCCCTCTTTCAACCTATTTTAAATCACTCAAGTCACCTAGACGAGTGAGAATGCTCGAAGCTGTTGAACAACAAAGCTATGACATTTACAGTGAAACTCTGTCATCGCACGGTATTGATTATCTAAAGTCATTTCCTGAACTGAATGACTATACCGTATTGGCGGCTGATGGGCACTTTATTGATCATGCCTGTCATACAGAAAAAGGAAGGAATGGAAAAGTCTACGCAGCAGGGTTTATCTACACTTTAAATCTCAGAAATGGTTTGCTCAGACCTTTTTCGCTTATTACAAATGGAACCCGGCGGCATCAGGAAATCCCCGTGCTGCGCGACGAACTCAAGAGAGAAAACAGAACAAAAAACAGCACCCAAAAGTGCCTCTACGTCTATGATAAAGCGGTCACTGATTATGCTTTCTGGAATAACCAAATAGAGCATGGGAATTTGATGATTTCAGTTTTAAAGGAGAATTCAGTCGCCACTTTTGTTGAATCAATTCATTTCGATACCAGCCATGAACTTAACACGGGGATTGAAAGTTACAGCACTTATGAAAACAACGGTATCAGGTTTAGCATTGTCAATTATCGCGATCCCGAAACAAAAAAACTTCACCGCTTTATAACGACCTTACCTGGCTCAATCAACCCTGGAACGATTGCCATGCTGTACTTCAAGCGCTGGACGATTGAGAAAGCATTCAATAACAGTAAAAGTAATTTGAAAGAAACAAAAGCATGGTCTTCTGATAATAACTCACTCAAGAACCAGATGCGGCTGACAGCAATGAGCTACAACTTATTACGCACGGTCGAAGAGCTTTCTAAAATACAAGATCCAGAGTTGATTCACCCTTCTGATAAAAAGTACACCGAAGATCTTGAGAAAAGGCAGCAAGCAGCTAAAAAAAGGGGAGGATTTGTGAATCCATTATTTTTTAATGAAAGAATCGCACGTATAAGCTCATATACTATTCGGGCTGTTCAAAACGCAATAATGACAGGAAAGTCGCTGAGTAGCTTTATCAATGCGCTTGTTGCTAAATTAGTTCCGAGGGTGAATCAGATAGGGGAACACTGATGATTTCATGGGTGCAATCCTGCCATTCGGCCACAGTTCCCAGACGTTGACCTTCTTTAGTAATGACTGGACAGGCAGTCAATTTCATAATGCGACTACCTAGTTCCAGATTAGCTGTGTAGCAGATACTCAAGGAGGAGAGCAATTGTGTTTGGTGCGAAGGATCCTTATGAAAACTATCAATATTAGTACCGATTAGATTAGCGACTGAGAATTCAGGTAGTTGTTTGCGGATATTCTCTTCGGCTTTACCAAGAATATTGATTACCGACTTGTTGGTGTAAATGATGTCACGTTCATTGTTAGCGATCATCACGCCAGTGCTAACGTTATCCAGAGCAACCTTAATACACCTATGTTCTTCGGCAATGCGTTTAGTTTCCTCAACATCAAAACTGCACTTGATTTGCATTGCCTTGACAGCTGTCATCACTTTACCAATTTCATCCTTACGTTCGATTTCAATGATGTTATTGTAATAGCCCTGGCTGATCCTGCCGAAGTGTTTAATAGCGGCATCTAGCGGACGAACGATGGCACGAATCAGCGTAACACCCAACCATATCGCCAGCATAATACCAAATAGAGTCAAGCCGATAGAGATGTTGCGGGTATTGACGTAGCGAGATTGTGCCGCTTCATATACTTCTTTGGCGACATCTATCTGCAATTGCATTAACTTTCTGATTGAATCATTACTCAGTCTATAAAGGGGGCCAATATCTTTCTTTCTGATTTTATCGGCCAGAGCGGTGTCATTGTTGCGCAGTGCTGCCATAGCGGGCTTTAGTCCTTTACGTACGAAACGATTTCTGTTTTCGGTAAAATTGTCCGCGAAGGTTTTTTCCATGGGTGTTAAATAAGTGGCCAGGTACGCATTCATTAGTTTGGTAATTTTCGCTATGTTTTGATCCAATTCAGTGGCATTTTTCTGAATTATCTCAGTATTTGGGGTGACTAGGCTGCCGGCGATAAGTATCAGGTTTTTCCGCTGTAGTTCACTTATATTAAACAAAAGGCTCATGGTTACCGTGCGATCCTTGTACACCGAATGCAAGCCTTCGTTACTCTTGCGCATGCCCTGCAAGCCCAAACCGCCAATGACTATCATTAGTATGGACAGGAGACTAATGACGAACGTCAGATGGGATTTGACGGTCAAATTTTTGAATAGGTTGAGTTTTCCCATCAGGGTCGATTTGACAACTTTGCCGTCCTGGATTTTTAAATTCCCCGCTTTCCCGTCAACAAAAAGCTGGTACACCGCGTCTGTTGATTTAATTTGCTCACGGGTGGCTTTGGTGCGAACAGACATGTAGCCGACAAGCTTATCATTTTCGTAGAAAGGGGTTATATTCATCAGTGTTTCCATTGAAAGCAACAATAGCTAAGAAACTTAGAGAGTATGCCTTATTTTAGAGGCGGTATGCGATTATCTTGTCCTACTCCCAGATTTTTAATCAATCCTAAAAATTCTTCGCAGGATAAGCACATGGAAAAACAACAAAAAACCTAAAATAAAGCTTGCAATTACGAAAAACATTTTTTTTATAATTTTCCGTTTTATAAACCTTATAATCGGAAACTCTCATGTACGAATCCCAGACACTGAATGCCTTTATTTTTGATCACTGCAATAAGAGCATGGACAATGCCGTATCAGCAGAACGTTACCCTTTGTGGAAGCGAGCATGCCCAGGACTAAACGATATTGGCTTTATTCGTCTTGGGATGTTACGTTGCATCAGTTTGGTGGATAGTGGTCGCCATTTTTTACAGGCAGCAGAAGAGGTTCATGAGGAGCAATGCCCTCTTTCAACCTATTTTAAATCACTCAAGTCACCTAGACGAGTG
>NZ_BDMN01000098.1 GCF_002189065.1 Bathymodiolus platifrons methanotrophic gill symbiont
CTGGGATGCCCAAAACAAGCTTTCGCAAAAATAGCGACTCCCCGCAGAAGCCTTTTTAAATAACTTTAGGAGCGAGGGTTTAATAATGTCCGAAAGTATGGCGCAGGATTTTGGTTTCACAGTCGTGCTAGGAAAACAAGCGCATAGCAGGCTACGTAACTGTTTTTATAGTACGGCTGTGGATCCAAAAGACAAGTCAGGCTCGGGTATTATTAAATTCTCGCTCCTTAATATGCAGAGGATAGCTTTGCATATCAATAATGATTTATTATTGATGATGATATACTTCGCGCGACCACAGTTAATAGTCGATTTATTCTGATGAATCGATCCTACCATGACAACAAGAGAAAAAATATACCCCTTAATAGGTACCTACTAAGGGGTATTGACAAGTCAGTGACGTGAGAATCGGACGAAAAGCTCGCCTGAAGTGGGGCGAGGTTTGCTGGTGGATAGGTTCCATAGTCGGGACGGAACAAACGAAGGTTGTGTATTACTTGAAACAGTGTATCGGGTATTTTCATAGGCTATTTCTGTTGAACCATGTACAACGCAACCTTTACGCGGGAATTCAACTTGAGTTTATTGAGTACGTGTTTGACATGCACCTTGACCGTTTCCTGGGAAATTTCCAGTTCTTTGGCGATCTGCTTGTTGCTCTGTCCTTCAGCAAGTAAAGTAGCGACGTCAAGCTCGCGGCTAGTTAGGTCGGCCAATTTCGATTCGGGGTCAGCTTGTCGAACAGGTAATGCATCGACTAGTTGCTTTGTCAGGCGAGCGTCAATCACCGTCTGCCCTATGGCTGCTTTTTTGATTTCTTCCAGTAGCAATTCCGGCTCCATATCTTTGAGCAGGTAACCATCTGCACCGGCCTGGATAGCCTGAGATATATCGTTGACATTGTCTGAAACCGTCAGCATGAGTATTCTCGATGTAATACCCGCGTCACGAAGGGCTATGAGGGTATCAATACCACTCATACCAGGCATATTCAAATCCAGTATGATCAGGTCAGGCTCATTTTGCATAGCCAAAGCCAGGCCTTGCTCCCCGTTGCTTGCCTCGGCGAGCAGCTTGAGTTCAGGTTCAAATTCCAGCAGTTGGCCCAGGCCTTTGCGCAACAGAGGATGATCATCAATGATGATGACGGATGCATACGGTTTCTCAGTCATTGTGATAACTCCCTGACTACAGGGGCTGATGTGCTTATCGGGTGAAAATGAAATAACACACGGGTACCAGTTTGATCCGGAGCGTCGATTTTAAGTTGGCCATTGAGAATACGGCTGCGTTCACTCATGATAGCCAGGCCAAAATGATCGTATTTTTCAGCATTTAGGTCTAAATTGGTGCCGTCATCCCGGACATTCAAAAATACTTCACCACTTTCATCATAGACACTAATCTTTAGATGGCTTCCTTCTGAGTGTTTAACTGCATTTTGCGCTGCCTCCCGGGCAATCTGCATAAGATGAATTTCCTCTCGTGACGTCAGTGGAAGATTTTCCAAAGTATATTTTAGTTCGACCTGCATTTCGCTGCGCTGTCGTAATTCTATAACCATGGCTATAAGTGACTCCCTGAGTCCGGTTTCATTAAGCCCAAGTCGAAAAGTAGTCAGCAGCTCACGCAACTGTCTGTATGTCGTATTGATTCCCTGTTTCAATTCTCCGATAATTGCATCGATTTGATTTTCTGTGCCCTTTGTATGTGCTTTTTGCAATCGGGTTACCTGGATGTTCAGGTAAGATAAGGACTGTGCCAGGGAGTCATGGAGCTCGCGAGCTATGACACTGCGCTCTTCAAGTAGAGAAAGACGATTGCCCTGCTCGACCTGCAAACGGATATTAAGAGCCGTGGGAATACATCCGGAAATAGACTGCAATATTTGATCTTGCCATTTAGTGAGTGGCGCGCCTTTTTTGCTGTGACAGATGATTCTGCCAAAGTCCTTGCCATCTATGCTCAAGGGATAATAGTGTTTGTATTCATTTCCTTGCTGTATGAACTTTTTCTCATTTTTGAAGCATTGTTCGCAGAGGCGTTGCATACAGCGACTAAGTTCAGGCGCTTCATTTGAGTAAAGGTGGTCATAGGCTATCCCGCCCTCCGGTGTTTTCAGGCACAGATCGACTTGGGTAAGCCCAATCGTATCCGATAATTCATTGATGATAGGCTGAAAATCAAATTTCCCGTTGATATTCTTGTTGATTGCATGGGACGTGTTGAACATAAGCTGCAGACCGCGTTTGTTACGTTCTACCGCTGCAGTTTCTTGTTCGATCTGTTTTTCAAGGTCTCGATAGACAGCGATAATAGATTTACTCATTGCATTCATGGCTTCGGCCAACCGGCCAAACTCATCATTACTTTTGATGTCTACATGGCAATTGAGGTCGCCATTTTTTACTTTCAAGGCGGCTTCATTTAATGCACTCAAGGGGTGAGCGATATTTTTTTTCAGGATATGGAGCGCATAAATTACCAGAAACAAAAGACTTGCAATTGTTATGATCTGGATTAATTCCAGCAGGTAAATCCGTTTCTCGGCATTTTTTTGATAGCTAGTGACCAGGTGATTGATCTGAGTGACAAAGTAAGTGGTCTCATTATACAGATCCCAGTTCAGTCGACCATGCAGGAGTTCCTGCTGAATCCCTGGCTTAATTGATGAATACCATTGCCTGTGTATGTCATGGTATGCAGTTTTAAGCGTTGTGGACGAAACGTCAAATGAAGTCTTTAATAATTTATCATTCAGTAGCAACTCAAAATGGTTCATTGAATCCTCCACAGCTTCCTGACGGGTAGAGCCTGTCTCCAGCTCTTTGCGCATCAGTTGATTCAGGATTTTATAGCTTTGCATTCTAAGTAGGCCAGACTGATTGATAGATGCAGCGTCACCTTTTGCTATCCAGGCAACAAATAGCGAACTACCCATGCTCGCAATTGACAGTGTGCAAATGCATCCAAACAAAACTCCCCAACGGAAGACAATTGAATGGTATCTAAGGTGTTTCACATACCTTGCCCCTAATAAGCAGAAACTGTAGTAGAATTCAGGTTCTTATATTTTCAATAAGCAAAAATAATAAAATAAACTATCTCATTTGCTCTATACGTGATTTCATTTGTTATTCTATACTCTTATTATTCTAGTATTTCAACTGAGTGTTTTAGTCAGGTATTAATCGTTACATAAGCTATTTAGGTACTATATGCAGTATGACTCGAGTAGTTGTTACCTAGAACTTTATCCCTTTCTCATACTCTGTCTATTTTTAAAAAATACGCTCGCGGATATTCAGCATTAGAATACTATGAACTATAAGTAAATCTCATGTGGTAAGCATTATCTGATGCCTGTGCAGAAAGCCACTAAGGATGCGAATAATGCTGGAGAAAATCAATTAGAGCCTTGGGTTGATACCCGTCGTTTAAATGCGAACAAATCTGACATTGTCTGTAAGATTGGACCTGATCGAATCCAGCAGCACATCAAATCTCCGTTTCATTCAAGTAACACCCTGGATCTTCAGCCCAGGCATCAGCATATACCTGTTGCGCTCTAACCCGGGTATTACCATTGCAGATCTTCTGAAAAGAACAGGTACCACAGCGTCCTTTTAAGGGACGGGGTGATTGTTTTAATCCAGCCATTAGCGGATTTGAAATATCCTGCCAGATTTCAGAAAAAGGGCGTTGCAGAACATTGCCTAAATCATAATGCCACCAGAAAGTATCAGGGTGTACATTGCCCAGATTATCAATATTGGCAACATTAACCCCGGAAGCATTTCCTCCCCACTGTTCCAGTCTGGTCTGTATATGTGCTACTTGTTCGGGAAAGTTTTTTCTAACCCAGTGAAGAAAATAAACGGCATCTGCATCATTATTACCGGTGACAACCTCCCGGTGTTGTCCCTGTTTTTCCCATTGCAGACATTTATCAAAAAGTAAGTCCATTGCCTCGCGAGTCATGCTGAAAACAGCATCCTGCTTGCGGTTTTTATTTCCCCGGCCACCGTAATTAAGGTGGGATAAATAAAATTTATCTATATTTTTAGAGTCCATAAAATCAAGCATGGCAGGAAAATCATGCACATTATCTTGCGTCAGGGTAAAACGTATGCCCGCTTTTATGCCTTGTTCGCGGCATAGCTGGATGCCGTGTACAGAGGCATCAAATGAACCTTGTTGCTGACGAAAATCATCATGAGTTTTGCCTATGCCATCTAAACTAACACCGACATATTGATAATTGATAGCAGCAATTTTCTGGATATTCTTTTCAGTAATAAGTGTGCCATTACTGGAAAGGGCGACATAAAAATCCATGTCTTTTGCACGTTGCGAAATTTTAAAAATATCAGGATGCAACAGTGGTTCACCACCGGAAAGGATCAGTACCGGGACTTTATATGCCTTTAAGTCATCCATGACATTATAGATAGCCTCGGTGCTTAGTTCTCCCGGGAAATTAATATCCGCCGACGTAGTATAACAATGTTTGCAGGTCAGATTGCAACGTCGAATCAGGTTCCAGATAACCACGGGGGCAGCTGGTTTTCGAGCAGCTTTGAGTGGAGTAGGGTGGAGTACTTCGCGCATAAACTGGCTAAGACGAAACATTATTTTCCTTAATTCTTAGGCCAGTTTTTTTCAGGATACGGGTACTGTAAAGCACTTCGTGAGCACGACAATGTTCACCGAGAAGAGCGGCTATTTGCTCGATTTGTTGTGCAGCGGACTCTGTGGTTTTTGCATGGATCATGGCAAATAAATTATAGCGCCATTCGGGTAAGTGACGTGGTCGATGATAACAGTGGCTAACAAAATCCAGTGAGCCTATTTGCGTACCTAATGTATCAATATATTGATCATCTATATCCCAAACAGTCATACCGTTATGCTGGTAACCTAATTTGTAGTGGTTGGGTATGGCTCCAATGCGCCGAATAACTCCAGTTTCTTGCATACATTTCAAGCGTTGCATCAGTTCAATCTCACTGATGTCAATTTGCTCAGCAAGTGATTGATAAGGTTCGGGTGTAAGAGGTAACCCTGCCTGGGTCGCAGTAATAATCTGGCGGTCTATATGATCCATTAGGCCTCCAGTTTTAAGCCGACAAAATATTCTTGTATTTTTGGCATGTTATACACCTTTAGCCCTGTTTTATTTTCTATCGTCTGTATTATCGGCTGTATTTGTTCTGGGGTTTCCGTTGCTAATACAAACCACATATTAAGTGCATGCTCACGTGCATAATTATGGGCTACTTCAGGAAAAGAATTAATCATATCAGCGATATTATCATAGTTTTGTTCGGGGGCTTTAACAGCTGCTAAAGTTAAGGCTCCTCCCATATGTTCAGCATGATACATTGGTCCAAACCGGGATAAGATGCCTGATTCTAGTAATACTTTTAGTCGATCAAGTAGTTCTTGTTCACTTATTCTTAAACCTTCGGCAACTTTTTTATAAGGCGAAGAGCAAATGGGGAAGCCTTCTTGTAAGGTATTGATAATGGTGCGGTCAATTTTATCCATGTGTAGATTATTTTTGCAGGTGCGGTCTTTAGATACTGTGAAAGTATTCAACAAAATCCCCCTCCTTAGTTAAGGAGGGGTTAGGGGAGGTTTGATGTATTAAAACTAATCACGCAATATCAATGATATATGTTTTTATACGATCCCCCTTCTCAAGGGAGAGGCTAAAAGCAGATACTTTCACAGCCTACTTGTCGATAGAATAAATTGCCCCACGTTGTTTAAAACAACGTGTACTAAATAAAATGTCATAAGGATAGTCATTTAAAGCACAACTATCAATCAGTTGAGTTAATTGCTGTAAAACAAGTTCCCGTGATTTACCATGTATCATGCAAAATAGATTATACGGCCAAAGCTCACCCCGCCTAGGCCGTAAATAACATAAATTAATAAAAGCAAGCTGACTAATTTGCTCGCCTTTTTGCTTGACTAGCTTATCAGGCATATCAAATACTACCATGGCGTTGGATTGGTAGCCTAAGCGACGATGTTTGACAATTACTCCTAGACGCTTAATTAAACCTTGTTGTTTTAGCCTGCTTAAACGTTCAATTATTTCTTGTTCTTCCAGGTCGAGTTGTCCGGCAATTATTTTATAGGGGCGAGCAACGATAGGAAGCCCCTCTTGAATGGCGACAATTAACTGTAAATCGATTGGGTCAATCATGTACAAACAGATTCGGATTGATGATTGTCTTCTAAATCAAGCTGAAAACCAAGGTTAATAAAATAATCTTCCAGAAGTGGCAATTGCATGGTTTTAATACCTGTTTTCCCTTCTATGCCAGTAATAACCGTTTGTAAATGATGTTCGTCATCGGCAATTAAAACAAACCAGAGGTTAAACAGGTGTTCACGCTCATAGTTATGATTTACCTCAGGGAAATGATTAACAATACTGGCTACTGCGGACAATTGTTCACCTGGAACCTGCATCGCAATCAAGGTACTTAGGCCGATATAATTAGGCTGAATAACTGGGCCAATACGACTAATAAACTGTAGTTTGTCTAATTCTCTATATGCCGAGAGCACTTCATCTTCGGACACTCCTAGAATATTGGCAATATCTTGAAAAGGTCGGGGAGATAATGGAAATTCTTGTTGAAAATTGTTGAGTAGTTGTTTGTGTAGTATTGATAGCACAGTGGTTCATAGCCCCATTTTATGTGCCCTAGAGCTAAAAAAAATGCCACTAGGCTTATTAGCAGGTATACGGGTTATTTCTTTGAAACTATTGGTATCGTATATAACAACACGATTATCATCTCTTGCCGAGACCCAGATATTTTCTCCGCGTGGTGTGAATTCCATATGTAAGACTGCTTTTCCGGGGTTCAGTGACTTTATCAGGCTTAGAGTTTTTACATCAATAATCTGTAGATGCGCGTTATCAGGAAAGGCGTAGTTTACCCAGACTTGTCGTCCATCGGGGCGAGCCATAACAAAAACTGGCTGGCCAATAACGGGGATTCGTTTAATCAATTGCCATGTGCTTTGGTCAATCACTAAGACTTCATGCTGACCTATGGCGGGGATAAACATAAGATTACCTGCTACAGCCCAGCCTTCCAAGTGTGGCATTTTATAAACGGGTAGTTTTTCATCCTGTTTTGCATAATCGGGGAGTATACGTTTAACACCCTGCTCAGGTGACCAGAGGTCTAATAAGGCTAGGCCACGGTCGCCAAATAATCCGGCAATATAGTAACGGCCGTCAGGCGAGAGCAGGGCATCATAAGGTTGTTTGCCTACTGCTTTAAATTTCTGAATTTTGGCTTGAGCAGGATCTTTAAGATCAGCAATCCATATTTCTCCAGCATCAAATAAACTGAAAATAAATTTCTGTCCTGGAGCATCGACTAGGCCTACTACCTTGGATAATTGATTGTCACCATAGAGGGCAGGAATATCAGCAACTAATTCCAGAGTTTCTGTTGTGAAAATTTTAACTCCACCAGGTGTGTAATTTGATACCGCTATCAGAGTACCATCCTGGGAAATTGCACCGCCTATGCTGTTGCCGGCTTGAATAATGCGCTTGGCTATTCGATCTTGTAATAAGTCAATTTTAGTGAGTCCGCCATCACGTCCAAAGATAAAGGCATAGCGGGCATCTCTGGAGAATACAACAGAAGCATGGGATAGGTCGCCTAAATCTGTGATTCTACTGATGGAAGATTTAGACGTGGTGTTGATGATTTGTATTGCTGCCGGTTCTCTTTCAATAATGACCCCTAGATCACCTGTGCCACGTAAGTCTGCAGAGATACTTTGAGAAAATATTAATAAGGTGAGCAGGGGGATATGGTACGTCATTTATGATTTAAAATGCGGTGTGGATGAGATGGGATTTGCTAACTTGATTTCAACCATGAAGAGTATAAATAGTTTTGCAGAGCTTATTTCCCCCACGGCATGATAGGAACTGTTGAAATGCTATTTGCAGGTGCGCCATCAATGATTTTCCGGCTGATAGCTAGGTAAACAAGCGTATTACGTTTCTTATCAAATATCCGCACAACACGTGTTTCTTTAAATATAAGTGAAGTATTTTCAGTGAAGGCTACTTCTTGTTCAGGCAGTCTGGAGTCAATAATGATCTCGCCGATTTGACGGCAGTCCAGTGAAAATTGAGCAGGGTCTTCAGCTAAGCCAAAAGATCCTTTAATTCCGCCTTTTTTAGCCTGACTCATATAGCAACTAACGCCTTTAACTTTTGGGTCATCATAGGCTTGTACACAAACTTTATGATTAGCACCAATTAATTTCCATGATGTCGTGACACAGTCAACCTCTTCGGCATGGATGTTAATTGCAGTCATACTTGATAATAGTATGCAAAATTTGAGAAAATTTTTCATGATTGTATAGTGTGTTACTTAGATATTTTAAGTGCTCATGTATTAGCGGACTAAAGTCGGCTCTACAGGGTTTTTTAGTAGGTTCTGAACCAGCCAGCGTGTTTCCTGTTCGGTGATAAAAGGTTTCCAGGGTGGCATAGCTGTTCCTTTACGACCATTTTGTATGGTCAGGATTAAATAATCATCAGGCGTTTTTTTTAAATCTGCTGCTAATAAAGGCGGTCCTAAACCACCTTTTAAGGTCAACCCATGGCAAGAGCCGCAATCATGTTTAAGCATGTTTTTTAGCTCTGCTTGTCTTTGACTGGAAGGTTCATTAGCGAAAACCTGAGCTACCCCTAATAAACACAGGGATAGCCATAAGGAGCGTATCAAGGTTTTAAACGACTATAATAAGATGCAATATTATTAATATCCCGATCAGACAATGAGCCTGCGATATTATTCATAATATCCGAGATACGTGTCTTATCACGATATTGTTTTAAGGCAGATTCCAGGTACTTTTTATCACGCCCGGCTAAGGACGGAAAAGGTGCTTCAGCACTGGTAGAACGAATCCCGTGACACTGGGAGCAGACGGCCGCTGCTTTAGCTTTGCCAGCATAAATGCTGGCAGCCTGACTGTTTATACTAAAGCCTAAAATGCTGGCGGTAATTAGGAAGTAAGATAAGGTTTTCATTGAGCTTACTCCATTTCGTCAGGGGATAAACCGCGAGTCATATATTTAACGCGACCACGAGAGAAAATACCTGCCGGGCTTTCCATTTGAATGTTCGCTGTTTTTTTCAATGATATTGAGTCGTAAACGATAACTTCATCACCTGCATAACCGGCACTGATATATAAGAATTTACCATCTGCACTGTATTCAGGGAAATAAGCATGCCCACCAACATCTAGTGTTTTTACAACTTCTAATGATTTTTTATCGATTAACTGAATAGTACGAGCGCGTCTGTCCTTGGTAATAATATCCACGGCAACATAAGGTGCGTTTGCATGTGCCGTTGGAGACTCTGTACCACCTGAGACGGGAATCTGTTTAACCAGTTTCATATTGTCCAGGTCCCAGACACTGACCACAGTTTTTTCACAGGTGCCAAAGTTAGTACCAAAGCCTAGAGTACGGCCGTCAACTTTAACGGCTGCACCACCGCCTACATGAGGAACACAACCCGCTTTTAATTTTTTGATTATTGCACGTTTTTCTAAATCAATTGCAATGACGGTACTATCATCATAAGAGGCAACCATTAGCTTTTTACCCTTATGAGTCAGGAAGGCATCATGTAAATGACGACCGACATTTTTGATTTTGGTCACAGGAAAACCATCTTTTAAATCCACTATCCAGACCTGCCCGGCATTTTCCAGTGCGATAGCGAAAATATCAGCATAGGGCGTGCCTATAATCATACCGGAATCAGAGCTGACTTTTTTACCGTCAGGGTCTATGCCTTCTAACTCAAATATTTTTAGAGGCTCTAGTGTTTCTGCATCTAAAATAACCGCATTATGAGGCACGAAGGAGCCTGCCATAATGTATTTTCCATCGCGTGAAATTCCCATGCCTGGACCATTCCAGCCGGTTTTAATACTACGCACGGCTTGCATGGTATATAAATCAACTTTGTAAATTTCTGCAGTATCGGTTTTCACATAAGCCCAGCGCTCGTTAGCTGGGTCAAAATCAATAATATGTGCAGCGGTGACGGTCGGTACTTTAGCTATAATAGTATGGGTCTTGCTATTGATAAAAACCGCTTCCGAACCCTGTCCACGACCATATTTACCGCGTGCCGCAACACCGATAATATCATCCATACTGTCTATTTTAAACGTAGGTTTTGTGGGCAGTTTAGATTCATCTTTGACATAGACTTTTAAAGAAGCTTTCATGTCCTTAATAGTCCAGGGAGGATTATTCAGTTTAGGCGTAGCTTGCAGGTGTTTAACCATATCGCGAATATCGCTATCTGATAAGCGCCCGAAAAATGGAGGCATCAGGGTTTCAAAGCTACCGGTCATTATTAGTGTGCGTAAAGCAGTAGGGCTACGGCCTTTTAAAGTATCAGAGTTCAATGCAGGCGCTAGATACCCACCATGATCGGATCCATGACAGCTAGCGCAGTTATCCTGATAAAGCTGGTGCATTTTATGTTTATCACCAGACTTTGCAAATGCATTACCTGAAAGCACAAGCAAAGCGATACTAGTGGCTAAAATGGACTTGTGTAATGTTATTTTTATTGTCATGAGAATTCCTGTTGCCTAGGTATAGAATGTTGTTCTGAAACGTTAATGCTAAATTAGCAAAGAACTTAACATATCTTAGTGCAGAATAAAAATAAACACTCTTGGATTCAAGCAATAAATACCATGCTATTTGATTTGTTCAAATGCAAAATAAGCTTTATAAGCTGGTCTGGTCGATGTGTTGTAGAGAAATGCTTACTGGAATCTGGGAGTTGAGACAGGAAGAACAGCGGGTGTATTTTTCAGATTTTCTCAAGCAACTGCCGTTATAGAAGCGGTTTCTATAGAAATGTGGATATAGCCTAGTACAGATTGGTCAGTATTATTCGTTGCATTACTCAACGGTGAGTAGGGTTATACATAGAGGAATGCAAAAATAAAGACCTGACCCTTTGCTTTTCTTTTTCCTTTTCCTTTACTCAATCTGACGGAG
>NZ_BDMN01000099.1 GCF_002189065.1 Bathymodiolus platifrons methanotrophic gill symbiont
CGTTGCATTACTCAACGGTGAGTAGGGTTATACATAGAGGAATGCAAAAACTAAGACCCTTTACCGCTCTCTGAGGACGGCCCTTTAGGCCGGATTTAAACCACGTTTTATATACATGGTAGTTGATTAATGACACACCTCCAATATTCCACTTGTTGTCGGAATGAATAGTGTGTACGCTTCTACTCAGATATCTACAATCAAATTACAAAAACAAAATGATCCTATGAAAACACGTATTTTCACTATTTTATTTCTCTTACTAATGAGTGTGGCTAGCTTTCTGCCATTTCCAACTACCACGTTGATTTGTCTGTATACGGCCCTTTTTCGACCACGCTGGTTTAAAGTCGTCACCGATGAAGTATATAAAAGCAAAATATTCGATTAAAAGAAAACAGGGATCAAGTCTTGTTTTTTCTGAAAAAGTAAAGACTTGATTTGGTCTTTCTTATCAAATTCGAAGAGCATAGGGTCAGGTTTTTATGTTTGTATTCTAAGTGAGTATACTCCCTCTATAATTAGACCTTTACGAATTAAATTTTCAGGCGCTTTATGTCACGTTACTTCAATAGGTGGCGGTCGAGAAGATATTTATCTTGATGAGGAAGATAGAGAGCTGTATCTGACCTCTTTAATTGGTCGGTATTATTTGTTGCATTACTCAACAGTGAGTAGGGTTATACATGGCGGAATGCAAAAATAAAGACCTGACCCTTTGCTTTTCTTTTTCCTTTACTCAATCTGACGGAGCAGTTTGCCCTGTATATTCTTTAGCCCGAACAGCTGTCACACGACAACGGCACTCAGAACCATTAGGAGGGAAATGTTTTTTCCACCAAGGATCATCATGCTGTAAAACTAATCCATCCCACTGTTTGTGGCAAGGTTCAATCATTGTTACATTACTAATATATTTCCAATATGGTCGGCTTTTAATCAAGTCGGGGTCTTTTAGTTGTTTGAGACGATCCTTAGAGTATTTCTTTCTCTGTGCATAAACATCATTATTCATCTTTAACTCCTCTCTTAAAATTAACAACATGAAATATTTTCAAAATCTAAACACCAAACAAGCATCAATACCTTCACCAATTTTAATTTAATCCAAAAATGATGATCTTACACCTATATAAATCAATCGCTTATAGGTTGTAAAATTCATAAAAATGAGTGTATTTTCATTTTGGCGAAGGTATTGAAGCATAGGATCAGGTTTTTATGTTTGTATTCTAAGTGAGTATACTCACTCTATGATTAGGCCTTTCGGGGAGTCGCTATTTTTGCGAAAGCTTGTTTTGGGCATCCCAGCCCAAGCAAGCAGCAAAAACTTAACGCGACCACTTATGCCTCCGGCGGCCCCGATTCGTCCTCGTCACCTCGTCCCGACCCAACAAGGGGTCGGAACATAGGCTCCAAATGACTTGACGCCGTGTCGGATGGCCTTTTATTTTGTCTCCACCTTCGCTAACGCTCAGACTCCGACAAAATAACGGCCCTACGGCTATCGCGGACTAAAAATCATCACTTCGCTTAGGCTACGTTTCCCTGATTTTCAGCGGAAGAAGTGAAGCTAGGCTTTGTAAAAACGTAGGGCCTCTGCATAAAAGATATAGCGAGTACTAAGTAGCAGCTTCGTCGTCAGCTACTTACAAAATTGAATTAATTTGAATTATGCATATCAATGGTAGCAGTTTCTATTTTTTTGTCTGTCTGGGCGGCGTCGTTGCGCAGGGACTCAATATGTTGCAAGTAAGCGTCATCAATATCACCTGTAATATACTGATGATCAAAGCAGGAGGTATCAAAATGTTTAATGTCGGTATTTCCTTTATGTACCGCATCAATTAAGTCTTCCAGGTCTTGATAAATCATTTTATCTGCACCTATGGCAGTACAGATTTCTTCTTCAGTGCGGTTGTGAGCAATCAGTTCATGTGCTGCGGGCATGTCTATGCCGTAGACATTAGGATAGCGTACAGCAGGGGCAGCAGAGGCAAAATAAACTTTTTTTGCACCTGCATCACGAGCCATCTGGATGATTTGCTCTGATGTAGTGCCGCGTACTATTGAATCATCAACTAATAAAACATTTTTGCCTTCAAACTCCAGACCAATGGCATTAAGTTTTTGACGTACTGATTTTTTACGCATTTGCTGGCCTGGCATAATAAACGTTCGACCAATATAGCGATTTTTCATAAAGCCTTCCCGGAATTTAACACCGAGTGTATGTGCCATTTCTAAAGCTGAAGTACGACTGGTATCAGGAATCGGGATAATGACATCAATATCATGATCAGGCCATTCTTTTAGAATTTTCTTTGCTAATTTATCACCCATACGCAGGCGTGCCTTGTAGACTGAGATATTGTCAATAATAGAATCAGGGCGGGCAAAATAAACATATTCAAAGATACAGGGGCAATGGTCTGAAACTTCAGAACACAGTTGGGTATGTAGCTTTCCAGATTCTTCTATGTAGACAGCTTCACCTGGTGCGATATCACGGGTCAGGTTAAATCCCAGAACATCAAGTGCAACACTTTCTGAGGCGATCATAAACTCGGAACCCTGCTCGGTTTTACGCTCACCAAAGACAATCGGGCGAATACCATGTGGGTCTCTAAAGCCAATAATACCGATATTAGGAATCATTACAACGACTGCATAAGCACCTTTACAACGTCGGTGTACGCCTTCAACAGCTTTGAATATATCATCCTTATTAAGTTCTAGTTTCCCCAGTTGCTGTAATTCATGGGCAAAGATATTGAGTAGGACTTCAGAATCAGAATTGGTATTCAGGTGGCGCTGGTCTTGAATAAATAGTTCTCTTTTTAAAGTCTCGGTATTGGTCAGGTTGCCATTATGGGCCAGGGTGATACCAAAAGGAGAGTTGACATAAAAAGGCTGTGCTTCGGAAGAGCTTGAGCAGCCTGCCGTTGGGTAGCGAGCATGAGCTATACCCATATTGCCTTTTAGTTTGACCATTTGTTCGGTGGTAAAAACATCACGGGTCAGGCCGTTGTCTTTACGTAAATGTAAGCGTCCGTTTTCAGATGTCACAATTCCAGCCGCATCTTGCCCTCTATGCTGTAGCACAGTTAAAGCATCATAAAGATCTTGATTTACATTTTGATGGGAAACAATCCCCGCAATACCACACATGTTTTTTCCTGGTCTGTAATAAGTTATTAGTAATTTAAATAGTTTGCAATACCATCAGGTATATGGGTTTGTAACCAGACTGCAAGTATTTGAAAATGAGGTATGAGTTCTGATTTTTGCCACCATGAGCTTTCAGGTACGGGGGTTAAGCCTGCTAACATCACTAATAGGATAATGATCATAACGCCACGAATTATACCAAAAACTAATCCGGCTAGCCGGTCAGAGCCAGTCAAGCCTGTTTTACTAATCAGGGTACTGAGTAACTTATTAATAATAGCACCAACAATTAATGTTAATAAAAACAGTAATACAAAAGCAGTGGCAATTCTTGCACTGGGAATACTAATGCTAGTTTCAAAAAAAGTTGCAAAGGGGAGACTGAAAGTAAAGCCTATCCAGATAGCAAGCCCCCATGTAACGAGGGCAAATGCTTCGCGCACCAGACCTCTGAAGAGGCCTATTATAAGAGAAATACTGATTAAGCCAATAATGGCATAGTCTATCCAGATCATGTTGTTATTTATTCTGAAACTAAAAGAGGTTTTACTTTATACAGAGATTCAAGTCGTTGTTTGGTTTTTAATGCTCTCTTCTCATCAAGTTCAGGGCCAACACGTAAACGGTATAAAGTACCCTGGCTATTGGTAACTGAGTCCACATAAGCAGTGAATTTATTTTTACGTAATTTATCCCGGAACTCAATGGCATTCTGTTTCTGACTAAAACTACCCACTTGAATGGTCCAGCTTTTCAGGTTAGTTTTCTTGACTGATTGTTTGATGGCTTTGGTTTGCAGGTCAACTTGAGCAGGTACAGGTTGTGACAAGACTTGATTCGTGGTTTTAGGGATAGCATCCAGTAAGGGCTGCATATCATTAATAGGTCCTTCAGGTAATGATAATTCATTAGTAAAGTTATCGCTATTTGTTACCGGATCATCAAATAACATCGGAACGAAAATTGCGGCGAGGGCGGTGATAACGATCGCTCCTACAATTCTTTGTTTTAATATCTCGTTCATACTATTATCCTTGTGGTTTGCTAAAGAGTGTTAGGTATTCGGATACCAGAAAAAAAGAACCGAATATTAAAATAATACCTTGGTCAGCCTGTGCGCCTGCCTTAGCTGCGTGGTAAGTGCTGAGAAAGTCTTTGTAGCCAGTGTTTACAGGATTAATATTGCAATGTTGAAATGCATTTTTAAGATCTGTTTCTTTGCTGGCTCTAGGGTTATCTAAAGGTGAAATATACCAATGCTTGATAAAAGGCTGCATAAGACTGATGACGCCGTTAATATCTTTATCATTCATCATGGTAAAAATAGCATGTATCGGTGTGTGTTTAAATTCAGACTGTAAATGATCGATTAAAGCTTGGGCTGCCTGAAGATTATGACTCACATCTAATAAAATTGGTGGTTCAGAGCCAATTAATTGAAATCTGCCTGGTAAATTAACATTACTTAGCCCCTGTTTGATCGCTTGCTCGCTGACAGTTATTTTATCTTGTAAGCAATGAATGGCCGTTAAAACAGATGAGGCATTTCTATATTGATGTTCACCTTTCAGTTGAGGGCAAGGCAAGTTGCTTAACTTCTTGTTATCTTTGTGCCAGGTCCACTGCTTATTATCAGTTTTACTATAAGTAAAATCATGTCCCAGGCATAATAACTCTGCCTGTTTTTGTTGCGCGCAGTCAATTAACGCTTTAGGGGGCTCTAAGTCGCCAGTAATAGCCACTGTATTAGCACGGAAAATACCAGCCTTTTCAAAAGCGATTGCTTCACGTGTTTCACCTAGCCATGCTGTATGGTCAAGGGCAATACAGGTGACAATAGCAACATCAGGATCAATAATATTGACGGCATCGAGTCGACCACCCAGGCCTACTTCTAATAGTTGTATATCAAGATCTGAACGAGAAAAAATGTCTAAAGCCGCTAAAGTACTAAATTCAAAATAGCTAAGAGAAATATTATTTCTTACTGCTTCTATACGCTCAAAAGCTGCGCATATCAAATCATCAGAAACAGGTTTAGCATTAATTTTAATACGTTCGTTATAGTTAACGATATGAGGAGAGGTATAGGCTCCTACTCGTAAGCCTTGAGCAATATAAATAGCTTCAAGAAATGCAATACTAGAGCCTTTGCCATTGGTACCCGCTACAGTGATAGTGACAGTTTTTTTCTGCGCAGTACTATGCAGGGCATTATAAACCCTGGTTACTCTGTTTAAGCCAAGATCAATACTTTGTGGATGTAGGCTTTCTTGCCAATTCAGCCAGCCTTTCAGGGTATCAAAATGCATTACAAAAGAGTTATTATCAAGCAGGGCAGTTTTATGCTTTCCGCATTTAAGAATTTGATATTTATAATACGCATGTTTTTCCCCGACAAGTTACTATAGATAAGTTAGTCAGGGAGGAGCGTGCGATTTATTTTATGCCGCCGAGTTTGCAGTAAGAAGAGCTAAAATCGAGCTGATTTCTTTACGTATTTCACGACGATCAATAATCATATCGATAGCACCGTGTTCTAGTAAAAATTCACTACGCTGAAAACCTTCTGGTAATTTTTCACGTACTGTTTGTTCAATAACTCGTGGGCCAGCAAAACCGATTAAAGCTTTTGGTTCTGCGGCGTTTATATCACCTAACATAGCTAAACTAGCTGATACCCCCCCCATAGTAGGGTCGGTCATAAAGGAGATATAAGGAATACCTGCATCAGAAAGTTTTGTTAGTGCAGCGCTAGTTTTAGTCATTTGAAATAATGAAAATAATGACTCCTGCATACGCGCACCACCACTGGCAGTAAAGACGATAAAAGGAGCACCCAATTCCAGACTTTTATTAACACCGCGTACGAAACGTTCACCAACCACAGACCCCATGGATCCGCCCATAAAGCTGAAATCAAAGGCTGCTACGACAATAGCTTTGCCTTCCAAGGTGCCACTCATGACTACCAGAGCATCATTTTCTTTAGTTTTTTTCTGCGCCTGGCTAATACGATCTTTGTATTTTTTACTGTCTTTAAACTTTAAGGGGTCAGTAGGTTTTAGATTTGCAGCAATCTCTTCTCGACCTTCGGCATCAAGAAACAGGTCAATACGACGTCTTGCGCCAATGCGTATGTGGTGATCACATTTAGGACAGACATTAAAATTCTTTTCTAGTTCGGTATTGTATAAAATTGCATTACAGTTAGAACATTTATTCCATAAACCTTCAGGGACAGCAGTTTTTTTGCTGTTAGTGTCATTCTTTATAATGGTAGAGGGGACTAATTTTTCAAACCAGCTCATATATGCTCCGTCTTTAACCTTGGCTATCCATGGCTAAGCGCATGGATTTTAATAATTCTGTAATTTCCTGTTTAGCTTGCTCAGGAGAATCTAGATTTTCTTCTATTTTACTGATTAATGCACTGCCGACAACTACTGCATCACCTAAATTCGCAATAACTTTTGCGGTTTCAGCATCTTTTATACCAAAGCCAATGCCTACAGGGAGTTGAGTGTTGGCGCGAATATCAGTAAGTTTTCTTTTTACATCACCGGTATCCAGATGGCCAGCACCAGTGACACCTTTTACAGAAACGTAATATAGAAAACCACTACCTAGCGCATCCATTTTTTTAATTCTATCAATATTACTATTCGGGGCTAGTAAAAAAATCTGATCGATATTATGTGCTTTAAGTAGCGTAGCGCATTCGCTTGCTTCTTCAGGCGGTAAGTCAACCGTTAAAACGCCATCAACTCCGGCATTTTCAGCGGCCTGGGCAAAATTCTCATAGCCCATAGCTTCGATCGGGTTTGCATAGCCCATTAAAACGACTGGGGTGTTCTGATTGCTGCTTCTAAATTCGCTGACTACTTCAAGAGTATGACGTAAACTCATTTTATGTGCCAAGGCACGTTCACTGGCGCGTTGAATAACCGGTCCGTCTGCCATGGGGTCAGAAAAAGGTACGCCTAATTCAATAATGTCAGCACCAGCTTCCACCATGGCATGCATCATCGGCACGGTAAATTCGCGGCTAGGGTCACCAGCAGTAATAAAAGGAATTAATGCTTTATGACCTGATTGTTTAAATTCTGCAAAGGTGCTTGCTAAGCGGCTCATATTTTAATTCCCTCACGTTCTGCCATGGTATGCATGTCTTTGTCACCACGTCCGGACAAGTTAACTATTAAGATCTCATCTTGTTTCATGGTTGGAGCTAGTTTTAAGGTATAAGCCATTGCGTGACTAGATTCCAGCGCGGGAATAATACCTTCCATTTTAGTTAATGCGTGAAAACCTTCAACGGCTTCATCATCGGTAATGCTGACATATTCAGCACGACCTATATCTTTTAACCAGGCATGCTCAGGACCAACGCCCGGGTAATCCAGACCCGCAGAGATAGAGTGAGTTTCAATGATTTCACCATCATCACCTTCCATTAAGTAAGTGCGGTTGCCGTGTAAAATGCCAGGGCGCCCTGCACATAATGGAGCTGAGTGACGGCCAGTTTCAATACCATCTCCAGCTGCTTCTACACCGATCATTCTAACGTCAGCATCGTCAATAAAGGGATAAAATAAACCGATAGCATTTGAACCACCGCCAATACAGGCGAGTAATGCATCGGGTAATTTACCTGCTTGTGCCAGGCACTGTTGCTTTGCCTCACGGCCAATAATAGACTGGAAGTCTCTAACCATTGCAGGGTAGGGTGCCGGGCCTGCAGCTGTACCAATAATATAGAAAGTAGTATCAACATTGGTTACCCAGTCACGAATTGCTTCGTTTAAGGCATCCTTTAGTGTTTTGGAGCCTGATTCTACTGCGACGACTTTAGCGCCCAGGAGTTGCATGCGGTAAACATTCAGTTTTTGGCGTACTACATCAACTGCCCCCATATAAACGACACATTCCAGCCCTAGACGTGCACATACTGTGGCAGTCGCAACGCCGTGCTGGCCAGCGCCGGTTTCAGCAATAATGCGTTTTTTACCCATACGCTTGGCTAATAAAATCTGGCCAATGGTATTATTTATTTTATGTGCACCGGTGTGGTTTAAGTCTTCACGCTTAAGGTAAATTTGCGCGCCACCTAATTCACGCGTCCAGCGTTCGGCGTGATAGAGCGGCGAAGGACGACCCACGTAATGCTGAAAATCTTTGTCGAGTTCAGCCATGAACTCTGGGTCTGTCATATATTTTTGGTAAGCTTCGTCAAGTTCCTCGACGGCAGGAATGAGCGTTTCTGCAATAAATAAGCCACCATAAGGACCAAAATGTCCCCGTTCATCGGGCATATCGTATGAATTAGTTGTTTCTGTCACTTAGGTAAACCTCAGTTAAAAATGCTGCTATTTTAGTATTATCTTTTATGCCTTTTTCCGCTTCTACTCCGCTGCTTACGTCTAAAGCATAGGGTTTAACGTGTTCAATTGCATCGCGTGCATTGTGCACACCTAGTCCGCCGGCTAATATTATGGGTAAAGCGCAGTGCTTCGGGATTAAATCCCAATCAAACTGTTCGCCTGTGCCACCTTTTGCCTTAGCATGGTAAGCATCAAGCAATAAGCCTGATGCATCATGATATTCAGTACTTAAAGCCTTTATATCAGTGTCAGTACGCATCCTGATAGCTTTAATATAAGGTTTAGCATAGAGCCTGCATGCATCGGCAGATTCGGTGCCATGAAATTGCAATAAATCAATAGGGACTTGTTCTATTACTTCTCTTATCTGTGCTTCAGAGGCATCCACAAAAAGTGCAACAACTGTTGTAAAGGCAGGTAATGCGGCAACTATTTTCTGTGCTTTATCTATCGACACATGCCGAGGACTGGGTGGATAAAAAACCAGGCCTATCGCATCAGTTCCCGCATGTGCAGCAAAAGCAGCTTGCTCAGCTGAAGTAAAGCCACAAATTTTGACACGAGTTCGTTTCATTTAAAGTACAGGAATTGGCGATTAAGCCGCATAGAATACCATACTGAAACAGTCTCTTGAAGAGAAGAAGTTGCTTATGAGAATTTCCTCTGGATGCTAATGATTTATAACTTTATGGAAACTGTGCTGCATACTTAAATTGATGAATACTGGCCAGCCTTATTCAGGGTCTAATGCGTGTGCTCCTGGCCATTGTGACTGTGTATATGTGCTGAGTCATGGCTATGCGCAGTAGAGTCATGTGTGTGAGCAGGCGAGTCATGCTTATGTGAAAGTGGGACTTGTTCTACTATAATGGTCGTGACAGGTAAATTATGTTTCATTACCGGGGCAACAGCGACACCATGTTGATAGACCATTAAACCGCCTAAATCAGCGCCTAGCGTTAGACATAAGGCTAAAATTCCTGAGATAGCAAAGTAACCGTACGTTTTTGTATATAAAAAGCTATCTGCGGCAAACAAGCGGCGTATCGATAGAAGAAGTGCTAATACGGTCACTGTTATGCCAAAGGTCTGATGGCGTAACATAATGGCATGAGTCACATCATTATGCGGGGCAGAATAAGCGGCTTGAAATCCTGCGGTAACGGTTAAGATTGCCGTTATTGTGCCTAAGTAAAGTAATGGTGTGGCAAATTGGCGCCATGCAGGTTTTGAAAATAAGCCGCCTACTGTATCGGCAAAGAAAAAAAGTAAGAATAAGGCAATAGGAAAGTGTACCAACAGAGGATGAATATTATCCATTGCACTAATACCCGGCATAAACACGGTGAATATTTCCGCAGGGCTTTTTGTTGTTAATGACTCTATAAAGGTTAAAAAAGCTTCCAGGCCTTTTACTGCTCCTAACCCTTGGTGATCGCCGCCGCCATGAATTTGCGGTAAGACATCAAAAATTAAATCAATCATTTACTCTCGTTAGCTAATATTGGTTATGAGAAAGTTTCATCAACAGCATTATACGGTTATGACGCTTTATTTCATAGTTATTCGCTAGGGATTTGTAAGGCTTTATAAACTGAAGTTTCCCAATTATTGAGTAGCTGAAATACACAATGCTGGTGTATCGAGGTTTATTTTAGGTGGTTTTGCCATGTTTATAGCAAACCCC
>NZ_BDMN01000100.1 GCF_002189065.1 Bathymodiolus platifrons methanotrophic gill symbiont
TTTCCTACGCCATGTTGTATTATCATATGCAAATGGGCGTGCATCCCGTTTTTCGCCTGCAGAAAAACACCTTTAAGGCGATTGATGATTTTAGAAACAGCACACAGACCGATCAAATTATCACACTCTTACCCACTAAAGAGACTCAGCGTGACATTCGCAAACAATATCCGGATATCCAGTTCAAAGCGCTCACCATCAGACTGATTAAATATACACTGGAGGGCAAGACCTACTGTATCGGCACAACATTGCTTGACGAACGATACACGATTGACGCATTAAAAGAGGTCTATCACGCCCGCTGGGGAATTGAAGAGCTGTATAAAATCAGTAAAAATATGATTGTGGTCGATGACTTCCATGGCCGAAGTGAGCGTACCGTAAAACAGGAATTGTTTGCCCATTTTGTACTGATCACCATGAGTAGACTCTGTACCAATGAATCTGAAAACTTATTAAATAGTCTGTTAAATCTGCAACCAGACGAAATGGATCCGAAACAAACAATACAGGCAAACTTTAAAAATAGCCTGGCAACCATGTCGAGGCATCTGGAAGATATCATGTTTGTTCCGGCACGCTGTATCAAAAAAGTGATGGATGACATTGTCAGCTCTATTTCACGAAATCATCAAAAGCTCAGACCGGGTCGATCCTATATTAGGAAATCCAAAAAGCCTGTGAACAAATGGCGGGGGTGTGAATCGACGGCCTAATGTAGAGTTGAAATGGGTAAAGTGATTTCTCATGCGATTGCATTCGTGCGGGCTCTTAACCGAAGGGGGTAATGGCTTAAGCGAATGCCATTGCCCCATACCCCTCCCTTCAGCTTTTATAAGTGCAACACGAATAGCCTCAATATCAGCATCTTGATTTTGTTCTTTACGAATTAAATCACGTAAAAATTCACTTTCATTACCATAGTTACCAGTTACAATTTGTGCCTTAATCCAAACATCTTGTTGTTCTGTAACAGTAATACTTTTTTTACCATCACCATTAAGTTTAATCTCCAAAAGTATCTCATGGGGTCAGCCAACTTGATTATTAACGAGGTCGTTTAATTTTAGTTCTTCACGCTGGCCGACCCCCTTGAAGATCTTCTCTTTTCCTTGGCGAGCTCTTTAAAACTTAGTCCGTAATTTGATAATTTATTTCAAATGGTTTTTCTGACTTCAATACGCCATAAGATAATAAATCATGATTTCCCCCTCAATTAACCTCAAATATTTTTGTTCTTTCTATTCTCTGGTTTATTGGCTGAGGTTTTACTGGGTGCTTTGCTTTTGCGAACATAGTTCAAAATTGAAACTGGAATCACTTTTCTAACCGGAAAACCTTCAATTTCTTTGCGGTTAATTATATGCTCTAAACGGCTTTCAATGGCGCATAGGTTTTTAAAATCGCCCATTGCAACAAATGAGATAGCTTCACCTGAAGCACCAGCACGACCTGTACGGCCAATGCGGTGGATGTATTCTTCAGGTTTAAAGGGTAGGTCGTAATTAACAACCCGACTAAGCTCACCAATATCTAAACCGCGGGCGGCAACCCCTGTGGCGACTAAATACTTTAGTTTTCCAGATTTAAAATCGGCCAAAATCTTTTCACGCATGGCCTGGCTTTTACCACCGTGAATGGCATTCGCTTCAATACCGCGTTTTGCAAGCTGATCGACCAGCTTGGCTGCACCGTGGTTTTTCTCGATAAAAATTAGCGCCTGATCCCACTTTTGCTCGTTAATTAAATGACTCAGCAATGCGGACTTTGTGTCTTTATCTACCGTTATTAACCATTGGTTTATATTGGGTGCTGTTGTGGTTTTCGGTGAAATAGCTATCTCAACGGCTGGATTGCTCATTTTACTATCAGAAAAACCACTGGCGATGGCGCGAACGTCATCGCTCATGGTAGCTGAAAATAATAGGTTCTGACGGGCTTCGGGTAAGCGCTCAATGATCTTATCGATATCATCAACAAACCCCATATCTACCATATCTAATACCAGTATTTCAAGTTCATCAAAATGCAGTGCACGCTGATGAGCCAAATCAAGCAACCTGCCTGGTGTCGCTACTAAAATATCAATGCCTTCGATTAAACGCTGCTTTTGTGGTTCGGAATCAACGCCGCCATAAACAGCCAGACAGCTTAGGTTAAGATATTTACTATACTGAAGTTTCCCAATAATTATTTATGGTAAAATTGAAACTATGCTACAACTATATGAAAAAAATAGTCTTTTCATTCGTTTCAAATGCTATTGCTTAAGGGGAATTAAGTAGGGGTTTGCTATAAACATCATCAGTGTTCCCATTGAAAGAAGAAGTACCTAAACAAAGCAGCCTATAACCTACCTGAAGGTAGCACCACTCGAATATTTCCATCTTTTTGATTTTAATCACTTATAACAGCAAATAGATACTCTGTAGGCACCGTAAAAAAACAACAAATAATTTCAAATAAAACTTGCAATTGCCGAAAAAGTTTTTCTAAAAATTTCCGTTTTAATCACCTCATAAACGGATATCACCCATGCTTAAAGACCTACCACTCTTTGAACATATTCACCAACACTGCAATGAAAGTATGGAACGTGCCCTGTTAGCAGAGCGTCATCCTTTGTGGGCTCGTTCATGCCCAGAGTTGAAGGATATCGACTTTATTCGCCTTGGGTTATTACGCTGTATCAGTGTAGTCGATAGTGGTCGCCATTTCCTCCAAACCAATGAACAGATTTATGGCCAGCTACTTCCCCACTCAACGTATTTTAAATCACTGAAGT
>NZ_BDMN01000101.1 GCF_002189065.1 Bathymodiolus platifrons methanotrophic gill symbiont
CTGAAGTTTCCCAATAATTATTTATGGTAAAATTGAAACTATGCTACAACTATATGAAAAAAATAGTCTTTTCATTCGTTTCAAATGCTATTGCCTAAGGGGAATTAAGTAGGGGTTTGCTATAAACATGGCAAAACCACCTAAAATAAACCTCGATACACCAGCATTGTGTATTTCAGCTACTCAATAATTGGGAAACTTCAGTTACTATACTCAGTAATATTCGCAGCAATCTGAATCGATAATTCGCGTGTAGGGGTAAGAATAAGCGCGCGTATACGTTTACCACGCAATTTACGCTCTTTGTTAAATATCTCTAAAACCGGTAGAACAAACGCGGCGGTTTTACCGGTACCGGTTTGAGCGGTGGCAATTAGGTCTTTACCAGAAAGAATGATGGGAATGGCTTTTTTCTGGATAGGGGGAGGAGCTGTATAACCCAAGTCTTTAATAGCTTGTACAATAGAGTTACACAATCCAAGGTTTAAAAATGGCATAGAGGCTCAGCTAGGTCTTCATAAGGAAAGTAGGGCGCAGTATAGCACTTAAGGGTTTGGGTTGCGGCAAGTCTTGCTTGCTATAGAGCAAATTGAGGTGAACAATGACTGATATATTTGAAAAGTATACATATCGAGTTACTTGGTCAGAGGAAGATGAAGCGTTTGTAGGGTTATGCTCTGAATTTCCAAGTCTTAGCTGGCTTGCTGAAACTTCGGAGCAAACTTTAAAAGGTATTCATTACGTAGTGAAAGATTGTGTTGAAGCTATGCTTAAAAATGGAGAAGAAATACTCATTCCAATTATTTATCCAATTACTTGTTTGATATTTTCTGCACGCAAGTAATTCCTCCAAAGAGTTAGATTTATAAACCACTGAAACCTGTAACGTGTCTAGTTATACTTTACACATGATTATGAGTTTCAAACATAAAGGACTAGAACGTTTCTTTAAAACAGGGAATAAATCAGGTATCCAATCAAATCATTCAGCAAGGCTTCAACTAATTTTAGGTAGACTTAATGCCTCTGCACAACCATTGGATATGAATTTGCCAGGTTTATTTCTTCACCAACTTACGGGTGATAGAAATGATATTTGGTCGGTAAAAGTTAGTGGAAATTGGCGAGTAACTTTTCGAATGAATGGAGAACATGCAGAGATAGTCAATTATGAAGATTATCATTGAGGTAAAACTATGTTAATGCACAATCCCCCCCACCCTGGACTAATAATAAAAGAGCTCTGTCTAGAGCCTTTAGGGGTAACAATCACTGATGCAGCTAAGGCACTGGGTGTTAGTCGAAAAACATTGTCCAGTATTATTAATGGCAGGGCTGGAATAAGCCCAGAAATGGCTGTTCGTTTATCAATTGCTTTTAATACCTCTTCAGAAAGCTGGATGAATCAACAATCACAATATGATTTGTGGCAAGCGGAACAACATAGAAACGAGCTGAAAGTTTCTAAATTATTGGTGGCATGACAATTTTAATAAGTTGTTTTAATTGGGTTTTGTGTGAAGCATGGGGTAAGGCCTTTCATGATTACGTATTCTTACGAACTGTATGGCATGGAAAGACCTGACCCTGAATTTTTCTGCTGAATTTTTCTAAAACTCAAAATATAGGGCCGTATGATTTTATGATTGCAGCACATGCAAGAAGTCGTGGCCTTACCTTGATATCTACTAACACTAAAGAATTTGACCGTGTCGCAGGGTTAAGGGTAGAAAACTGGGTTACGACTGAAGCTAAATAGTTAGGCGTGCGACTCATGGCTCGAACCAAGACTTTGGAAAATTCCATAGCACAAATTGGTTTGTTACTGAGTGAGCCTTTTTGCACTGATTTGCCCTAAAAATAATGCGTTTTTATCAAGTTGATTGTTTAGTTTGATAAACCTTTCAACTGGTTCTGACCTTGACTGGTTCTGGTTAAAAAATCAAGCTGGCTGACCCCTTGATTGCCCTCGCTGCGTTCCCAATTTTCCGGTGAGCAAGGCATTATGTGCAGGTAATATCTAAGATATGAAGAAATATTTAGAGTCATCCAAATATATCAACTGGAGCAATCCCGAGATTAAAGAGCTGGCTAAACTTTTGTCCTCAGGGTTGCCAGATAAAAAAAGCATAGCAAAAAACTGCTTTGAATGGGTGCGAGATAATATAAGGCATAGCTCTGATTACAAATTAAATCCTGTAACCTGCAAAGCATCCGATGTTTTAATTCACAAAACAGGATATTGCTATGCTAAAAGCCATCTTTTAGCCGCACTACTTAGAGCAAATAATATTCCAGCTGGCTTATGTTATCAAAGGTTAAGTGTAGAAGGTGATGGTGCTCCCTATTGTCTGCATGGTTTAAATGCAGTATTTCTTAAAAATCACGGTTGGTATCGAGTATAACTGGGGTCAGAGTAAGGTTAAATGTGATACGCTTACCCCTAAGAACCCGAAAACTTATTTCAGAAGGAAATTAATGGCTCGACTCCCGAGAATCACCAGTGCATCTTTACAGCGAGGAAATAACCGCCAGGCTTGTTATGGTTCTGAGGAAGGTCAGAGTGCCTACGCAGAATGGTTGAAAACATCATGGTTTAACTAGCCGGATTGAGGATTGGAATTTTAGTTCTTATTTAGCCGTTTTAAGTAAAGCGACAACTAAAATAGAACACAATCAGGTTTTAAAATTGTTTGCTAATATTAAGGAGTTTAAAGCATTTCACCAACAAACAACCAGCCAAGATGATATTAGTTATTGTCTTGTTGAATAAAAAATGGCGCCAAATATACCATCCCTTGTAGGGATGATATATTTAAAGTCTAATACAAATCAATCGGATCAACATCCAGTGACCAGCGAACTTTTCGTGCCTGTTTAAGCTTTTCGATTTCTGGCATTAGCCAGTTGAGTAATAAGTGTAATTGTTTGCGTTGTGAATGTTGTAATAATAACTGATAACGAAACTGACCTGCTCTTTTTGCCATTGGGGCGGGCACAGGGCCTAATACTAAGGTTTGATTATCATACTGATTAATTAGTTCAGCTATCGCGATTAAAAGGTTTAATGCAGTCTCCTGCTCATGGGCGTTAGCGCGAAATAGAGCTTGATAGCTATAGGGCGGAAGTTCTGCTTGTTTGCGTTCTGTTAATGCGGCTTCTGCAAAGGCCTGGTAGCTTTGATGGATCAGGGTATTTAACAAAGGATGTTCAGGTTGCCTGGTTTGCATGATGACTCTGCCTTTTTTTGTGGCTCGTCCGGCTCGTCCCGAGACTTGAATAATTAGTTGAGCCAGTCGTTCAGCGGCATGAAAATCAATGCTAAATAGACCGCTATCAACATCTAATAAGACCACTAAGGTAACATTTGGGAAATGGTGGCCCTTAGCTAGCATTTGTGTGCCTAATATAATATCAACCTGGCCTTTATTTATTGCCTCTAAGTGTTGTTCTAAAACACCTTTTCTTTGGGTGCTATCCCTATCCAGGCGGACAATTTTCTTTTGTGGGAACAGGCTGTGTAATGCATTTTCAACTCTTTCCGTGCCTAGGCCTAAGGGTTTTAATTGTTCAGATTTACAGGCAGTACATTGGCGAGGTAGTGTTTGTTCGCTGGCGCAGTGATGGCAACGTAGCTTTTGTTGTCGATAATGAACAACCAGGTTGGCATCGCAGCGGGAGCATTGTGCTACCCAGCCACAACCATGGCAGATAAGAGTGGGTGCAAAACCTCGGCGGTTGAGAAATAGTAATACTTGTTCTTTTTTCGCTAGAGTTTTATGAATATCTCTAATTAATGGTGGCGACAAGCCCTCTTGTAATACCTGGTTTCTAATGTCGAGTAAGGATAAGCTAGGCGGTTCCGCTCCTCCAGCGCGTTTTGTTAGTTTTAGTAATTGATAACGTTTTTTCTGTACGTTGTACAGGCTTTCAAATGACGGTGTTGCTGAACCTAAAATAACAGGGATATTAAGCATTTTTGCACGTACGATAGCGACATCTCTGGCAGAAAAACGAAAGCCTTCCTGTTGTTTAAATGAAGTATCGTGTTCCTCATCCAGAATAATCAACCCAGGGCGGGGTAAGGGGGTTAATAATGCTGAACGGGTGCCTAATAAAATGGCGCTATTACCTCGCTGTATATTAAGCCAGGCTGAGAGGCGCTGGGTTTCATTATGCTGTGAATGATAGGTTTCTATGGCAACTGTAAAGCGTTGCTTAAAGCGTGCTTCTAATTGTGGTGTCAAGGTGATTTCAGGTAATAGCAGTAACACTTGTAAGCCATTAGCCAGAACCTGTTCAATGATTTGTAAATACACTTCGGTTTTGCCGCTACCTGTTACCCCATCAAGTAGATGTACTGAAAATTTATCCAGTTGTGCTGTGACTGCATTAATGGCGGCTTGTTGCTCTGAATTGGCGGGTAACGGTGATTGACGTGTTAAAGGTTCTTCGGTTGAATTTACCTGACTGGTTTCAGATACATATTGTTTTTTAATTAACGCTTTTAAAGGCGCTTGCCAAAGCTTGAAATATTGAGTGATCTCTTGACTACTTATTGCCTGAGTCTGTGCTTTTAGCAACTTCAGCAGCGCAAGCTGTTTAGGCGCTTTTTTAAGTGCCTGTTCATCAATGTTTTTGCCTGTCTCTGTTAGCTGAAAGTAACGAGATAATTTCACTTCACTAGGCTTGCCTTTGCGTAAGGCGGTGGGAAAAGCACTTAAAAATACATCGCCGATTGGGTGATGATAATAAGTTTGTGCCCAATAGAGTAAGTCTAGCTCTTTACTGGATAGCAGGGGGCTGGTATCTAGAATTAATTCAGCTTTTTTTAGTTTACTAGTATCTATATTGCTGTCAGGTTTTATGGCTAATAAAACACCTGTTTTTGTGTTTTTACCAAAAGGGACTTTAACACGCACACCGGGCTGTAGGTGTTGCAAAATGCAGTTATCAGGCGGAAGGTAATCAAATAAACGGTTCAGTGGAATAGGAACAGCAACGCTTAAAATTATTTTTTCTGAGCTGTTCACTTTAGGTCCTTTTTGTGAGGAATATTCGATAAAAAAACGATAAGTCCTTATCTGTATTATGAAAATAAAGTTATACACAAAATCTGTGGATAACTCTGTGTGTAAGGCTAGAATAAGTGAGTGGATGCCTTGAGTTTATTGATTACCTGTTAAATTGTATGAAATTGTAACAATGCTACAATCTATTTAATAATCAGTATGTTACGTAAGTCAACTGCTGTTTTATTTATTCTGAAGTTTGAAGTTTTTTTATTTTAGTCTAGTAAAAAATAAATGTGTGTAAAGTAAAAAAATAAAATAAAAAGCTTGACGTAAAAATTCGAGATTAACTTCATTTAACGAGTGCCTCACTTGCAAAAGTTGTATTTAAATTAAACTTGATAGCTTTAGGTTGATTGTAGGAACGAGTTACAGCCTAGGTTGCCAAAATATTGAGAATCCTGGTTTTTTCATGATTATTGAAACCGTTCAGACTCCCCTTTGTAAAATGGGGGGAGGAGCCTTAGTCCGCTATACCCAGTTTATTATCCAGAAACCTGGAAAAACATACGTATCCAAGAGCATTTTTCGACAGTTCAGTAACGCAGTAATTGTTAAAGGAAGCATTCGCAGCTAACTTTTACAGTTTATTGATAAAGGTGCTTAGGGAATTAGTATGCCTCGGATCGTAAAATATAAAAATGCAGCCATAAAAGCAGAGGTTGGGACGGTGACTACCCAGGCGATTGCTATTTTATAAACATGCGAGCGCTTAACTAGTTGCTGTTTATATACCTTTTTAAGAGACTTTCTTTCTTTTTTAGTGAATTCTGTTTCGTTGGAGTTTGCTTTTAGTTCTTTAAGCATTTTTGATTTAGTTGCAACAGAAGCTGTGTTAAAGGTATTTAAAAAAGCCTCTGTTACTTCTGGGTCTTGATGTTCATGATGTTCCCTGATTTCATCCAGACGTTTTGCATCAGTGCGTTTTAAATATTCACGTAAAAAACCGACGCCAAAGATTGCGCCTACAGCAATATGAGTTGAGCTGACAGGTAACCCGAATTGACTAGCAATAATCACAGTAATTGCTGCCGCCATGGAGATACAGAATGCACGCATCTTATCCAGTTCAGTTATCTCACTGCCAACAGTTCGAATTAATTTAGCACCATATAAGGCAAGACCTAAGGATAGGCCAACAGCACCAATCAGCATGATCCAGAGTGGGATTGCTGCTTTTTTAGCAATTCCTCCATGGGTAATGGCATCATTAATAGCAGCTAAAGGACCAACCGCATTAGCAACATCATTGGCACCATGGGCAAAGCTAAGGAAGGCAGCGGCAAAAATAAGCGGGATAGTAAATAAGGTATTAACGCTGGCCTTAGAGTTGTCCAGAGCGGCAGCCGCTTTATTAATTAAAGGGCGCACTGCAAAGTATAGGGTTAAGGCAATTGCGAAAGCAATGGAGCCAGCCATTACAAAGTCGACTTTCCAGATCTTTTTCAGACCTTTTAATATTAAGTAAGTTGAAAATGCCCAGGCCATCAAGGCAATTAATAGAGGCAAAATACGTTTTGCAGCAAGTACCTTATCCTCTTGATAGGTAATGGTGCGTTTAATTAGGTACAGGAACGTAGCAGCAATGATGCCGCCCAAAACGGGTGAAATAACCCAGCTAGCAGCAATTTTTCCAAACACCGCCCAGTTAGCAATGCCAAAGCCACCTGCGGCAATGCCTGCGCCTAAGACACCACCGACGATGGAATGTGTCGTGGAAACGGGAGCATTGAAGAAAGTAGCAATATTGAGCCAGATAGCTGCCGCCAGTAGTGCGGCCAACATAAGCCAGATAAAGGTATCAGAATTATTGATAAGTGATGGGGCAATGATGCCTTTCTTAATAGTGCTAACTACTTCACCACCAGCAATTAGTGCACCAGCAGACTCAAATACCATCGCGATACAAATTGCACCGATTAAAGATATGGCTCCAGAACCTACTGCGGGGCCTACATTATTAGCAACATCATTGGCTCCGATATTAAGAGCCATGTAGCCGCCAATCACTGCAGAGACAATAAGGAAGGTATGGTTGGGTCCCTGGCCCATGGTGTTGTTAATAAACAGTCCAACAGCAATTAAAAATAGTAGAGCTCCTCCAAATTTGAGTATATCAAGGCGCATATTTTCGCCTCTTTCTTCTAGGGAATTTAAGTTATTAACATCCATACATTTTCTCTTAGGGCTAGTTATTATTTTATTTATGATGCGGGGTAATAATAACAAAAAAAATGACTTAATACGGAAGTAATATGACAACTGAAGTTTCCCAATTATTGAGTAGCTGAAATACACAATGCTGGTAGCTGGTGTATCGAGGTTTATTTTAGGTGGTTTTGCCATGTTTATAGCAAACCCCTACTTAATTCCCCTTAGGCAATAGCATTTGAAACGAATGAAAAGACTATTTTTTTCATATAGTTGTAGCATAGTTTCAATTTTACCATAAATAATTATTGGGAAACTTCAGATATGACAACTATAATCATTTAATGATTTGTTTATTATTGATCAACTGATTCTTAGGACCAAGGGTCTTGTACATATTAAATACTAGTCAGCAGGCAGATGGTTGTGCAACGCATTTGTGTTGGTGAGCTCGAAGCAGGGTAAAGATGAAATGGGTTGGTCTATTACTTTGGCAATAATTAGTTAAAGCAAACTATAAAAATATAGATTTCATTTGCAAAGCAAAGCAATTTCTATTATGTTGTGTTGTTTACTAAAGGCTAGGGGTGCTACGTTATTATGTAGCTGAGAAAACACCCTTCGAACCTGAGACCAGCTAATACTGGCGTAGGAAAGCCCTAGGAATCGGTTTCTCCGTTTCTATAAAGACTTACCAGGCGCCTTGTTCTATTGAAATTGGAGAGATACATGAGCGCAGTCCCTAAAGATATTTCAGCGTCAGATGAGAGTAGTGTAAAAATTGACTCTTACCCGGCATCAGAGAAAGTTTATATTCAGGGGAGCCGTCCTGATATATCCGTTCCTATGCGTAAAATCACCTTATCAGATACTCCAGTACATTTTGGTGCGGAAAAAAATAGGCCTTTATTCGTTTATGATACCTCCGGTATTTATACAGACCCTAATGTAGACGTTGATTTGCAGAAAGGTTTGGCGGGTATTCGAGATGCCTGGATTGCCGAACGTGATGATACTGAAGCCTTGTCAGGACCGAGCTCAGATTTTGGTCAGGAACGATTAAATGATCCTGCAACGGTCGATATGCGTTTTGAGCATATTCGTAAACCACGTAAAGCGAAGGCTGGCAAAAATGTATCGCAAATGCATTATGCGCGCCAGGGAATTATTACCCCGGAAATGGAATATATTGCCATACGCGAAAACCAGAATATGGTAGAAATGCGTGATCTTTATAAAGGTCAGCATAGAGGGCAATCCTTTGGAGCATCAATTCCAGAGGAAATTACACCTGAATTTGTACGTGATGAAGTGGCTCGTGGACGTGCTATTATCCCTTGTAATATTAATCACCCGGAATTGGAACCAATGATTATCGGGCGTAATTTTCTGGTAAAAATTAATGGTAATTTAGGTAACTCGGCTGTTACCTCTTCTATAGAAGAAGAAGTAGAAAAAATGCTATGGGGTATTCGCTGGGGTGGCGATACTATTATGGATTTGTCTACAGGTAAGAATATTCATGAAACACGCGAATGGATTTTGCGTAACTCGCCAGTTCCTATTGGCACGGTACCTATCTACCAGGCATTAGAGAAAGTGGATGGTAAAGCTGAGGACCTAACCTGGGAAATTTTTCGCGATACCTTGATTGAGCAAGCAGAGCAGGGTGTGGATTATTTTACTATTCATGCCGGCGTACGCTTGCACCATGTTCCGATGACAGCGAAACGTATGACCGGTATTGTTTCACGTGGCGGTTCTATTATGGCGAAATGGTGTCTGGCGCATCATACTGAAAGCTTCTTATATACTCATTTTGAAGATATCTGTGAAATCATGAAAGCCTATGATGTTTCCTTTTCTTTAGGTGATGGTTTACGTCCAGGTTCAATCTATGATGCTAATGATGAAGCGCAGTTTGCTGAACTGGAAACTTTAGGTGAATTAACTAAAATTGCTTGGAAGCATGATATTCAGACTATGATTGAAGGACCGGGTCATGTGCCATTGCATATGATTGAGGAAAACATGACCAAACAGCTTGAAGATTGTGATGAGGCACCTTTTTATACCTTAGGGCCATTAACAACAGATATTGCCCCCGGTTATGATCATATTACTTCAGTTATCGGCGCGGCAAATATCGGTTGGTACGGCTGTGCCATGCTGTGTTATGTCACACAAAAAGAGCATTTAGGTTTGCCTAATAAAGAAGATGTTCGTGAAGGTATTGTGACTTATAAAATTGCTGCACATGCAGCGGATTTAGCTAAAGGGCACCCGGGTGCGCAGGCGCGTGATAATGCAATGTCTAAAGCACGTTTTGAATTTCGTTGGGAAGACCAGTTTAATATTGCATTAGACCCGGAAAAAGCACGCTCTTTTCATGATGAAACTTTGCCTAAAGATTCAGCAAAGATTGCGCACTTCTGTTCTATGTGTGGACCGCATTTTTGTTCCATGAAAATTTCTCAAGATGTACGTGAGTATGCTAAAGAAAAAGGCATAAAAGATGAAGAGGCTTTGCAAAAAGGTATGGATGAAAAATCTCAGCAATTCCTTGATGAAGGTGCCGAGGTTTATCATAAAGTATAAATAATCAATGTAGAGCGGACTTCAGTCCGCTATTGCTAAAAGAAAAAAAGCCCTTTTACTCAGGTAAAAGGGCTTTTTTGTGTTAATTTTGTGAACTAGCACACACTAATATCCTGTTTATCCTAGAAAAATCAGTAGAACGCGAATTTATAGTACAAGATATTGCTTTTACAGTGCTTTAAAAAAATCTTAGCTTCACCCATAGGTTAAGCGGGCATTTTTTTGAAGTGTTGTGGAATCAAAAGCTTGTGCTAGAAACCGTGAGCAACTGATTTTTCTAGGTTTATGTCATCGTTTTGTCATCTTTCTTTGTTAAATTTAATGCCCACCTCTTTTTGAGATAAACTCCAAAAATATGAAACATAGAATAATAAGCTTGTCATTATTGGCTATTTTGTCTGCAGGTAATGTACAGGCAATCGATAAGGTCTCGGATGAGGCTTCATTAATATATGCATTTGCCATGGCAAATGTCGATAGCAGTATCAACAAAATTGTATTTGCGAAAAATGCAAGGATCAGTCTCAATAGTCCGGTTATCTACACGGGAAGCCAGAATATAATGCTGCTGGGAAATGGTGCGATTATTGATGGAGCAAATGCAGGAAACTTTACGCTTAATGATGAATTATTGGCGAGTACAGAAGATGGCTCTCTGATTTTTAATACCGCAGGTGATATTAAAATTCAAAAACTGAATATTGTTAATTGCGCCACAAGAGGTGTGCTCATTAATATTCCAGAAGATGCGCAGGGTGACGATATTCAAATATCTCTGGATAAGGTAAAAATTAGAAATTCAGCTTTACACGGCTTGCATATAGACGATAACGCTGACGAATTTGATGGCGATGGCGCTGGTTCTAAGATAGGTATAGAACTTTATATTTCTAATTCAAGCTTTGTCAGTAATGGTACTGGAGCCATAGATTTTGATGGTATTCGCGTTGATGAGCGTGGACCAGGTGATATACATGTCATTGTTATTAATACCCAGATTGATGGTAATGGTGGCGACGGCATGGAATTAGATGAAGCCGGTGCAGGTAATGTGGATGCAACACTGAAGCATGTGACATTAAACGATAATGGTTTTTACAACCCGAAAGACCTGGATGACGGATTTGATATTGATGAAGCCGGTGCGGGTAATGTCGAAGTCTCATTATTTAAAGTGATGGCGAACAGAAACAAAGATGAAGGTGTGGATATTGATGAAACAGATGCAGGAGATGTAAAGGTAAAGTTGCGTCGCGTAATAGTGATGGATACAACGGATGAAGGCATAAAAATTGATGAAGAAGGCGAGGGAAACGTAGAACTGAGGTTTTCCAATGTTATGGCGATGGATGGTGGAGATGATGGCATTCAGGTTACTGAGCAAGGAAAAGGTCGTATTGAGGCTGAGCTAAAAAAAGTTTCTGCAACGGATAATAATAAATATGGCGTAAAAATGGAGCAATGGGATGTTAAGGGAGAAGGCAGGTCGCTAGAAGAGGCGGGTAGGCTAAAAATACAAATGCTTACTTTGAGTGGGAACGGTAAGGGCGATGAGCCTGGGTTACATAATGTTTTTGTTAAATAAGCCTGTTTTGACTACTCAGATAGGCTCTTAGCACAGAGCAGTGATATAAATTCATTATGGAAAATATCTACCAATTAAATCAACTGCGGTTTTATTATAATGATAAGCCAGCCCTGTCATTAGACAATATACAGCTTCAGGCAGGTAAAACAACGGCACTGATTGGTGCGAATGGCTCTGGTAAAAGTACGTTACTTAATATGCTCGCATTTTTGACCAGTCCTGCTCAGGGCGAAATCTTATTTAATGGTCAACGAGTTAATAAAAAGGGTTTAGTCCGATATAGGAGGCGTGTGGGGTTTCTTGCACAAAAGCCTTTTATGCTCCTTGGGACAGTGTATGACAATATTGATTTGGCGTTAAAAATACAGGGTAAAGGGCGGCGCTCTGAAAAAATAATACGAGTTTTAAAACAACTGGATATAGAGCACTGTATTTATCAGCAGGCGAAATTGCTTTCCGGTGGTGAATTACAGAAAGTGGCTTTAGCGCGTAGTCTGGTTTTGGAGCCTGAGGTTTTATTATTGGATGAGCCGTTTAGTTATTTAGACCAAAGTAGTGCCCAGGCACTGGAAACATTTTTACAAGGCTATACGCAAGAAACCGGGCATACATTGATTTTCAGTACGCATAACCGCTTACAAGGATTTGCCTTAGCTGATAAAGTACTCGCTTTAGCAGATGGGCTGGAAGTAAAGACTCCCTTGATTAATTTATTTCATGGTGAAGTGGAGGGACATCAGTTTCATAGTGGATCTATGAGTATTGTATTATCAGAAGCAATAACCACGGGTCGTCATGCTTCGATAAACCCTAAAGATATAGTACTATCAAATGGTGCGCTGGAATCGAGTATGCGCAATCATTTTCAGGGCCGTATTATCATGATTGCTGATGAAATGGGCAGTGTCAGAGTTAGTGTTGATACCGGGGTAGTGTTTAAGGCGCTTATTACTTACCAGGCTTTAGAAGAATTAAAATTAAACCTGGGCGGGGAAGTGTGGGTAAATTTTAAATCCAGTGCGGTTGTGGTATTTTGAGGACAGCAAAAAATTACCTGATTTAGCTCCAACTCTCGGCAATACGGTTCTGTCGCATAAAGTTCACTTCTCCGCGTTACCTGCTATCATGA